>JBEEFX010000094.1:0-10533 GCA_041166365.1 Acidimicrobiaceae bacterium
GAACGGGAGCGGCCGGCGGGGGCGCGTTCCCGGGCGGCGGGGGCGGTGGAGCAGGTGGCTTCGGTGGCGGGGGAGCGAACTGATGGCGGCCCACCCTCCGGTCATCGACCTGCTCCGGATCGTGAAGACCTACGCCTCCGGTGAGGCCGAGGTCCATGCCCTTCGCGGCGTCGACCTACGCATCGAGCGCGGCGAGTTCGTCGCCATCATGGGCGCCTCGTGTTCCGGCAAGTCGACGCTGATGAACATCATCGGCTGTCTCGACGTCCCGACGTGGGGTCGGTACCGCCTCGATGGCGTCGACGTGCGCCGCCTCGAGGACCGTCAGCTGGCGATGGTCCGCAACCGCAAGCTCGGCTTCGTGTTCCAGAGCTTCAACCTGATCCCGCGCACCAGCGCGCTGGCCAACGTCGAGCTTCCGCTGGCATACCGCGGTGTGAAGCGCAAGGAACGAACCGAGCGTGCGCTTGCCGCGCTCGAGTCGGTCGGCCTTGCCGACCGCGCGCGGCACCTGCCCACCGAGCTGTCGGGCGGCCAGCAACAACGAGTGGCGGTCGCCCGCGCGCTCGTGGCCCATCCGTCATTGGTCCTGGCCGACGAACCGACAGGCAACCTCGACACGGCGGCCACCCGCGAGATCCTCGACCTGTTCCACCGAGTGCATGCCGAAGGGCGCACGATCGTGCTCATCACCCACGAGCCCGAGGTCGCGCACGCCGCGGCTCGGGTGGTGCGCGTCAGCGACGGGCTCATCGTGTCCGACGAACGCCAAACCGCTCGCCGGTTCGACACCTACTCGGCCGCGGTGTGAGATGACGCTCGACAGTTTCCGCATCGCGCTGCGGGGCATCACCGCCAACCGGTTGCGTTCTTCGTTGACCGTGCTCGGGATCCTCATAGGTGTCGGCGCCGTGATCGTGCTCGTGGCCGTCGGCAACGGCTCGTCGATCGCGGTGCAACAGCGCATCGAAAGCCTCGGCACGAACACCCTCTTGATCAACAATCGGGGACGCGCCGGCGGTGGTGCGCAGCGCACCGGCACCCAGACGACCCTCGTCCAGATCGACAACGGCGACATCGCCGCGCTCAACGACAAGACGCAAGCACCCGACATCACCAGCGCGTCGCCGATCGTGCCCGTGAACGGCGCGACGGCAACGTTCAACGGCGCCACGACGACCGTCGGGCAGTTCGTGGGCAGCGATGCGAACTACCTCACCGCGTCGGCGCGCACCGTCGACGCCGGGCGGGCGCTCACCACCGACGACATCACCAACCACAACCGAGTCGTCGTCTTGGGACGGACCACCGCCGCGAACCTGTTCGGCACCACCGATGCTCTCGGCCAGACCATCCAGATCAACGGCGTGTCCTTCCAGGTCGTCGGGCTGCAAGCCACCAAGGGGTCCAACGGCACCCAAGACCTCGATGACTTCGCCGCTGCTCCGTACACCGCGGTGCAGGACACCCTCACCGGCGCGGCCGGCGGCTACCCGCAAGTGATCGTCCAGGCTCGGACGGTTGCTGCGGAGAACGATGCGCAGGCCGAGATCGTGACGATCCTCGACTCCCGCCACCACCTCTCCGCCACCGCGACGACCCCGTTCACCGTGCTCAACCAGGGCAGCCTGCTCCAGACGTCGCAAGACACCACGCAGACCTTCACCGTGCTGCTCGGCGCAGTGGCGGCGATCTCGCTGCTCGTCGGCGGCATCGGCGTGATGAACATCATGCTCGTCACCGTCACGGAACGAACCCGCGAGATCGGCATCCGCAAGGCGATCGGCGCCCCGCGCTCGGCGGTGCTCGGCCAGTTCATCACCGAAGCAGTCGTGCTCACGATCATCGGCGGGCTCGCCGGCATCGGAGCAGGTCTGATCGGCAGCCACTTCAAGATCGCCGGCGTCACCCCGGTGATCGCGGGTTATTCGATCCCGCTCGCCTTCGGGGTCGCCGTCGCCGTCGGTCTGTTCTTCGGCATCTATCCCGCCAACCGCGCGGCGTCGCTCCGTCCGATCGACGCGCTGCGCCACGAATGATCCGAAGGAGCAACCCCACGATGTCCGTCACCGACACCCCGCCAGTCGAAGCAGAAGCCTCCGACGAGCTCGACGAGCTCGAGGACGAATCCTGGCTCGCGAGCAGCCGGCCGAAGGGCGTGCGCGTCCGCATGCCGCTGGCCGCACTCACGCTCGGTCTCGTCTTGGCACTCGGGCTGTGGGGCGGCGCAACCCTCCAAGCCGCTCAGACCCCGGCCGGGACCGCCGCGACCGCGGGCGCCTTCCCCGCCGGCGGTGCCGGTCGGGGAGGGGGCGGCGGCGCGGCCAACGCCGGCGGTGGTGGTGCGGGAGCCGGCGGGGGCCTGAGCGGCACGGTCGCGTCCGTGCAGGGCAGCACGATCCAGCTCACCACCGGCACCGATGCGACCGTCACGATCACCCTGCTGCCGAGCACCGCGATCACTCGCACTGCGGCGGCGGACCCGACCGACATCACCGCCGGTGAGACGATCACCGTGCGGGGCGCGACCGGTGCCGACGGCACCACCACCGCCCAGTCCGTCGCCATCGTCCCGGCCTCGACCACCGGTGGGTGAAAACATCACGTGCAATGTCGAGCGTGCGCTCTCATGACGGTTCGCCCCGGATCTTGGTGGCCGAGGACGATGCCCGCTTACGCGAGTCGCTTGCCCGTGTGCTGACCTTCGAGGGCTACACCGTCGACTTCGCCGGTGACGGTGTCGAGGCGCTGGCCGCCGCGGCCGACAGGCACCCGGACGTCATCATCCTGGACGTGATGATGCCGAACCTCGACGGTCTCACCGCCTGCCGGCGACTGCGCAGCAGAGGGGACCGGACGCCCGTACTCATGCTCACTGCCCGCCACGAGATCGGTGACCGGGTGGCCGGGCTCGACGCGGGCGCCGACGACTATCTCGTGAAGCCGTACTCGCTCGACGAGCTCCTCGCACGCGTTCGCGCGCTGCTGCGGCGCACCACCGTCAACGACGGCGAGCCGGTGCTGCACCTCGCCGACCTGAGCCTCGATCCACGCCGGCGGCTCGTGAACCGCGGCGAACGCGCACTCGACCTGACGAAGACGGAGTTCGACCTGCTCGAGCTGTTACTCATCAACGCCGGCATCGTGCTCACCCGCGATCAGATCTACTCGGCGATCTGGGGCTATGACTTCGAAACCTCCTCGAAGTCTCTCGACGTGTACATCAGCTACCTCCGCCGCAAGACCGAAGAGCACGGGGGGTCTCGGCTCATCCACACGGTTCGCGGAGTCGGCTACACCGCGCGCGAGTCGTGACGCTTCGGGTTCGCGTCGCCATCGCCGTCGCGGTCATCGTTGCCGTTGCCGTCGCGGCCGCGGCGTTGCTGTCGTATCAAGGCACGAGCAGCGGTCTGCGCCAGCAAGTCGACACGTTCCTCGACGCGCGTGCCCAGCGGTTCACCCAGGGCAACCTGACACTGCAGCAACTCGACCTCAACACTGCGAACGGCACACGCGACCGGCCGCGCTTCGCCGAATTCGATGCCGTCACCCAGATCCTCGACACCTCGGGCAAGGTGTCGTCGTCCGTGGCGGGGGAGCCCTCACTTCCCGTGAACGGCGTCGATGTCGCGCTCGCACAGTCGGGCGGCTCCAGCGTGCCGCGCGACGTCAGCGTCGCCGGCCACCACTACCGGATGCTCACCGTGGCCCTCAAGGGCGGCGGAGCCGTTCAGATCGCGCGCGACCTGGGCGAGACCGACACCGTGCTCGGGCAACTCCGAACCCGGCTCGTCGTCATCATCGGCATCGTCACCGCGTTGGCCGCGCTGGTCGCCTTGCTCGTAGCTCGCAGGACGGCGCGGCCCATCGAACACCTCCGTGACGCGGCCGAGCGGGTTGCCGCGAGTGGCGATCTCACCGAGCCAATCGAGGTGGCGGGCACCGGCGGGCGGGAGGTCGGACAGCTCGCCGTCGCGTTCAACACGATGCTCGCCGCGTTGGCCCGCGCTCGCCACGAACAGTCCAGGCTGGTGGCCGACGCCTCGCACGAGTTGCGCACCCCGCTCACCACCGTGCGCACCAACATCGAGTTCCTCGAACGGGCGACGAGCCTCGACGAGGCCGAGCGCCAAGGCTTGTTGGCCGAGACCCGCACAGAGCTCGAGGAGCTCACCGATCTTGTCGGCGAGATGGTGGAGCTCGCCACCGACACGCGCACCGTCGAGCCGGTCGTCGACGTCGATCTGGCGGAGATCGCGGCGGAGGTGACCGAACGCTTCCGTCGTCGCTCCGGACGGCCCGTCATCGTGGCCCTCGGCCGCCCGGCCCGAGTGCGAGCCCAACGCGGGCTCATCGAACGGGCCATCACCAACCTCGTCGACAACGCCCTCAAATTCAGTGACGAGGCCGACCCGGTCGAGCTCACCGTCGACGGCACCGCCATCGAAGTGGCCGACCGCGGGCCCGGCATCGCGTCAGACGACCAAGACAAAGTGTTCGATCGGTTCTACCGCGCCGACAACGCCCGCACCCGCCCCGGGTCCGGTCTCGGCCTGTCGATCGTCGCTCAGATCGCCGACGCCCACGGGGCGACCGTGAGCCTGAGACCCCGCCCCGGGGGCGGCACCGTCGCCCGCTTCGAGTTGCCGTCCACCTGATCCGGCGGGGGCGCGACGCGGTCGATTCTTGGACGGTTCTTACGCAGCGGTAACCGAGGCCTTGCCGCCCCGGCGGAGTGTTGGGCCATGACGATCGTGGCACTTCAAGCCTCTCGAGCAGTGCGGGATGCAGTGACCGTCGCACTCACCGCCCGACTCTCCCCGGACGATGCGGCGCACGCGATCGCGTCCTACGCGGATCCCGAATCGATCGACCTCGCCCTCGCTCGGGTCCGGCGTGCGCTCGCCGATCGGCGCGGCGTCGTCGGCGTACAGGCAGAGCGCATCCTGCTGACCGCCGCGTCGCTCGCTGCTGCGTGACGAACGATGTCCGTGCTCGACACCTTCTCGAGAATTCGCCGAGTCGATGATCGCCACCACCGAGGTGACCCGATCGACGCCGCCGGAGCGGTCGCTGTGCACGTCAGTCAAACCCTGGCGCCGATCGTCGCGGAGGTCGCGGCGCGGCTCGGCCCAGGTTTCGACCTCACCGTCGGACCACCCGTCGAAGGCGACATCGCGGTGTTGGCCGCCATGGGACGCGAGGCGATCGCGTTCCTGCACGCGCAGCATCCGGCAACGGTCTTGCTCGTGGTCAAACGGGGTGCAACCGGTCACGAGGACGAGGCGGTCGACTACCTGCACGCCGGCGCCGACCAATTCCTCGAACCAGGATCGCTCGACGAGATCGCGCTCAGCATCCGAGTTCTCGCTCGTCGTCTTCAACCCTCTCCGAGCCGGCGGAACTCCACCCAGCGCTGATATTCGGAGAGGAGGTTGTCGAGCCGCTTGCGATCCACCTTCTCCTCGATCTGCTGGGTGCCGACGAGGACGGTCAGCCCGATTCGCGCGAGGACGCGCGCTTCCTTCTTGTCGATGCCGATGTCCAGGAAGGCCTGCACCAGTACTTCTTCGCGGACGCGGTCGACACGGCGCTGGAACTCGGCAACGACGGGATTGGTGCGGGCCCAGCCGCGGATCGCGCTCTCGGCCTCGTGGTTGACAGCGACGGCGATGCGTCTGAGCAGGTCGATGCGCTCGAGGGGATCAGGGGTGGACTCCACCTGCTCTTTGAGCTGGTAGACGCGACCCGCCTCCCATTGTTCGAGAAAGGCGTTGTGGAATTCGCGGATGCCGTCGAAGTGGGCGTAGAAGCTGCCGGTGGTGACGCTGAGGCGCGCACACAAGTTCGCCATGGTCAGCGCATCGACACCGCCCTCGGCCAGCAGCTCCAGGGCGGTGCGGTAGTAGTCGTCCTTGCTCTGGCGCATCAGGGGTGTCGCTCCCTCGCTCTTGCCGAGAACAGTAACTTAACTTATTGTTCGAGGATCGCTTGGAAAGGGACCGACGTGAGCCTGACCGACCTGACCGATCTCACCAATGTCTTCGTGGACCCCACCGCGTACGCGGAGGAGGAGCGGTTCCACGCCGCGTGCCGGGTGCTGCGACGCGAGCACCCGGTCGTGCGGGTGGACTCGGAGCGCTATCGGCCCTTCTGGGCGATCACCCGGCATGCGGACGTCCTGGATGTCGAGCGCGACAACGAGCACTTCCTCAACTCCCCGCGGCCGTTGCTCGTGCCTGCCGAGATCGAGGCCAGGGCTGCGGCCAGCGGTGGCGGCCAGATGCTGCGAACACTCATCCACATGGACGACCCCGACCACAAAGCCGTACGGGGCATCACGTCCAGCTGGTTCCTGCCCGGCCGTATTCGCTCGCTCGAGGACCGCATCCGTGAACTCGCGGTGAGCTACATCGACCACATGGCCGAGCTCGGCGGTTCGTGTGACTTCGCGCAAGAGGTCGCGGTCGGCTTCCCGCTTCACGTGATCCTGTCGATCCTCGGCCTGCCCGAGGAAGACTTTCCGAGGATCCTGCAGCTCACGACCGAGGCGTTCGGCGCCGACGACGAAGAGCTCAGTCGCTCCCGCGACCCGCAGGAGCAGATGGCCGTCATGCTCGACTTCTTCCAGTACTTCGTCGCGCTCACGGCCGACCGCCGCGCGAACCCCACCGATGACCTCGCGTCGGTCATCGCCAACGCGACGATCGACGGCCAGCCGCTCAACGACTTCGACACGGCGTCCTATTACGTGATCATCGCGACGGCTGGGCACGACACGACCAGCTCGTCGATCGCCGGCGGGCTCGAGGCGCTGCTACGTCACCCCGACCAGTTGGCGCGACTGCGCGACGACCCGTCGCTCGGCGCGAACGCGGTGGAAGAGATGATCCGGTGGGTCACGCCGGTGAAGGAGTTCATGCGCACCGCCACCGAGGACCGCATCGTCGGTGACACGACGATTCCCGCGGGCGACTCGGTGTATCTCGCGTACCTGTCCGCCAACCGGGACGAAGAGGTGTTCGACGATCCGTTCCGGTTCGACGTGTCACGACCCGACAACAAGCAGGTCGCCTTCGGTTACGGCGTCCACTTCTGTCTGGGCGCCCACCTGGCGCGTCTCGAGCTGCGAGTGTTCTTCGAGGAGCTCCTCAAGCGCGTCGACGACCTCCAGCTCGCGGGCGAGCCGTCGAGATCGGCGACCGTGTTCGTCGGCGGCTTGAAGCATCTCCCCGTCTCGTATCGAATGCGCTGATGACCGCGACCGACGAGCATCAGATCATCGAGACCCCGGAGCTGGGGGAGTTCCGGCTCAAGACACGGTCGTTCCTCGCCGAGCACGCCCCGAAACGCGCGAAGCGCGGTGACGATGAAGCGCCGGCGTTCGAGGCGACCATCGCCGATCTCGCAATCCAGAAGGCGTTCCAGGCCGCGCTCGCTGACGCCGAGCTCGCCGGGCTCACCTGGCCGAGGCCATGGGGGCCCGGTCTCACCTCCGAGCATCAGCGTGTCTTCAACGAGGAGGCAGCCGGCTATGAGCTGCCGACGACGGCGTACATCATCGGCCTCGGCATGGTGATCCCGACGATGATCGAGTTCGGAACCGACTACCAGCGCGAGCGCTACGTCGCCAAGGCACTACGAGGCGAGGAGATCTGGTCGCAGCTGTTCTCCGAACCTGGTGCCGGCTCCGATGTCGCCAGCCTGCAGATGCGCGCGGAGCGCGACGGCGACGAGTGGATCCTCAATGGCCAAAAGGTGTGGACCACGGGCGCGCAGATCTCCGACTTCGGCGCGGTCATCGCTCGCACGAACCCAGAGAAGCCGAAGCACCGCGGCATCACGATGTTCATCATCGACTTCAAGGCACCCGGTGTGGAGATCCGTCCGTTGCGCCAGATGAACGGCGGCTCCGGGTTCAACGAGGTGTTCTTCACCGACGTGCGTGTCCCGGACGCGAACCGGATCGGCGACGTCGACGACGGTTGGCGGTGCGCGATCGCGATGCTGATGAACGAGCGTGTCGCGATCGGCTCCGGTGGGGGCGGCGGACGCAGCACGGGCGTGAGACCACTCGTCGATCTGGCCCGCCGGCGCGGCGTGCTCGACGACCCGGTGGTCCGCCAAGGGCTCGCTGACGTCTACATCCGCACGCAGATCATGGGGTACATCGGGCAGCGCACGCGGGCGGCGCAGAAGGCGGGCAAGGCCCCGGGCCCAGAGGGCTCCATCGCCAAACTCGCGGGTGCGCTGCTTGCTCGGCGTTCGTCCGATCTCGGCATCGCGATTGCCGGCGCCGGCGGCCAGGCCTGGGAGGACCAACGCGACTCGCGCTGGGCTCTCGGCGTCCTCTCCGCCCCCGCGTCGCGCATCGCCGGCGGCACCGACGAGGTGCAACGCAACATCATCGGCGAACGCGTCCTCGGACTCCCGAAGGAACCACAGGTCGACCGTGACCTCCCGTTCAAAGAACTGAAGGTCGGTACGCAGACGACGGCGTGACGATGGAGGTCCGTGCGGGCCGGCGACGAGGACCACGATCGGGCTTTCGGTAAGAGTGGTGGAGATGAGCGATGCCATCGTTGCGGAGACGATCACGATCACCGGCCACAGCGGTGACGAGATCGAGGCGTACTTCGCCCGTCCCCTGCACGGAATCGATCAGCCGAGCGTGATCGTGATCCATCACATGCCCGGGTACGACCGCGCCACGAAGGAGATCGTTCGCACGTTCGCCGTCTACGGCTATTCCACACTGATGCCGAACCTCTTTCACCGGTACGCGCCGGGGGCGAAGCCCGGTGACGCCGCCGCGGCCGCCAGGGACGCCGGCGGTGTGCCTGACGAGCAGTGTCTCGGCGACGTGCAGGGCGCCGTGGACTTCCTGCGTTCGCGTCCGGAGTCGAACGGAAAGCTCGGCGTGATCGGCTACTGCTCGGGAGGGCGCCAGACGTTCCTCGTCGCGTGCTCGCTCGACATCGACGCTGCTGTCGACTGTTACGGCGGCCGCGCGAACATCGACCTCGCCCCCGGCCTGCGCTGTCCGTTGCTTGGCCTGTTCGGTGTTGACGACCAAAGCCCGTCACCCGACGATGTCGCGGCCATGGCGGAGGCGCTCGAGGCGAACGGCAAGAACTTCGACTTCCACTCCTACGAGGGGGCCGGTCACGCCTTCTTCTCCGTCGACCGCCCGGCCTACCGGCTCGACGCGGCCAAGGACGGGTGGAAGCAGATCTGGGCATTCTTCGGCTCTCACCTGAAGGAGGCATGAGATGTGCACGTACGTGACGTCGACGGTCGATGTGGCGGGAAGCGGTTATCGCGGTGACGATTGGACCCGGGTCGATCGGGCGGTCGTGTACTTCGACCATCCGCAGGACGCGCCACTCGACCATGCGCTGTGCATCGACGTGTGGGGTGGGACCGAACGGCTGGCGCTCGAGCTCGATGCCGCGTCAGCCCGACGGTTGGCCGAGACGATCATCGCCATCCTCGAGCACGACGAGGTCAAGCTCCTCGTCTGAGCCTTGGTCGTTCGGGTTGAGGCTGCACATGCACGGGTAGGTTCCGGGTTCGTCACCTTTGGACCTCGGGTGCTACCGGAATCGAGCACTCATGAGCCTGCACAGATGAGCGTGCATTCCGCGTTGGTTCGGCTCGGTGAGCTTCGCGTGAAGTCCGAGGCCGACTTCGAACAGGTTCTCGGCCCACCGAGCGCGTTCCGAATCCTGTTCAGCGGCAACCGGCTCGTCGAGTGGCGCAGCGGGCGATTCGATGCTCAATCCATCGTCGTGCTCTTCGATGCGAGCCAGCAATTCTTGGAGGTGGTCGCCGCGTGCAACCTACGTCTCCCCGAATCGGTGGAGCCCGAGGGCGGCACGAGACCGCCTGCTCGCGCCGAGGGCCGCCGCCACGCCCTCGACCTGTTCGCCGGCGCGTGATGCGCCTGGCGCCGGTGGGGCACGGGGGCGTTCGGAGGACACCAGTCGACGCCCGTCGAACTGCTACAGATGCGATCTCGTTGGGGGGTGCGGTTCGGAGCCGTGGCGGCCGCCGTCATCGCGATCGTCACGCTGCCTAGTTCGGTCACCGCCAGCGCCGCATCGAGGTTCGTCGACGCCGCGGGCATCCACGTCGAATCGGTGACGCAGCTCGATCCGCGCCAATTCAGCGTCTCGGTCTCGTCGCCCGCCCTCGGCCGGGCGGTCGATGTCCGCATCCTCGTTCCCGATGACTACGCGCAACACCGCCGCAGACGGCTTCCGGTGCTCTACCTCTTCCATGGCACGAGCGGGCGAGCGTCGGACTGGGTCGACACGGGCGACGCCGAGGCGGCCACCGAAGGTCTGCCGATGATCGTCGTGATGCCGGACGCCGGGTTCGATGGCAACGGCGGAGGCTGGTTCACGAACTGGGTGAACACGACGACAGCGTTGGGGCCATCGCAGTGGGAGACGTTTCATGTCGGCCAGCTGATCCCGTGGGTCGACGCAAACCTCCGCACGATCGCCACGCGCGAAGGGCGAGGCATCG
>JBEEFX010000095.1:0-12706 GCA_041166365.1 Acidimicrobiaceae bacterium
ACAGACGGCAGCTTTGCCTTCGTCGGCCTTCCAGCCGGCGACTACACGATCATCGCGGTCGACAAGGCCATCCAGGCCGATCGAATAACCGCGCACGTCGAGCCCGGGCAAACCGTGACACGAGACATCCACCTGAGCTGCGGGGGGCCGTGCCCAGCCTGGGCGACCTCCTCGTAATGCACGCGATACGTGCCGATACAGGCTTCGCCTCGCGATTGACGACCATGTGCACACTGGAGGCAGTTCGGACGGCGTTCCAGCTGTCTGGCCAGGTGCTCCTATCTGGTGTCGCTCTGGCGAGAGTTGCGCAGGGGACGTGTGTACTGGATGAACGGCCTCGCTGCTTCAGTAGCGGGGCCGTCGTCGTTGCCCACCCTGTACGTGCCGACAGCGCGGGTCGCTGCAACCCCCGCGCGGATCCGACAAGCTGTCGTGCTAGGGCAGGAGTGTGGAAACGTCGATCTCCGTCTCCTCCGGAGGCGTGGGAAACCCGCCCTCGATCCCCGCTTGCATACGAGGCATGAGGATGTCGTCGCGGAACGTCTCCCAGCTCTGCTTCGACCCGTGGACGGCCACGATGGTCCAACCGCCCGGCGACGCGCCGGCCGCGTGGAAGATCTGACCGTCAGGGAGTCCGCTCGCGGGGTGAACTGCGGCGATCGCTGCGTCGTAGTTCTCTTTGGTGCCGCCGGGAAAATGGTGGACGATTGCGAATGCCATGGTGATCTCCGTTCGCTGACCGTCGAACACTACGCCGCCTCTGGCATCCGCTTCTCAGAACAACAACCACACTCATCGCGCCCTCCCGGCTGACCGCTCGAAGCGCCGTCAGCGCCGAACAAGTCCCGGCATCAGCACGATCAGAACATCCGGGACGTGCCGATCTAGGACGCTCGTATCTGTCTCGGATCGGGTTGCTCAGCGTGGCGATGCTGGTGTTGACATGCTGATGGGGTGGAAACGCCGGTAACTCGCTACGCAAAGGCTGATGATGGTGCGCACATCGCCTACCAGGAATTTGGCGAAGGCCCTTTTGACCTGGTTGTAATCCCAGGGTTCGTGTCGCACGTGGAGATGGTGTGGGAGGACGATGCTCTCGCACGGTTCTTCCGTCGACTGGCGTCGTTCTGTCGAGTTATCGACTTCGACAAGCGGGGCACGGGGATGTCTGATCGAACCGAACGGCTCCCGGACATCGACCGTCGGATGCTCGATATCGAGGCGGTCATGAACGCGGCCGCGTCGGAACAGGCAGCACTGTTCGCGGTCTCCGAAGGCGGGCCGATGGCGTTGCTGTTCGCTGCCGCGCATCCGGAGCGCACGCGGTCACTGGCGCTGTGGGGCACCTACGCCCGGATCACGTGGGCGCCTGACTATGACATCGGGATGCCGGCCGCGGACCTGTATCGCGCGGCGGAGCACGTCGAGACCGGTTGGGGCACGGGGATCGGCCTGGGAGCGTGGGCGCCGAGCCTCGCTGGTGACCCGCAGGCCCGGGAGATGTTCGGTCGTCTACAACGACAGGCCGCGAGTCCCGGAGCGGCGATGGCGCTGATGAGTTCGTACATGGACATCGATGTCCGGGCTGCACTGCCGTTGGTGCACGCCCCGACGCTGGTGTTGCACCGGATCGGAGACCGTATGGTCACCGTCCCGCACGGTCGTTACCTCGCCGAACACATCGAGGGCGCCCGCTTGGTCGAAGTCGAGGGACGCGACCATTTCTGGTGGACCGAAGGCGCCGACGAGATCCTCGACGAAATCGAAGAGTTCCTCACAGGCAGTCGATCGGTCGCGGAACCCGACCGGGTCCTCGCCACGGTGTTGTTCACCGACATTGTCGATTCGACGGTGACAGCGGCGAGGCTGGGCGACCGAGACTGGAAGCACGTTCTCGACCGGCACGACGCGCTCGCTGCGCGTCAGCTCGCCCGTCATGGCGGACAACTCGTCAAGACCACCGGCGACGGGATCTTGGCGACGTTCGACGGGCCCGCGCGCGCTGTGCGTTGCGCTCGAGCGATCGGCGAGGGTGCCCGCAGCCTCGATATCTCGGTGCGCGCCGGCGTACACACCGGCGAGGTCGAGCGGCGTGGCGACGACGTTGCCGGACTCGGGGTGCACCTCGCCCAACGCGTATCCTCCCTCGCCGCACCCGACCAGGTCCTCGTGTCCCGCACTGTCGTCGACCTCGTCGTCGGGTCCGGACTCGACTTTGCCGATCACGGTGAACACCAACTCAAAGGTGTCCCCGGCACATGGCACCTCTTCTCCGTCGTCGACTGACAAGCCGACACCGACCCAATCGCCGCGGGCTGCCACTCGCGGAAGTCGCCAGTCCGACGGGACCTCGTACGACGGCCAAGCGAGAGCTGCGGGAAGTGCGAAAGCGTGACCGCGACACGCACTGAAAGTGCCGATCCCGGTCAAGTACGCCCGGCATTACCGTGCGGTCGTGTCGGTGGGAACGCTCCGAGTTGTTCGTGCCAGTGGCCCACGGCGTGACCGACGACGCCGCTACAAGGTCATGGTCGACAGCCGGCAGGTTGCTGCGGTAGCTGACGGCGAGACCGCGGCACTTGAGACTTCGGCCGGGCCGCATCGCGTTCGACTGGCGATCGACTGGTCGGGTAGCCGCGAGGTTTGCGCATCGCCGAACCTCGACGTTACGTCCCAGCATCGAGACCTGCTCTGAATTCTCGCCTCAGATGAGGGAAGCGGCGCCGGCTCGCACGTCGGCCATACCCACGGCATCGGCCGTGGCCAGTGCCGACCCGGCGAGCGGCAACACCCGCTCGCCGTCGCCGGGCGCGTTTCGTCGCACCAGCGCGGCAGCCAGCTCCAGCTCGATGATCGCCCGCACCGGCACTTCACCGGCGCGCTCGTGGGACGCGAGCGCCACCTCGAGGTGCGCGATCGCATCGTCGATGCGTCCCATCGACAACGCGTAGCGACCCAACGCAAGCGCGGACGATCCCCAGATCGCTTCGGGCCCAGAGAACATCCATGTGTCTGGCCACGGCTCCAGCTGTCTATAGGCCTGCTCCGCAGTGGCGGCCGAGAGCACAGGTGCGAAGCGGCTTGCGAAGTGCAGGCTCACGAGCCGCCCGAGCGCCGGGTGCCGCGGCACGTCGTCGAACCATGCTCCTGCAAGCCGGGTTGCGCTGGCGGTGTCTCCCTGCGCGTGCGCCATCACCGCTTCCATCGGGATGGCGCTCATGAACGCTTTGAACGTCTCGTCATTCCGTCGCCACAGATCGGCGTACTCGTCCCACTCACCCCGGAGCTCGTGGATCCGCGCCCGCTGTCCGTACGCGATGAGCCCCGCGGTGATGCCGAGAACCGCTCCATCTTCCGCGGCCGACGTCACGAGCACGTCGGCCTCCTGGAGTTGACCGCGCAGGATTCGCAACATCGCGGCGGTTGTCCGCGCGATCCACCGTGGCAGCGAGTGACCCGTCTCGTCGGCGAGTTCCGCCATTCCCCGCACGAGCTCCGCGAGGCTCGTCAGATCGCCGTCCCGGCCCGCATGGAACATCCGCGTGTACATCGCAACCGATCGGGTGCTCGGGGTTTGGTGGACCAGGGCCTCGAGGTCCTGGGCCAGCGAGAGGTGCTCCGCAGGGTCGAAGTTGTCGCGGGCCAACTCCATGAGCTCGCTCAGCACTCGGAATCGGAGACCGGAGTCGTCGACGCCGGCAGCGAGGGCGGCGGACTCGTGGACCGCGCCTTCGCGCTGCGCCCCGTCGGTCGCGATTCGCAGCCAACCCGCCTGCGCGAGATAGAGCTGAGCACGCAGCCCGGCGTCCGCAGGATCGACCACAGCCAAGGCTTCAGTGGCCAGCGCCAGACCCACCGTGTCGTCGTACGCAAGCCAAGCGCCGTACTGGCCCCCGTAGCTGACCGCGGCGCGAGCCAACAACGAGGTGTCACCTGCGCGTCGGGCCAGGTTGGCGGCCGTCACCGCGTCGGCGCGGGCGTCCGCGGCGTCGCCGGCCTCGTTTCGGGCGAGCACGAGGCCGATAAGCAGATCGGCGCGACGCGCCGGATCGGGAGGCTCGATGATCTCCTCCGCTTCGAGAGCGCGTCGGAACCACGTTGCCGCTTGCTCATACGCCAAACGGTCCATCGCGGCGTGGGCCGCCTCGCTGGCGAGGGCGACCGCTCGCTCCGGCGCCGCGACGGCCGCCGACAGCACCGCGTGATGTGCACGCTCCTCGAGCGCGCCCTTTCCCGTCGTCTCCAACACGTCGACCGCGCTCGCGTGCAGGCGGATCCGCCGGCTCATCGACAGTTCCTCGTACAAGGTCTGGCGCACGAGCGCGTGTGGGAAGCGGTAGCGATCGACCGCTTGCGCCTCGGCGAGCAGGCCGCGCCGGACCGGCACCTCCAGCGCCTCGACAACATCGTCGATCGGTCGGCCCAGCATCCCGGCGACGACCACGGCGTCGAACTCGAAACCCAAGATGCTCGCGATCGCCAGTGCCTCGTTGGCCTCGTCCGACAGCGCCGACAAGCGTCGCCCGACGACTTCGCGCACTCCTTCGGGCACGCCCAGGTCGGCGATGTCCGCGGCGTCGGTCGTCCACTTGCCGTCGGAGCCCCGGTAGATCCCTCCCGACTCGACGAGGTGCACCAGCACCTCGGAGACGAAGAAGGGATTTCCGCCCGTCTCGGCCGCGATCGCCGCCGCCAGTTCGTCCGCACGCTCGCCGACGTCGTCCCCCGCGGCGAGGGTCATCAGCTGTCCGATCTCGTCGAGGTCGAGGCCGTCGAGCGCGATCCGGTACACGTTCGGTTCGCGGCGAAGGTCCGCGAGCACGAGCGACAGCGGATGCGTGCGCACGAGATCGGTGTCGCGGTACGTGCCCATCACCGTCACGGCCATCGACGTGCTTGCCTTGGCGAGATGGCGGAGGAAGAGCAAGCTGGGATGGTCGGCCCAATGAAGATCGTCGAGCACCAGAACGACCGGCGATGCGGCCGAGGCCCGCGCCAGTAGATCCACGACCGCATCGAACAGCACGCTTCGGTCGCTCTCGTCGACGAACGACGACGTGCTCACCGTCGTGCGGCGCGCGATCTCCGGCACGAGCCGCGCCAACACCGCGCCGCACTGGGTCACATGAGCGTCGAGCAAGTCGACCGGCGCGTGCTCGACAAGATGACGCAGCACCTCGACGATCGGCCGGTACGGCGTGTCGACATCTTCGTCCGCTCGCCCGAACAGCACCACCGCACCCTCACCGTGCGCTCGGTGGGCGATCTCGGTCGCCAGCCGCGTCTTGCCCATGCCCGGTTCTCCGGACAGCAACACGATCTGGCGCTGCCCTTCCGTCGATGATTTCCACGCCGCCCACGCCTGTTCGAGCTCGTCGCGACGACCGGCGTACAGGAAGCGGGGTGCGCTCGCGAGCGCAGCCGGCAGCGGGATCGTCAACGGTGCAATCGCGTCAGGCCCGGAGGGCGCCTCGGTCAGCGGCTCCCACGCCACCTCGTCGACGACCACCGCCTCGGCCAAGCCTTTGAGTTCGCGCTCGCCGATCGTGCGGAAGCCGTGGCCGCCTCGGCCTCTCGCGAGGAGTCGCACGAGTTCGGCAACCAGGATCTGTCCGCCCTCGGCGTCCGCGCACAACCGCGACGCCTCGATGACCGGGGTTCCGAAGCAGTCGTCGTCCTCGAGCGAGACGTCACCAGCGCTGATGCCGACACGGATCGACAAGGGTGTATCAACGTGCGAGCGCGAGTACGCGTCGACAGCCTGCTGCATCGTGACCGCCGCCGACACCGCATCGGTTGCGCCGTCGAACCGGGCGAGGATGCCGTCGCCCAGACCTTTGACAACCACGCCGCCATGGTGCGCGACCGCGTCATTGAGGAGCCGGTCGTGCTCCCGTCGCAATTCTTCGGCGAGCTCTTCGCCGACACGCGACCGGAGTTCCGTCGACCCCCGCAGGTCGGTCACCAGAATGATGGCCGTCTCGGTCATCGTGTTTCCGCCGCTCATTGCGCAATCTCCCGACCTGGCCACGGACTGCTCACACCGAGAGCACGTGTCCCGCCAAGTCTCACCCACGCGCAGGTCCCCGACAATGGCCCGATCGGGCGTGTTCACCGCTATCGCGCCGTACGACCCTTCGGCGTCCCCGGACTAGTCATGTCCACGACTATGCGGGCGCCGCCTCGAGTTGACCGTGTCGGTGGCACAACAACTGGCTTCGCGGCGGGCGATCGGCTCGAAAGGCCCGAGGACGGGAACGGCCCAGAACCCAGTTAGGAACATCCGGTAGGTGCCGTTCTCGCCGTGATCCATCCGGCAGTGAGCCGATCCAGTAGAGGTTGTGCGCAAGACTCCCCGCTGTGTCTGAACCGCGAGGTCCGACGAGCGAAAATCTTGGCCCACAGGCTCCGTCGCCGTCTGCAGGTGCCGCCTGGACCCTCGTCGGTCGCGCCGTGATGGACCTGAACTTCGCGAATGCGCTCCTCCAAGATCCGGATGGCATCGTGCAGCAGTCGGGCTACGCCCTATCGCGCGAGGAGACGAAGACCGTCCGCGACACGGTGCAGTACCTCCTGGCGGCCACGAGTCCTGATGCAGTATTCCAGCGCGAACAGCTTCAAGCGACCATGCGTGCGCAGCTCAAGCGAGGCACTGACCTGAGCGAGTACACGGTGCAGCTCTTCAAAGACACGCTTTCCAACGCGGCCAACACTTACAAGACGATCACGGCAATGAACAAGATCATGTTCGGCACTGGGATCTTGTTGTTCGTCGCTTCCGCGATCGTGGGTGTCTTCTCTGCGGGCGCGTCGGCCATCCTGCTAGGCGCGCTCGGCGGGGCCACGTTCGTGGCGTTGTTCCTCACTGGACCAGTCGAAAAGAGCCAGACCGCCTTGTCCAACCTCGTGCAAGTTGAAGCCGCGTTCATGAACCACTTCGAGCAGGTGACGTTCTGGGAGGCGTATGCGTTGACCCCCGCCATCGGCTCCAACCCACCGATGCCGGACCCGGCCCGCATCGAGCGGGCGAGCACCGAACTCCAAGAACGGACGTCGACCACGCTCGAGCTGCTCCAGAAATACGTCGAGCCACCCGCCTAACAACACGAACCGCTTGGACACGGCCACCGACGTCGCAGTTCGAGCTTGACACTCTCGGAAGGCGAGTCATCGACGACCCGTTACGTGCCGATCCCGGTCGAACGGATCCGGCTATCACCGGACGGGCGCGCGGCGGCTACACAACGGCATCATGCGTTGATGCCATCCGGCTCGATGCAGGTTCCAGAGAGTGTTCGTCGCGATGTTTGGCGCGTGCTGATAGCGGGAGCGGTGCTACTTGCGTGCGCCGTCAGCTGTGCTCTCACAGCACGATCCCGGTCGGTTGGCGGACAGATCGTGTGGTCGGGATCAGTGTTGATCGCTCTCGCGGCCGGTGCGGCACTCGGAGGCCGTCGTTATGGCAGGCGGCTCGCATTCACCGTCGCTGGCGCTGCAGCCGGACTATCGATAGTCGGGCACGTTGCAGCCTCGTGAGTAGGAATCGACGAGCATCGGCGGTCGTGATTCGGTCCACCGCCCCGGTCCCCACGCACTGAACGTGCCGATCTCGGTCGACCGCATTCGGCGATCTGCGCGAGTACGGGCTGCTGACAAGTTGTCCTAAGACTTGGCGGAACTGCACGCTGAACGCATCGAGGGAACGGGAGGCAGCATGCCTGAGGAGTTCGAGGGCGATCTTGCGGGCGCCGTGTTTTGGGGTGTCGATCTCAGCGGCGCCCGCTTTCGCGACGTCAATCTCACCGACGTGAAGATCAGCCACGCGTGGCTCGTCAACGTCGACGTCGACGCGCTGGTCGATGCGGTTGTCATCAACGGCGTCGACGTCACCGCATACGTGAACGAGCGTGACCCGTGGTATCCGTTGCGGGCGATGCTCCGTCCTGCGAACCCGGAGGGAATGCGCGCAACCTGGGCGGCCCTGGAAGACGAGTGGGCGAAGACGATCAGTCGGGCGCAAGCCCTCCCCGAACCCGCACTGCATGAGTCGGTGAACGGCGAGTGGGCCTTCGTCCAGACGCTCCGGCATCTCGTTTTCGCGATGGACAAGTGGTTCGCAGTGCCGATCCTCGGAGAGACCTTCCACTCGATCGGGTTACCGAACTCCGGCTCCGTCGACTTCCCGTGGCCCGGGCTCGACTACGACCTGACGCCGACTGTCTCGGAAGCTCTCGCGGTGCGCGCGGATCGCGCCACGCGCTTTCGTGACCATCTCGTGTCGGTTGCGGCGACCGATTTCGCTCGACCGGTCGATGTACTCGAGAACGGGACGAACCCGCTACAAGAATGCATTTACACCGTCTTTGAGGAAGAGTTCTGGCACAACCGCTATGCGCAGCGCGACCTCGAGCAGCTGAAAGCGGCGAAATAGGAGCCCGGCTCGAGCGTCACCGCAGCACGCAACGGGCTCGCGCCGTTCTGACCGGTGTCCACCAGAGTTCTGCAGATCGGCGCTGCGGTCCGATTCGGCTTTGGGTGCCGTTCTCGCCTAGAGCAGATCCGCTGCGTCGAGGTCGAGGCAGGCTGTGAAAGACCGTACGGCCATGCCCTCGACCAGCTCTCGTCCTCGTTCGTTGGCGGGGTCGAACTGTGCGCCCGCGATGACGGCGTAGACGGTCGTGACCAGCAGGTTGCGCCGATACTCCGTCCAGGCACTCTCGAAGGGGTAGTCGGGCCGGCCGAGGGCATCGTGCCAGGCCCGCAGGATGTCGTCTTCGCAAGCTCGCCGGTCGTCGACCGCCATCGAGCCGCTCAGGAGATAGGCGGCGTCGAACACACCCGGCCCCGAGCTCGAGATCTGCCAGTCGAGCACCGCGACCCGGTCGTCGGGTGCGGCACCATCATCGAAGAGCAGGTTGTCGATTCGGAAGTCGCCGTGCGCAACGGTCACCGGCGACGACGATCGGCATACCGGCAGGAGCTCCTCCCACTCGGCTTGGACGCGCTCGCCAAGGGCGACGCTGCCGGCGGGGAGGGTGTCGCCGAACTTGGCGAGGAACGGTTCCCACGCCTGGCGGTAGCCCGCGCCGGCGCTGAGGCTGATGGGCCCGTCGAAGCGGGGCATCCACGTGAAGGCGTCGATGACCGGCGACTCCCACAGTTCGGTGTGCAGGCCAGCGAGTGACACCAGTGCCTGGCGGGCCCGGTCCGCGCCTACTCCGGCGACTTGGCTGATGCTCGTGCGGTGGCCGAGATCCTCGAGGAGCAGGCCGAACTGGTTGGCGTCGCGGTCGATCAGGTTCCAGTAGCAGCGGGGGGTGCGGGTCGGCAGCTTGTCGGCGAGGTGTTGGTAGAAGCGGCCCTCGCGCTCGTAGAAGTTGAAGTGGTCACCCTGCGCCCGGTTTTCGGGAAAGTGGCTCGGCAGTTTCAGCACGACCGACCCCGGCGCGCCGAGCGCCTCGCCGTCGTAGCGCAGCGACAGCCGGGCGAGCTGGCCGACGATGCCGACGCCGACGCCAATGGGCTCGTGGACGACCTCTGCCACCGACGAGGCGCGGTCGAGCACACCCCCTTCACGCAGGCAGTCGGTGACGAACGCAGGCGTTGCCTGCTCGGTCTGGTTCGGCAGATCGCCCACTGATGTCCCCCGTGTCGAGAGACAGACCCTACGTTCATCGCGTCGCCCATGCCTCCGATCTCGCGCAGCGACCCTCGGGTGATGAGTGGTCGTCGACTGATGCCGATCCGGGCTTCTGTCGGGAGAGGCGATCTCCGTGCGGCCGCGCAACAGATGAGCGCGTAACTGCCGATCTAAACGACCGGAAGGTGCCGATCTAGCGCTGAATCACAGCCATACTCCCATCGGTGGAGATCCGAGAACTCCTCGAGGGCGAAGGCGACCAGTTGCTGGCGCTGTTCGCCGCAGTGCTTCCCGATTCGCCGACCGCGCAGGCTGGCGGACTCGACGAACCCGAAGCGTTCCTGCGGGACCCGAGTTCCTTCGTGCTCGGCGCCTACGTGGACGATGTACCTGTCGGTCTGGCATGGGGCTTGCAAATGCGCTCGCCCAGCGGCCGGCTCACCACGTACGTTCACGAGCTAGAGGTGCATGAGACTTGGCGAAGACACGGCGTCGGATCTGCCCTCGTCACCCACGCCATGACCCTCGCTGGTCGGTGTGGCTCAACCAAGTTCTGGCTCTCGACCGGCGGACACAACGAGACAGCGCAAGCGCTGTACGAATCGCTCGGAGGAGACCGCAAGCCGCTCGGCGACGTCAACTATTGGTGGGACCTCGACTAAGCAAGCCCGAGTCCACTGCCCCCGGATCGCCGGTTTGGGAGAAGGTCGGTAGACGCCGCTACCGGATGGTTGAACGGGCGCTGCGCCGGTACTCGCCGCGTATGAATGCTGGCGCGTGCGGGAGCAGCAGCTGCTGACGGTCCTCGTCCATCGCGAAGAAGCTCCCTACAACCGTACCGGTGCAGTTTCTGGCACCGCAGTGGCACGGCCAGCTATCGCCATCGAACGCGTTGAGTCGATAGTCGATCGTGATCTCTTCGCCCGCAGCGATCGACCGCCACGCGAACACCTTGACGCCGTGACGCATCGCACTCGGGTCACAGGAGTGGTTGAGGTAGCAGCCCGGCACTTCGAGAATGGCGTAAAGATCGAAGCTCAGCTCGCAGAGGTGGATTCGGTCCCATTCGTCGAGCCTGGAGACGTCGGCTTCGGTTACGACTCGGGCGTGACGGCGACGGAAGATGAACTCGCCTGCATCGAACGCGCGCCGAGCGAAAACGCCGAGGCCCTTGTCGGTTGCCTCGCGAACCTCAACATCAGCGATCACTCGGAGCAAGGTAGAGCGCGAGGAACCATCCGGAAGGTGCCGTTTCCGCGAGCACATCCGGCAGTACAGGATGGGTGGACCGGCTGGCAGCAACCAGGCAGTCTGTGTCCTGGACGGGACTCGCAACCGTCGAACATCGCCTGGGACCTCGCGGATCGACCGGCCTGGCGTCGCCGCGAACGTGCTTTGGGGAATCCGGCTCATCCTGGCGGGACTTCTGTCCATTGCCACACTCGTGTCGCTGGTGCTGTGCCTTCTCCTGGCGAGCGTGTTCCTAACCGACTACGAGGGCGCGCGGTCGAACGGAACGGGCGTGATGGCTGTTGTGTCCGGTCTGGTGGTCGCCGTGCTCGCGGCGGCAACGATCAGATCATTTCGTGGCCTGTAGCTGTTGCGATCGACTTCGTTGCGATCGACCCGGAACGTGCCGTTTCCGCGACTAGTTGACTAGGCGGAGGAGATCGCGGGAGCCCGTCGAACCTCATCGTGTGGGCGTGTGGGCGCGGCTTCGAGAAGTAGACGATCGGATCAACGACGGGATCAACTCCCGTCGCCCCGAGGACCTGACTCGCCACTGGTGGTGGTATCTCGTTGGCGCGGCCTTCAACATCGTCGTCGCTTGGACGATATTCGCTCTTGGAGTCGAGACCGTCGCCCTCGGGCTGCTCGTCCCCATGGTCGGCATGGGATTCCTGAGCGGCTTCTACTACTGCGAACGGCTGCGGTCAGAGGGCAAGGCGCGCGGCCGCTACGGCCCGAGCCGCATTCCTGACTAGCGCGCAACGTGCCGATATCGCTTGGGGGAAGCTCAGTCGTGATCGGGTTCAAGCGCGATGGCCCCAGCGCCCATTGTCGGCGAAGGCCGGCGCAGCGCTCGGTCGTGGCTCGGTCGTCCTTTGCCTCCGCGTCCGAAGAACAGTCGGTAGAGAAGGCGGTCGTACAGCGTGTCGTCGCTGTAGATCCAGTTCCACAATCGTCCGACCACCCCAGAAGGATATGCGGAAGGTGCCGATACAGCCGCTTCGGATGCTGCGGTGAGCGTGGCTCTTGGCAAGACGGCTGGAACCAGCCTCCGTGCGGCACCTCTGTCAACTTCTTCTGGCAGTCTCCGGCACGGATCGTTGCGACAACGCGACAAGGACTACCGCGTCGGGCCGGCCTCAGAACCGCCAACGCGTTGAGCCCGGCATCTCCTCGGCGGTGCCGACTGCGGTCGCGGTGCGCGGCTTCACTTCGTAGACGAACCACGGCGGCGGACCGAGCGCCGGTGCGTTGAAGGGTGCGATGATGCCGGTGCCCGAGTCGTCGGGCTGCGCCGGCCATCCGCTCTTCGCCCACAACGCCGCGATCTCGGCCACGACCCTGGGATCGGTCACGCGCTGGGCTTCGCCTGCGACCATCACGTCGAAGCCTTTGGTAGCGACACTGATTGTGCAGCGAGAGTCGCGTGCGACGTTGTCCGCCTTGCGGGTCCGTTCGCCGGTCTGGAACCAGCATGAGCCCGCGTGCCAAAGCGCGCCAACGCTCGTCACGTGCGGGCTTCCGTCGGCGTTCAGGGTTGTGAGCCAGAACGTCGAGCGGTTCGGCGACCGCGGGTCGTCGTGCGTCAGGAGGTCGGCGAGCTGCGCTTCAACTAGGGGCCAGTCGATCGTGGGCAGCCCATCGGCCTCACCAAGATTTGTCGAGTTCATAGTTCTTCAGACTGCGTCCTTGTCCGAAACTCATCGCGATGCCGATACATCTCGGCTAGGAAACGCGCCGATCTGGTCGCCGAGCTGCCGCCCAGCCGGCGAGGCCGATCAGGACACCGACGGCTGCGCCACCAATCCCCATGACGTGATCGCGCCGCGAGAGTTC
>JBEEFX010000096.1:0-3550 GCA_041166365.1 Acidimicrobiaceae bacterium
GGCGGTACCGAGCCAAGCCCACCTTCCGTGTGTTCGCGGCGATGACCGCGCTCTACCTCACCCGCGCGGGCATCGACGTCCCACCCGACCTGACCGATGTCGTGAACGGCGTGGATCAGTAGCGTGCGCTGAATGGGGATGGAGCTGTGGACCTCGGGCATCTCGCTGCCGCGGTACGCGGCGAAGCAGGCGGCCCGAGTCGAGAGCGCGGGATACGACGGCCTGTTGTTGGTCGACAGCCAGAACCTCGCGGGTGACACCTACGTCGCACTGACGGCCGCCGCGCTGGCCACGACGACGTTGCAGCTCGCCACCGGAGTGACGAACCCGTTCACCCGGCATCCGGCTTCCACGGCCGCGGCCATTGCCAGCGTGCACGCGGAGTCCGGCGGGCGAGCGGTGCTCGGCATCGGTCGAGGCGACTCGGCACTCGCGCACCTCGGGCGAGCCCCCGCGAGCGTCGACTACTTCGAGCGCTACACGCAGACCGTCATCGCGTACCTGCGAGGCGAGGAGCTGGCGTTCGACGCGCTCGACTCGTTCATGCCCGCTGACGCGCCGCCACCCGTCGACGCCCTCGATCTCGCCGGCCAGCCCTCGACGAGCAAGCTCCACTGGTTGCATCCCGATCTGTCGACGGTCCCGGTCGACGTCTCGGCCAGCGGCCCGCGAATGATCGCGGTCGCGGCTCGCAACGCGCAGCGCATCACGTTCGGGGTCGGCGCCGACGTCGAGCGGCTGCGGTGGGCCATCGAGACGGCCCGCGCCGCCGCGGGCGACAACCCCGTCTCGCTCGGCGCGCACGTCAACGTCGTGGCCCACCCCGACGTCGAGATCGGCCGCAAGCTGGCCAGCGGCACGATGTCGACGTTCGCGCGGTTCAACGTGATGCACGGCGCGACCGCCGGGCCGATGTTCGCCGGCGGGAGCGAGACGCTCGACCGGTTGCACGACGCCTACGACATGCGCTTCCACACTCGCGGCGATTCGCCGCAGGCCGGGCAGCTGGATCCCGCGTTCGTCGACCAGTTCGGCATCGTCGGGCCGTCGTCGTACTGCGTCGAGCGGCTGCAGGAGCTCCACGCGCTCGGGCTGAAGCGCTTCACGATCGTCGGGCCGGGCCTCGGCTCGGATGCGGACGAGGCGAGGGCCGCGATCGCGCGGTTCAACGACGAGGTACTGCCGGCGCTGCGCTGATGGCGAACGTTTGGGCGTCTTGCCGTGCCCCGCACGCCGAAACGCCCAAACGTCGCAGGCGGCGGCTCGTCAGGCCGGCTGCTTCACCCCGGTGTCGCGCACGATCAGCGTGAACTTCACGTCGCACACGGGCTCACCGGTCGCGGCATCCTTCCACGCCGTCTCCTGGACGTAGAACTCCATCAGCGCGGAGGAGGAATCCTTCTCGTACACGTCGCTGATGCGGGCCGTGCCCTCGAGGACGTCGCCGACCTTCGGCTGGCGGTGGTACACGAACTCCTGCTCGCCGTGCAGGATCATGCGCCCGGGGCCGCGCAGCTTGTCGATCGGCAAGCCCTTCGTGCTGCCTTCGATCGTTCCCCAGTAGCTCCACGAGAACGGGAACGTCGGCGGCACGATCGCCCCGTCGGCGGCGTACTGCGGCGATGCGTCCTTCACGGCGTTGGCGAACGCCCGCACCGGTCCGGATTCGACGCGCACCTTGGTGCTGCCGAGCTCCGATCCCTTCAACTCCGTCATCGCGCCCAACCCGTTACCTCCCGAATCCCATGCGCGGAGCGCCGGTGCGACGCTCCCCGAACAACTCCGACTTTCGCGCGGCGATCGCGTCGACCGACCACCGCTCGTTCTGCTCGATCTCGCTCACCATCGTCCATCCGTCCATCAGGTGCAAGCGGCCGCCGAAGACGACGAACACCTGCCCGGTCACGTCGGCGGCGTCGCTGCTGGCGAGCCACGCGACGACGGGCCCGATGTTGTCGGGATCCCACTCGTCGAACGCGTCGCCCTCGGGCGGCGCGCCGTAGTCGCCGAGCACGGTCTCGGTCATGCGGGTGCGCGCTCGGGGCGCGATCGCGTTCACGGTCACGCCGTAGTTCTTGAGCTCGCGCGCCAACGCGATCGTCATGCCGGCGATGCCCGCCTTGGCCGCGGCGTAGTTGGCCTGGCCCGTGCCGCCGTACAGACCGGCCTCGGAGACCGTGTTGATCACGCGTCCGCCGCTCTCGTTGCCCGCCTTCGATTGGGCGCGCCAGTGCTCAGCAGCGAACCGCGACGGGGCGAAGTGACCCTTGAGATGCACACGGATCACGGCGTCCCAGGCGTCCTCGTCCATCTTGAACGACATCTGGTCGCGCAGGACACCGGCGTTGTTCACGAGGATGTCGAGCCGGCCGAACTGCTCGATCGTGGAGTCGACGAGTGACTGCGCGCCCGTCCACGACGAAACATCGTCGGCGTTGGTGACGGCGTTGCCGCCGCGGCTCACGATGTCATGCACGACTTCGTCGGCGTGGCTGGTCTCGCTCGTGCCGTCGAGCGACGTGCCGAGGTCGTTGACGACGACCGTGGCGCCCTCCGCCGCGAGCGCGAGCGCCTCCCCGCGACCGATCCCACGGCCGGCACCAGTGACGATCGCGACTTTGCTGTCCAACGCACCCACGGCCGGGTGACGGTAGAGCATCGGTCAGTTGTCGACCAAGCGGATCTGTTTGTAGCCGCGGCGCTCCAACGAGCCGCGGTCGACGATCTCGACATCTGCCTTCACGCCGATCTCGGCCGCGATGGCCGCAGCGCACGCTCCGGCGATCGTCGCGGGGTCTCCGCCGTCCGCACCCAGCTCGACGCGCACGCGCAGCGCGGCGGCCTCGTCCCGCGGCTGCACCACCTGCCACTCGAGCGTCGGCTTCTTCACCGCGACGACCGTGCGCAAGGCGCCCTCGAGCTCGTTCACCTGGAAGTGCTTGCCTTGGCTGGCGAGCAGGTCCTTGAAACGTCCACCCCAGAAGCCGCGCTTCGTCGTCTCCCCGCAGGCGCACGGCTCGTCGATGAAGCATGCCGCCTCTTCGAGGTCGTACCGCACGAGCCCGTTGTCGCGATCGAGCGTCGTGACGACGAGGTTGCCCCACTCACCGCTCGGCTTGTCGCGTCCGGTGGCCGGGTCGATGGCCTGCGCGATCGCCCAGTCCTCGTGCACGTGGCCGCCCTCGCCGTCGCCACACGGTCCGCCCACGTAGGCGTACGCCTCCACGCCGCACGTCATGATCGGAATGCCCTTCTTCCCGAAGCCGCGCAACGTGAACGACGGCAACCCCGCGTCCTTGGCCAGGTCGATGCCGAGCTTTGCCGCGATCTCGACGAAGCGTCCGTGCGAGAACGCCACCATCGACACGTCCGGGTGCACGCGTTCCCACATGCGGATGCCTTGCTCACCGAGCTCGTCCGTGTCCGGCGGCGCGACCCACAGGTTCATCATCCCGAAGTACTCGAGGCAGCCCGACAGCATCACGCCGCCGCCGTACAGGTAGGCCGGGTGCGCGTGCGTGACGATCTGACCTGGTCGCCATCCGTTCCG
>JBEEFX010000097.1:0-4403 GCA_041166365.1 Acidimicrobiaceae bacterium
TCCAGGGCGTCACCGTCGAAGAGGCAATGAAGCGCAGCGAGGTGATGATCGGGCCCGGACTCGCCCGTTCGTTGCACCTCCGGCCGGGAAGCCATTTCGACATCGACGGACGATTCGGCAAGGTGACCTTGGTCGTGGGCGGCATCTGGGGCTCGCCTGACAACCTCGGTCGGAACATCACCGTGTCATCCGAGTTGCGCGACCGATTGATCGGTCCGCGCCCGCCGAGCTCGTTGTTGCTCGTCCCGGCCTCGGGCGTGTCGATGACGCAACTCGCCGACACCGTTCGCGGCGCGCACCTCGCGGACAACCTCAAGGTGTGGGACAACGACCAACTGTCGGCCGAGTACACCGAGTCGTTCAAGGGCTTCCTCACCCCCTTCTGGCTGCTGGCACGCGGCTTGCTCGTCGTCGCGTTCATCGCAACGGCATCAACGCTGCTCTTGGCCGCGGTGAAGCGGCGGGCGGAACACGGTCTCCTGGCGGCCGTCGGCATGCCGCCCGGAGACCTCGGGCGAATGGTCCTCGTCGAGGCCGGCCTCTTCGGCTTGCTCGGCACGTTGAACGGTCTGATCGGCGGCCTCCTCAGCTTGGCCGCCTTCTCGCTGGCGTCGGCGACCCTGACGGGGCTGGACATCCCGTTCACGGTGAGCATCACCGCCCTCATCGGCTACGGGCTGCTCGCCACGGCGCTGGCGCTCGCGGGCGCCGCTCTGCCGGCGTGGCGCACGTCGAAGCTCGATCCGGTCATCGCCCTGCGCTACGAGTAGTTGAATGGCCCGATGGCCGTTGCCGAGGAGACGCTCCCCCGCTGGGACGTGACACCGTTCTACCCAGGGCTCGATTCACGTGAGTTCTCGAGCGCGCATGAAGGCTTCGGCGCGGGCGTCGCCAGGCTCACCGCGCTGTACGACGAGCACGATGTGCGCGACGGCGATCCCGTCGAGCTCGACAAGGACGCCATCGCCGCGTTCGAAGCGGTCATCGCCGAGACGAACGACCTGCACGACCACCTTCGGCTCGTCAACGCCTACCTCTACACCTTCATCTCCACCGACGCCCGCGACGATCACGCCTCAGCCCTCTACTCGCAACTGCAGGCGCAAGCCGCGCCGTTGCGGAGCCTGTCGAGTCGATTCGCCGAGTGGGTGGCCCGGCTCGGCGCCGAGCGATTGATCGAGGTCAGTCAGGTCGCGGCCGATCACGCGTGGCCGCTGCGCAAGGCCGAGTTCGCGGCCACGCATCAGATGACCGAGGCCGAAGAAGGTTTGGCCGGCGAGCTCAACCTCACCGGCGGATCGGCATGGAACAAGCTGCACGGCGACGTCTCGTCGCGACTCACGGCGACCGTCAACGGAGACGACCTCGCGATCACGCTCGTGCGCAACCTCGCGCTCGACGCTGATCCTGCGATCCGCAAGGCGGCGTACGACGCCGAACTCGTCGCGTGGGAGTCGGCGTCCGTGCCGCTGGCCGCCGCGATGAACGGCGTCAAGGGCGAGGCGAACGTCCTCAACCGCCGTCGGGGCTGGGAGGACTCGCTCGCGCCGGCGCTCTTCTACAACGCGGACGACCGCACGACGCTCGATGCGATGCAGGCGGCGTGCGTGGCCTCGTTCCCCGACTTCCGCCGCTACCTGCGGGCCAAGGCCGCGCTGCTCGGTCACGGCGACGCCGGCCTTCCGTGGTGGGATCTGTTCGCGCCGGTCGGCGACCCGACGGCCAACGAGTGCTCCTGGGACGAAGCGGTCGGGCACGTCCGCACTGCGTTCGCGTCGTACTCCCCCACGCTGGCCGCGCTCGCGGAGCGGGCGTTCACCGAACGGTGGGTCGATGCCGAGGCGCATGACGGCAAGCGCGGCGGCGCGTTCTGCATGCCGGTGCGGGGCGACGAGAGTCGCGTGCTGTTGAACTGGTCAGGCTCGTTCGACGGCGTGTCGACGCTCGCGCACGAGCTCGGTCACGCCTATCACAACACGAACCTCGCCGATCGCACCGCCATGCAACGGCAGACGCCGATGGCGTTGGCCGAGACGGCGAGCATCTTCTGCGAGACGATCCTCGTGCAGTCGGGCCTGGCCGCCGCGGACGGAGACCTCGCCCGGCAACTCGTCCTGCTCGACACCGATCTCACAGGTGCCGCACAAGTTGTGGTCGACATCCACTCGCGCTTCCTCTTCGAGCGAGCGGTCTTCGAGCAACGCGTCGACCGCACGTTGTCGGTGCGTGAGTTGTGCGACCACATGACGGAGGCGCAACTCGACACCTACGGCGACGGGCTCGACCCCAACGCACTGCATCCGTACATGTGGGCCGTCAAGCCCCACTACTACGGCACGGCGTATTACAACTGGCCGTACACGTTCGGGTTGCTGTTCGGCATCGGTCTCTACGCCCGTTTCACCGCCGATCCCGACCGGTTCCGTCTGGGGTACGACGACCTGCTTTCCGCCACTGGGCTCGGCGACGCCGCCGAACTGGCTGCTCGATTCGGTATCGACGTGCGCGACGAAGGCTTCTGGAACGACAGCCTCGACGTCATCCGCGGTCGCATCGCCGACTTCGAGGCCGTCGCTGCCCGGTTTGGCGACTCCGCCGACTCCCGGTAGCGTCTCCCCCCTCATGGGTTCGCTGATCAAGAAGCGGCGCAAGCGGATGCGCAAGAAGAAGCACAAGAAGATGCTGAAGCGCACGCGCTGGCAGCGTCGCGCCGGCAAGTAGTCAGCGTTCACCGGTTTTCCCTGGCAAACCCACACGTTTTTGTGTCGGTTTGCCAGGGAAAATCAGGTGAGGAACCGTTCGCACGACGATTCGGTCGTCGCCGGGAAACTCCCCTTCGACGAACCAGGTCGATCCGCTTCCTGCGAGGTGCGCGTGTTCTCCCGTCGCCTCGACGAGACCGTCCCGCCACACCGCGAGGCGAGGCTCGACGGTCAGGGCCGCGGACTCGAGGTCGTTGCGGCCCGGTCCCTTCGGTCCCCCGAGTTCGTCCCACGCCCGATAGACGTCGGCCGTGCTGCAGCCGAAGGGCGGGATCACCAGCGTGAACGTGCGGTCCTCGAAGGGCAGGGGCTCGACGTTCTCTCCCACACCGGTGACGCGGGCGCGGCCTCCACGCATGCAGAACGGGACGTCCGCGCCGAGGCGTGCCGCGAGCTCGAGGTCGTCGACGCCGGCCCAGCGCAGCACCGCGGCGGCGTCGGCGGATCCGCCGCCGAGCCCTGCGCCGGGAGGGACGCGCTTGTCCACCCGCACCTGCGCCGAGCGTCCGACGAGCGTCAGCGCGCGGCGCACGAGGTTCGAGTCATCCGTCGCGACCTCCGCACCGACGATGTCGAGGCCGTCACCGTCGCTGAACGTCAGCGTGTCCGCCAGATCGATGGTGACCATCTCGGCGTCGAGCAGGTGGTACCCGTCGGCGCGCACGCCCGTGATGTGCAGCGACACCGTGAGCTTCGCCGGGGCAACGACAACCGCCTCCGTCACTCGAGCTCACCAACGATCTCTTCGCTGTCGGCACCGAGAGGACGGCCGGCCCACTGAATCGAGCCGGGGGTCGCGGACAGCCGGGCGATGAGCCCCTGCATCGGAATCCCGTCCACCTCGACGATCGACCCGCGGGCTGCATAGTGCGGATCCGCGGCGATGCCCTCCATGTCGAGGATCGGCGCGATCGCCGCATGCGCCGCTTCGAAGGCGGCGAGCACGTCGGCTTCCGTACGAGCGCCGATCCATCGGGCCATGAGGTCGTCGACCTCCTCACGATGGGCGATGCGACCCTCGAACGACGTGAACCGCGGATCGTCACCAACGCCGATCAGTTCCATCACGCGCTGCGCGACCGTCTCGGCCGACGTGCTCACCGCGACCCAGTGCCCGTCCGAGCACTGGTAGGTGCCACGCGGCACGGAATACGCGATGCCAGAGCCGAGACGCGGCTGCTGGTACCCGAGCACCTGGTAGGCGGACATGAGCGGTCCCATGATCTGGAACAACGACTCGAGCAGGTTGACGTCGACCACCTGACCGACGCCGCTGTGCACCGCGACCATCGTGGCGAACGCCGCCGCCAGCGCGGTGACCTCGTCGGTCAGCGCGATCGGCGGCAGCAGCGGCGGGCCGTCGGGCTCACCGTTGAGCGCGGCGAAGCCGGACATCGCCTCGGCGAGGGTGGCGAAGCCGGCGCGGTGGGAGTACGGGCCGTCCTGGCCGAACCCGGTGATCCTCGTGATGACCAGGCGGGGGTTGGCCGCGAGGAGGACGTCGGGGCCGAGGCCGAGCCGCTCGAGCGTCCCGGGCCGGAAGTTCTCCACGAGGACGTCGGCGCTCCCGCACAGCCGCTTCATCACCGCGATGTCGTCGGCATCCTTGAAGTCGAGCGCGATCGTGCGCTTGTTGCGGTT
>JBEEFX010000098.1:0-19294 GCA_041166365.1 Acidimicrobiaceae bacterium
CGCCGGCGACGACCGCGCCGCACGCAACCACCGCAGCGGCAATGGGATCGACCCACCACCAGTCGAAGACGGACGCCAGCCCCGTGCCGAGCACCGTCACGACCCCGAGCAGCGCGCCGGTGGCGGAAAGCCATCCGTCGGCCAGCAGCGCCCGGCTACCAACGGCGCCCGCGACTCGCCGCTTGCGCGAGGACAGCAGCGCGAGCACCGTTGCTGACACCGCCGCCAGCGCGACGCCCGCCGGCACCGCCTCCCCGTGCACGGAGCCCACCACCCGCCGCACGCTTTCGGCGGACGTCAGCACGCCGACCACGACGAGGCCGATGGTCACGACTCGCAGCGCCAATCGCTCGTGGCGGTCGGAGAACTCCTCGTGCCGAAGGGCGTGACGGAAGTGCGCGACGAGCACTGCGGACCCGGCCGAGTCGAGCACGCCCGTGAGTCCGAAGGCCACGAGCACCAGGCTGTTCTGCGCGATCCCTATGGCAACCGACGCAGAGCTGCTGACGATGGTCCACGCCAGTGACGCGGCCGACACCCGCAGCGCGGCGCGCAGGGAGTCGTCGCTTCGCGCCATGACGCACGCTAATCCGGTCGGCCTTGTCGTTGGCCCGCTGGGATGATGCCGGGAGCCGGCGCCGACTATGTGGTGCTGAGGTCTGGCGGCGGATCGGTCAACGCGATCTCGATTCGCGGTGACCGCGCCTGCAACGTCCGCAGCGCGGCCACGAGGAAGACCGCGAGTCCGATCTCCTCGAGGCTGTCCGATGTCGCAGCGACGAAGTAGAACGGCGCGCTCCCCTCAGCGAGCACGCCTTTCACCGGCTCGAGGAATCCCGAGCCGCCGCCGAACAGCACCGCAGCCAGGAAGAAGCGCGTGCGCGACGGCCGAGGCAGCTGCGTCGCAAATCGCCAGAGCAGGCAGGCGACCACCGCCGCGGCCGGCACGTACAAGATGATCCATCCGTGCTCGATCACGCCTTCGGTCTCGAAACGGCGCTGCGTGAAGCTGGAGAGCTTCTGATGCATCGACGCGGTCTCGTCCAACGCGAGGAACGTCATCACGCCAGCCAGCAACCGCCACTTCCGGGACCATGGATCGCGCGTACGCGCTGCGCTGAGCGCGATCAACCACACGATGACCGCCGACGCGTTGAGCGCCAGGATCTTGTACCCCGTTGGCAGGTTCGCCTTCTGATCGGAGTCGAACAGCGCCGCGAGGTCGAGCCCGGTTCCTCGCACCTTGAGGAGCTGGGCACCGAAGCTGGCCAGGATGAGGCCGCCGACCAGCCAGCACAACAATCGCTGCAGGCGGCTCACGTCCAGTGCGACCGTGGTCTCCCCTGCCGGCATCGCCGATTCCATCGGCACTGGCCGGCCGGGTCGTGAGCGCTCCGTCATGGAGACTTGTGTAGACAAAAAGCGCGCCATGGAGGTGGACGATGGACAGTGACGAGCTGCGCAGGCTGCAGAGCCCGCTCAAAGAGCGCTATCGCGCCGACCCGTCCGCCGCCTTCCTGACCCTGCGGGCCGAAGGATCGCTGGACGACACGAACGTCAGTTGTTCCGTCCAGACCGGGCAGGCCCTCGTCGAAGCGGGCCTGCATCCGGCAACCGGAGGTGACGGATCGCTGGCGTGCTCGGGAGACATGCTGCTGCAAGCGCTGGTCGCCTGCGCCGGGGTCACGTTGCGCTCGGTGGCCACGAACCGCGGCATCGAGGTCACCGGCAGGATTCGGGCCGAAGGCGATCTCGACTTCCGGGGCACGCTCGGGGTGGATCGATCCGCACCGATCGGGTTCACTGCGATTCGGCTGCTGTTCGATCTCGACTCGAACGTCGGCCAGGACGAGCTCGAAGCGCTGATTGCGACGACCGAGCGCTACTGCGTGGTGTACCAGACGCTCGCGCAGCCTCCGGACGTGTCGGTCATCGCGGGCGGGTGACTACGCCGCTCCGTTGCCCGCGCGCTGCGCTTGCTTGCCGGGCATGCGCCTGCCGATCTCCGCGGGTCGACCGGACACCAGACGATACGTACGTCCGCACCCCTCGCAGCTGCCCTTCAACGCCGCCGCGCTGCGCCGAGCGTGGACGTAGCGCACCTCGCCGCTGCACCCCGGAGCCGGACAGGTCTGCACGATCGTCAACATGTGGGGCGCTGGATACCCGAAGAGCTGCGCATTCCAGTCATACAGGTCACGCGCGAACCGCGGCCTAACGGCTGTCTGTGTCGTCGTCGTCGGTACCGGTACCGTCGGCCAGCGTGCCATCCGCACCCGTGTCATCGGGTTGCGTGTCGCCGTCGCTCGAACCACCACTACCGCTTCGCTCGACGTGTTCCTTCGGGTCACTCATGGGCGGGGATGGCCCTCGTCGTACTTCTCTTGGCCGTCGGCTCGCTCCTCGTACAGCTCCTCGGCCTTGCTCATGTCGCCGTCGGCCTCGTCCACCGCTTGATCGGCGACCTCGGCGTCATGGGCAGCTTGCTGACCGAACCAGTCGTCGACGGTGCTGTTCTCGGGCTCTCGAATCTCTCCATCGGGCATGCGGGCGCAGTACCCGTGCACGTCGTGACCGAATCGCGTGGGTTGTTCTCGGGCCGGGTCCCTCATCCGGGTCCCGTATCACCATCAAGGACCTAGTATGAACGGACAGCCCGATTTGTGCCTCGCCGAGACCCCGCGACGTAGTTGGTTGACCGGAGGACCGTGCCGAGCGAGCAAGAACTGTCGGGCGTGTTGAGCGAGTTTGCTCGCACGATGCTGACCGACTTCCCCATCCAGGCGATCCTCGATCATCTGGTGACGCGCATCGTCGACGTCCTGCCGATCTCGGCTGCGGGCGTCACGCTGATCGCGCCGGGCGCTGATCCTCGCTACGTGGCGGCATCGGACGGTTTCGCATTGCGATTCGAGGAGTTGCAAACGGAGCTCGGCGAGGGCCCCTGCGTGACCGCGTACCAGACCGGTGAAGCCGTCGCTGTCGTGGACCTTCGTACCGAGGCCCGATTTCAGAGGTTCGTCCCGCGTGCCCTGGGGGCGGGACTGGTAGCCATGTTCACGTTCCCACTGCGTAGCGGCCCGCAACAGTTGGGCGCGCTCGATCTGTATTGCGACACGCCCGGCCCCATGGATGCCCGGACCATGGAGGCGGCCCAGACGCTCGCCGACGTCGCCGCCGCGTACTTGCTCAATGCGCAGGCGCGCGCTGACTTGCGGGCGGCGTCCGCGCTCTCGCAGCAGCGCTCGCTGCACGACCCGCTCACCGGACTCCCCAATCGCACCCTCCTCCTGGAACGGCTCGAGCACGCGGTGCGGCGCGGCGGCCGTACGGGAAAGGTGAATGCAGTTCTGTTCGTCGACCTCGATCACTTCAAGGGGGTGAACGACCTCTACGGTCACAGCGTCGGCGACGAGTTGCTCGTCGCGGTGGCGCAACGAGTGGGCGGCGTGCTTCGACCCGGTGACAGTCTGGCGCGATTGTCAGGCGACGAGTTCGTGATCTTGTGCGAAGACCTCGACGGATCCGACGAGGTCGATGCCATCGCGACACGGGTCGGTGCAGAGGTCGCGGCGCCGTTCGCCCTGTCGGTGGGCGACGTGGAAATCACCGCCAGTGTCGGTATCGCGTCTTCAGCGCGCGACGACCAGCTCTCGGAGCGGCTGCTGCTGGACGCGGACACCGCGATGTATCAGGCGAAGCGCAAGGGAGGGGCCCGCCATCAGATCCTCGATCTCGAGCGCGACCTGAGTACCTCCGGCGCGACGTTGGCGAGGGACCTGCACGACGCTGTTGCACGTGGGGAGCTGCGAACCCAATACCGACCCATCGTGGAGACAGTCGAAGGGCGTCTCTTCGGCGTCGAGACCCTCCTGCGCTGGGCGCATTCGTCCCATGGACTGTTGCCTTCCACGTTGGTGGTACCGCTGGCCGAGGAGTCCGGGCTCATCACCAAGGTCGGCGGCTGGATTCTCGAGCAGACGTGCAGAGACGGTCAACGGTGGCAAAGGCACGACCGCGACGCCAGCCTCATGCTGTCGGTCGGTGTGTCCGCCAAACAACTGATGACGCCCCGATTCGCACACACCCTCGCCACCCTGCTCGCCGACACGGACACGGACGGCCAACGTCTCACGCTGGAAGTGACCGAGGGGGTGTTGATCCACGACAGCGAACGTGCCCTCCTCGTGCTCAACGCGCTGAAGGAGCTGGGGGTCGGCATCGCCCTCGACGATTTCGGGGCCGGCTACTCGTCGCTCCGCTACCTCAAGCGCTTCCCGATCGACATGGTGAAGCTCGACCAAGGCTTCGTCGCAGACCTGGACCGTGACGCGGTCAGTCGCTGCATCGTCGGCAGAGTCATCGAGGTCGCCCACCTGCTCGGCATGACCACCGTGGCGGAAGGGGTCGAAACCGCCGAACAGCACGCGGAGCTCGAGGAGTTCGGTTGCGACTACTGCCAGGGCGACTACTTCGCTCCTGCGATGTCCGCCGACGAGCTCGACGCCCTGACCCGGCAACACCCGGCCGCCGGAGCACCGCACCCGACGATCCTCGCGGCCGCCGGTTCGTAACCCGTTCGGCGCAATCGGCGTTCGCCTGACGCGAACGCACCATGGAGGCCGGACAGCAATTCGGTCGATCCAGGGTCATGCACAACGCGGCCCGGACTCGGCCACACCTTTCGGAAGTGGGGGTCACCACCCGGCTCATCGCGTTGGTGATGCTTCCGGTGACCGTGATGTTCCTGCTGGCCGGCTCGGTCGTTCTGGCCCGCCGGACGTCCGCGGCCAACGCCACGGCCGTGGACCGTGGCGTGGGTGGACTGAGTGAGGTGGTCGCGTTGCTCGACGCGTTGCACGAGCTGCATGCCGTCGCGGCCTTCGAGGTGCGCTTCGACCAATTCGGCGTGGACCTGAGCGTCGCCTCTGCGTACATCGGATTCGACGTTGGTGCCGAGGTGGATCCGGCCCGGGCCGAAGCCGGGAAGGCCATCGGTGCCCTCGGAACGAGTAGCCCCGTGAGCGCGAGCGAGCTCGGGGCCCTGTATGCCGCGATCGACGATGGCACCTTCAGCCCGAACACGGCAGTCATCGAGCTCGATGGATACATCGAGGCGAGCAGCCTGGCCCTCGAGCGCGGGCTCGACGAACTCGAGGTGGACGCACACCAGTCTTCACTCGCGGACGCGGTGGAATCGGTGCGAGCCGCGGTGGATTTGATCGACGTCGCCCCGGCACAGATGATCGACCTCAGCGCGCTGTGGTTCCCGTCGCCGGCCGACACGCCGGCAGGGCAAGCGGCGCTGCTCGCTCAGCTCGGCGGACAGAGCGCCGCGTACGCAACGGCGATCGGAAGGCTCAACGACCTCGGTGTCACGAGCGTGATCACCGGCGTGTCCCGCCTCGAGCAGGAGCCGCAGGCCCGGGTCTTCGAGCAGGCGGTACTCGACATCTTGGACGGGCAGCCACCGACGGAGAACGGGGTACCGGTCGACGCCGCGAAGGCCGCGGCCATCTTCAAGGGTTACTTTGCCCGCCACCAGCTCATCGACGATCTCGCAGTGACCGCGACCACCGCCGTACGCGACGAAGCACGACGCCTGGCCGCCGCGGAACGGGCCGAGTTCGTCGCCTGGGGCTTGGGCACCGCCGCCGTGGCACTGACCTCGATCGGGGTCGCCCTGTGGCTGGCCCGCTCGATCTCCAAGCCACTGAAGGACCTCGCCGCCTACGCGCGCGCGGTGAACGACGGGCAGCTCGACGCCCAGCCGTCCCCGAGTCGGAACCATGGCCCCCACGAGACTCGCGTCGCGTTCGGAGTATTCACCGACCTGGTCTCGAACCTGCAGCTGCTCGACGCCAAAGCCCACGCGCTCGCGCTCTGCGACTTCGACGACCCGGTGCTCGGTGAGCCGCTCCCGGGACGTCTCGGCCGCTCATTGGAGAGCTCCGTCGCACTGCTGTCCGGTTCCATCGTCGAACGCGACCAGCTCCAGACACACCTGGCCCACGAGGCAACGCATGACTCCTTGACGGGAATCGCCAACCGGCCCGCAGCAATCACCGCGATCCACACGGCCCTGAATCGAGCGGCGCGAACGGGCGCAACCACCGGCGTGCTGTTCATCGATCTCAACGAGTTCAAGGCGGTGAACGACAGCCATGGCCACGAGGTCGGGGACGAGGTCCTCCGGCGGGTCGCTCGCCGCATGTCCGACGACCTGCGCAGCGGTGACTTCGTTGCACGGCTGGGCGGTGACGAGTTCATCGTCGTCGCCGAGGACATCGCCGACGTCGCCGACGCCATGTACCTCGCACAGCGCATCATCGACATCGTCGGCGAGCCGATCGAGATCGACGGATTCGAGATCGCGATCGGGGCCGCGGTGGGCGTCGCCCTGTCGCTCGACGGGCCCGAGGAACCGCTCCGGCTGCTGGCTCGCGCGGACGCCGCCATGTACCGCGCCAAGCGGCATGAAGGGTCCTCGATCGAGATCTTCGATGCGGATCTGCAACAGCAGATGATCGAGCGCGTCGACGTCGAAACCGCGCTCACCAACGCGTTGACCGATCCGACGGGCGGGCTGCTGTTGCACTATCAACCCGTTCTCGACGCGACGTCAGGCCGGCTGGTCGGTGTGGAGGCGCTCGTCCGTTGGGATCGGCCCGACCATGGGCTGCTCGCTCCTGACTCGTTCATCCCCATCGCCGAGGCGACCTCACTGATCATCGATCTCGACTGTTGGGTGCTCGCCGAGGCCACACGACAGCTGGTCGCGTGGTCGTCGATCCCCGAGCTCGCTGACGTTCCTGTCGCGGTCAACATCTCCGGCCGGCACCTGTTGAGCCGCCAGCTGCCGGATCACATCAGAGCGGTGCTCGACACGACGGGAATCGACCCGCAACGACTCAGCATCGAGATCACTGAAACCGTGCTGCTCGGCGACCTGGCCTCCGCCGCCGCGGAACTCGACGTCGTGCGAGCTCTCGGTGTCCGGGTTGCGATCGACGACTTCGGCACCGGCTATACGTCGCTGGCCCACCTCCAACAGCTGCCCATCGACACCATCAAGATCGACCGATCGTTCATCAGCCAGCTCAACGTGCGGCGCGGCAGTTCACTCGTGCGCATGGTCACCGACCTGGGTCATGCCATCGACATCAACATCGTCGCCGAGGGCGTCGAGACGAACGAAGAGGTCCGTGCCCTTCGTGCAATGGGCGCGGACCATTTGCAAGGCTTTCTGCTGAGCAGACCGCTGCAACCGGCGGCACTCTCGGCATGGGCGCGCGGGCGAACGATGGCCTCGGGGAGTCTCCGGTGAACCCAGTCGCCGCGAAGCCTGCCGTGGTGGTCGTCCCGACCCCGGCACGACGCCGGGTCAGGACCCTCACCGACTACCTAGCGGACGCGGCGGCCGTTCGAAACGGCACGTCCCGGCCGAGCAGTGTCGCTGACCCGCCGAACCAGAATCGCTTCCAGCGACACCAAGGACTGGTAGCGCGTCGGAAGATTGAAGGCGTCGGTGCTCACAACAGAAAGCGCGACGATCTTGCTCCGAATTTCGGCGAGGCGCACTTGATCGCGGGTCAGTTCCACAATGAAACCTTCGACATCGACGAGATCGGAGGACAGACGCGTTCGCGTCACGAAGTCGGATAGTCGATGACACCCTCGCGGACGGCGGTCGCCACCGCTTCCAGCTTCGAGTGTGCCTGCAGCTTGTACAGAACGTTCTGCACGTGGTTTCGAACCGTGTTGAGACTCAGCCCGAGGTGTTGCGCGATCTGCTTGTTGACCAATCCAGAAGCGATGAGCCTGAGGATCTCGAGCTCGCGCGGGGTGACATCGGCGCCCAAACCTCGGTTCGTCGGCCGCAGTTGGCGCAGCAGCGGGGCGAGCTCCTGCGGCGCGGCAACGGTCTCCCCCTCGTGTGCCGCCACGATCGCCGCGAGCAGGACGTCGACCGTGTCCTCCTTCTTGACGAAGCCGGAGCAGCCTGCGGCGATCGAGTGGACGAGGGAGAGCTCGTCGTTCCGCGCCGTGAGCATGATGACCTTGACCGAAGGCATCAACGCCTTGATCTGCTCGGTCGCCTGCGGACCGTCGCCGTCAGGGAGCTCGAAGTCCATGAGCACGACGTCCGGCTCATACCCGAGTACCCCGACCACCGCTTCCGACACGCTGCCGGCGATGCCGACCACCTTCAGCTCCGGCCGGCTGCCCAGGAGTCGCACGAGGCTCTGGGCAAAGATCTCGTGGTCGTCCACCACCAGGATGCGGATGCGTCGCTGATCATCTTCCTGATCTGGGTAGGCCTCGCGGATAGCAGCGACCTCTTGCATCGAGTCGAAGAACGCGTCCAAGAGGCGGGGCTCGAACTGCCGCCCACGAAGCGCGCGCATGAGGACGATCGCCTCGTCGAACGACATGCCCGGCCGGTAGACGCGGTTGCTCGTCAGGGCATCGAAGACGTCGGTGATCGCGGCGATCCTCGCTTCCTCAGGAATCTCGTCGCCTTGGAGACCGCGCGGGTAACCGTTCCCGTCCCACCATTCATGGTGCATCAGCGCGATGTCGGCGGCGTGTCGCAGGAGCTCGGAGGCCGAACCGGCCAGCAGCTGGTACCCGATCTGCGCGTGGCGCTGCATCGCCGCGTACTCGTCGGGCGAAAGCGAGCCGGGCTTCAGCAGGATGCCGTCGGGCACCCCGATCTTGCCGACGTCGTGGAGCGCCGTCGCGAGCCGAAGGTCCTCGAGCGACAAGCCGGTGAAGCCCACGGCGTTCGCGAGGACGACGGAGTATCTGCTCATTCGCTCGATGTGGCGGCCTGTCTCCTCGTCGCGCAAGGAGACGGCACGCGAGAGGCGCTCGCTCATCTCTTCGTCGCCATCGGGGAACAGCCCCGCCCCGGCCTCGACGCCCTCGAGCACGCCGCCGAGGACTTTCGTACGCGCGATCGTCTGCTCCAACGTGCGCACCTGGCCTCGCTGAGAGATCACGAGCTCGCGCCGCTTCAACGCGCTGGCGAGGTTGATCACCAGCTCGTTGGCATCGAAGGGCTTGACCAAGTAGCCGAATGCGCCAGAGCCGAAGGCCACATCGGCGATGGTGGGATCGTCGATCCCCGTCGTCATGACGACGGCAACGTCGGGAGAGTCCGCCGTGAGCTCCGTGAGGAGCGCGATGCCGGACGCGCCCGGCATCGTGATGTCGCACAGCACGGCGGCGACGTCCGGCTCGGTTTCGAGGACGACCCTGGCTCGGGCGGCGTCCGGGGCCTCGACGCACGCGTAGCCACGATCGGTGAGCAGCCGCGCGGTGCTCCGACGGAAGACTTCGTCGTCGTCGACGATCAAGACCTTGATCACCGACTCGATGGGATCTCCGTTCGACGACAACTACGAGCCGCTCGCCGCGCTACCGGAGGCCGCGGCCCGCTTCGTGCGACGACACATCCCCGTCATCCTTCCGCTGTCAATCGACCTTGTCAACTGACACGACCCTGTGACACGGTGTCGGGGACGACCTGGCGCGCGTACTGTTCGGCCGCACGAATGGGAAGGGAAGCTGCGTGATTCCGTCCCGACTTGGAACAGCACTCCGGGCGGCCAGAGAACGTGCTGGCTGGAGCCGGGAAGCGTTGGCGTATCACTCGGGCGTGAGTTGGTCGGCGATCGCCCAGATCGAATCGGGCCGGCGCAAGGACGTGCGGCTCAGCAGCCTCACGGCACTGGCCGACGCTCTGCAGCTCTCTGTCGATCATCTCGTCGGCAGCACCGCCGCGATCTCGCCGAAGCCGCTCGGGCACTGCCTCCACATCTACGAATCGGATGAAGAATTCGTCGGCGCCGCGGGCGGGTTCATCCGCGAGGGCATCGAACGATCCGAGTGCGTCTTGGCTGTCATGACCAAGCGACAGACCGACCTGATCCACGACGCCCTCGGCGACGCTGCTCGATCCGTCGAGTTCAAGAATACGTCCGAGTGGTATCGCTCTCCGAGCGAAACGCTGGACGCGTACCGCGAGTTCGTGAACGAGCAACTCGCGGGCGGAGCACACTGGATCCGGATCGTCGGCGAAGCGTGCTGGACGGGCTACTCCCGGGCAAAGGTCGACGGCTGGATGCGCTACGAGTCGATGGTCAATCTGTCCTTCGCATCGGCGCCGGCGACCCTCCTCTGTCTGTACGACGCGCGCTCGGCGCCAGAAAACGTGCTCGCCGACGCTCGCCGCACGCACCCAGAGCTCGCTCATGCGGCCGAGTGCGGGCCGAGTCCCGACTTTCGACGCGCCGAGGACTTCCTGCTGGTCCCAGGACAACTACGACGCCCCGTCTAGAGCGTCGCGCACCTTCCTCAGGAGATCGTCGGCGGCGAATGGCTTCTCGATGAGATACACCCCTGCTTCGATCACCCCTTGATGCGCGATGACGTTCTGGCTGTAGCCGCTCATGAACAACACCTTCGTCTCCGGCCGGTCCTCGAGGACGTCGGCCGACAGATCTCTGCCCGATCGTCCCGGCATCACGACGTCGGTGAGCAGCAGATGGATCGCGCCGGGATGCCCATGGAGCAGCACCAGGGCTTCTTCGGCGTTCGCCGCGGCCAATACCCGGTAGCCGTTGCGTTCCAGCATCCGGCGCGTCGGCTCGCGCACGATCTCCTCGTCCTCCACGAGCAGCACCGTCTCGCCATCCGCCTCCCGAGGAACGCTCGGTTGCTCGCGTTCTCGCGCTGATCTCACGTCCGAGGTCACCGGCAGGTTGACCCGGACTGTCGTTCCCAAGCCCGGCTCCGAGTAGATGGAGACGTCACCACCCGCCTGCCGCACGATGCCGTAGACGGTCGCCAACCCCAACCCGGTGCCCTCACCTTTCGGCTTGGTGGTGAAGAAGGGCTCGAACGTGCGAGCGACAACTTCGCGGGTCATGCCCGTGCCGGTGTCGGACACCGTCAGCCGCACGTAGGTGCCGGCGTTGATGGCGTTGATGCGGGCGTACTGCTGATCGACCTCGAATGTCGCGGTCTCGATCTCCAGCTCGCCACCATCGGGCATGGCGTCGCGGGCATTCACCGCCAGGTTCATGAACACCTGATCGATCTGGCTGCGATCGGCCTTGATGAGGGGCAGATCGGGAGCGAGGCGGAGGCGCAGCTCGACATTTTCGGGAACCGTCGTCCGCAGCAGGGTCTCGATCTCGGAGACGATCGCGTTGAGGTCGAGCACCTCGGCCTGCACGATTTCGCGCCGGCTGAAGATCAGCAACTGGTGCGTCAGAGCCGCGGCGCGCTTCGCGACCTTGGTGATCTCGTCGGCATCCTGTACGACCGACACGAACGCGTCGTCGTCCGACAGCCCACGAAGCGTCATCTCGTCCTGAAGGCAAGACGAGATGAGGCTGGCGTAGTTCATGATCCCGGCGAGCAGGTTGTTGAAGTCGTGGGCGACACCACCGGCGAGCTGTCCCAAACTCTCGAGCCGCTCCGATTGGCGCAACCGGTCCTCGAGCTCGAGGTGTTCCGCTTCCGCCTTTCTCAGCTCGGTCAGATCCCGCGCCACGGTCGAGGCTCCGGTCACCGTGCCGGTGTCGTCCCGGATGGGCGAGAGGGTCACGGACAGCTCGAGAATGGTGCCGTCTTTGCGGACGCGCTTGGTCTCGAAGTGCTCGACCCGCTCGCCTTGGCTCACGCGCTCCAGAATCGGCGAGAGCTCGTCCACCTGGTCCGGCGGGATGAGCTCAGAGATGTTGTGGCCGATGATCTCGTCGACGCTGTACCCGTACATGTGCTCCGCCGCGGCGTTCCACGCGGTGATCACGCCGTCGAGCGACTTGCCGACGATGGCGTCGTCAGAAGACTCGACGATGGCCGCCAGTTGGGAAGTGACCTCGAAGCTCTGTGATCTCGCCTCGATCTTCTTGCGTGCCGAGCTGTCGCGAACGGAGATGTACACGAAGCGGCCACCGTCTGTCTCGAGCAACGAGAACGACGCATCGAGCGGGAACTCGGTGCCGTCCTTGCGCAGCGCGGCGATGTCGAGCCCTGTACCGATCGTCGGGTTGCGGTAGTAGCTCACCCTGGATTCGTCGGGATCGGGACGATCGCGGTCCGGCCTCAGGCGCACCGTCAGCTCGCCGACGAGCTCGTCACGGGCATAGCCGAACATGGCCTCGGCCTGGCGGTTCACCAGGCGGATCCGACCGTCGGTGTCGACGATCAGGACGCCATCAGGAGACGAGTCGAGCAGCTGCTCGATGGTCGCCGAGATCGGCGCGGCGCAGTCAGTCACCATGGAGCCGCTCGACCACCCGGGCGCGGATCCGGCCGTTTTCCTCGCCCGCCACGATGTCCTCCTCGGTCGGCTCTCCCTGCCCCATCCGCCCGGAGCCCACACTCGCAGCGGCCGGGACAACACGCCCTGCCGTGCCGCCAGCCTTCCTGACCGCGGCCCGTGCGGTCCAGTGGTATTTTCGGATCACATTACGCGACCGGGAAGCTGAATCCATCGTGGAACTACGCCAGTTGGCGCATTTTGTGGCAGTTGTCGAGGAACAGACCTTCACGCGAGCGGCGGCGCGATCGCACCTGTCGCAGTCCGCGCTCTCGTCGTCGATCCGATCGCTCGAACGCGAGCTCGACGCCGCCCTCTTCCTGCGCACCACGAGACGCGTGGCGCTCACCGAGGCGGGACGGGCGCTGCTCCCGAATGCTCGGCGGGCGCTCGAGGCGGCTCGCGACGCGGGCGCTTCGGTGCACGCCACGAAAGGGGCGCTGGGCGGATCCCTGAGCGTGGGCGGCATCCAGACCCGACTCGCGATCGACCAGGCCGAGTTGCTTGCCAGGTTCCGCGAACGCCATCCCGCCGTGAGCCTCAAGTACACGATGGGGGTGTCGGCGGCGCTCACGGACGAAGTGCGGGCTGGTCGGATCGATGCGGCGTTCGTCGTCCTGCCGGAACGAACGCCTTCCGATTTGGAGGCCCGGCCGATGGCCACGATCGAGTCGATGTTCGTGTGCCGACCGGACCATCCGTTCGCCGAGCTCGAACGCGTCGATCTCGAGATGTTGAAGGGCGAGACGTTCATCGGTATGCCGCGTTCCGTCGCTCACGGTGTGATCGATCAGGTACTGCGAGCGGCGCACGAGAAGCATCCACCGCTCGAGGTGAGCGACGTCGGCAGCATTCTCGAGTTCGTGGCGCACGGACTCGGTATCGCCCTGCTCGGACACGACGATGCGGTGTCGCGGCCTCCGCTCGTTGCGGTACCCCTGTCGGACCCCACCCTGGTGTGGACCGTGGGTGTCGTCACGGCCGCGGCGCACCGCAGAACTGCCGCAACGGAAGCGCTCCTCGAGCTCTTGGACTCAGCCGAGGACGTGCACCGTCCCGTCGTCCTGTGACGCCGCCGGATTCCCTATCGAGACCGACTCCAGCAGTACGAGTGAACGGTCAGCTGACCGTGAGCGTCGTCACCATGCCGAGTGTGGCGTGGGCGCCCTCGGCACCGCTGGTGTTGCAGAACAGCGTGTAGCTGCCGGGGGCAAGGTCGAAGACGGCGGAGCAGCTCCGGCCAGGCGAGAACGCCTCGAGCTCACCGATGAGGGCCCCGCTCGGAAGCTTGTCCTCGTCGACCTTGCCGGCGGCGTCGAAGACGAGCGCCGCGGGCGCGACACCGTTCACCACGATGATCTCGTGGGGGTGCGTGCCTTCATTGGTCGCGTCGATGGCGACCCTTCCGCCGGTCACCGACCTCGCCCCGAGCTCGATCTGGAAGTCCCGCAGCGTGGCGACAAGGTGTGTGCTTGCCGACGCGGGATCGCCGGCCGGCACGCATGCCGCATCGGCCGCGCCGCCCGCAGAACCAGACGCACCGTGATCGGCCCCGCCCGCCGTCACCGTGAGCGTGCCGTTCGCCTTCGTCGTGCCGCCCGGGCAGAACGTGCGGTACGCACCTTCCTTCAGCTCCAGCTGGAGGTCTCCGGACAGGCCCGGCGTGAGGTTCTCGCGCTCACCGAGCACCTTGTCGCCGTCGTACACGTAGAACTCGGTGATCCCGCCCGCGCCGTCGTTCCTGATGTGGAACGTGGTCTTGCCCGGCGCAACCGTGATCGCGGTCGGGTTGCATCCCTCGTCGGTGAGGGTCACGTCGACCTTCGATCCATTCGCCGTCGAGGTGCTGTCGCTGCCGCACGCCGCGACCGCGAGCATGGCGATGGCCACGATCGGGACGATCGCGAGTCGTCTCACGATGCGCCGCCGACGGCCACACGGCCGTCGTCAGACGCCGCGGCCGACGCGGCATCGCGCTCGCCTGTTCGGCGGCGCGGCGGCCAGAGGACGAACGCCAGCAGTGGCACGAACGCGGCGAGCCACGCCACGGCCTCGGCGACGACCGGCTTCGGCTGGATGCCGAGGATGCCGGTGACGAGCGCGGCCTGCACCGAGCCCGGCTTGACGAACGATGACAGGTCGACGAGCTCGCCCTGGCCAATCGTGAGCCAGGTCGCCTCGTGGGCGGTGTGCGCCGCGAACGCCGCCAGTCCGGCGACGACGACGACGAGCACGACGCCGGTCGCTTTGAAGAACCTGGCGAGGTCGAGCCTGAGGCCTCCTTTGTAGAGCGCGAAACCGATCACGCAGGCAACCGCGATGCCGAGTACCGCACCGACGAGCCCGGACGTCTGGCTGTCGGCGTTCTGCAGGAGCGCGACGAGGAAGAACGATGTCTCGAACCCCTCGCGAAGCACGGCGAGGAACGCCATGCCGACGAGCGCCTTGGCCGAGCCCCGGACGAGCGCTGCGCCGGCGCTCGACTCGATCTCTCGCTTGAGGCCGCGGGAGTGCTTGCGCATCCACACGATCATCCAGGTGACCATCGCGATGGCCACGAGGCCGACCACGGTTTCCAGCGCCTCCTGCTCCTTTTGCGGCAGGGAATCCTCCAACAGATGAAGGGCGATCCCCACGGCGAGGCACAGAGCGACGGCGAGCCCGACGCCGGCCCACACCCAGCGCAGCGAGTCGCGCCGGCCCTGCTGTCCGAGGAAGGCGGCGATGATCCCGACGATCAACGATGCCTCGACGCCCTCCCGCAGGCCGATCACGAACGTGGGCAACATGGCTTGTCTCGCCTCCTCGACGCGCGCAGGTGGGCCGCCACCTCCGGAGTGTTAGGTAAGCCTAATAGAGCCCGGATGTCAAAATGTTGCTCCGCGGGAATTCGCTGCGGTCACCGTGAGTAGTGGGCGGGTTTCGTTGGGTAGAGACCGGCGGTGCCGATACAAACCCAGCCCGACGACAAGAGCACGGCGCTGACCCGAGTCATCGGAAGCATCACCGGCTGGCTGGGCTCGTTTCCGGCGATCCTGCTGTCGTTCGTGCTGGTGTTCTTGTGGTTCGTCGGGGGCTTCTTCGTCAGCGGCCAGTTCGGGAACGACACGTATCAGTTGGTCATCAACACCGGCACGACGATCATCACCTTCTGGATGGTGTTCATCATCCAGAACACGCAGAACCGCGAGGGTCGCGCCATGCAGGCGAAGCTGGATGCCCAGAGCGAGGTGCTGCGCCTTCTCGCGGAGCGACTCGACATCGACGACGACGAGGCGTTGCTCACCCGCACCGTCGGGCTGGAAGACGCTCCCGAGCGCGTCATCAAGCAGGACCAGAACCTGGTTCGCAAGGCGGCGATCGACACCGGTGAACACGGCCTCGTGAAGAACGACTCGGGCGGATAGCGGCTCTCGGCCCGCGGCGTCGTACGCCCAACGTAGGGTCCCGACATGGCGGAACCCGAGGATCTCGTGGCCAGCGGCTACGACACGTTCTACGCCGCGTGGGGCACCAGTCCGACACTGCGACAGATCTGGCGAGATCACGTCACCGGCCCCGACTATCCCGAAGAATTCGCGCACATCAGCTTCCTGCGCCTCACACATCTGCAAGAGGTCACCAACCGTTTGCAACTGCACCCCGACGAACTTCTCGTCGATCTCGCCTGCGGCGCGGGCGGTCCGGGGCTCTGGGCGGCACAGCACTCCGGTGCACGGCTGGAGGGCCGCGACCTGTCGCCTGTCGCGGTCACTCGTGCGACAGAACGCGTCGCCGGTCTCGGCCTCGAAGGCCGGGCAACCTTCGCGCAGGGGAGCTTCGAAACCACCCACCTCGCATCCGACTCGGCCGATGCCGTGATGACCGTCGACGCGCTCCAGTACGCGCCGAACAAACGCAAGGCTCTCGCCGAGATCGCCCGCGTCCTGCGCGCCGGTCGACGGTTCGTGTTCGTCGCGTTCGAGCTCGACGCGGAACGCATCGCAGGGCTCCCCGTGTGGGAGGACCCGATTTCCGACTACCGACCGCTGCTCGGCGAGGCCGGCTTCGACGTCGTCAGCTACGACCAGCTCCCGAACTGGCAGCAGCAGGTCTCCGCCGGATTCGGTGCTGTCATCGCGCAGCGCGAAACGCTGGGCACCGAACTCGGCGAGGCGGCCGCGAACGCCATCGTGTTGGAAGCCTCGATCACGCTCGAGCTCCAGCCCTATTGCGGACATGTGCTCGCGGTGGCGAGCCGTTGGGGATGATCGGCCCTCAACCCTTCAGCAGCAGGAGCAGGCCACCGACGGTGTAGAGGATCATCACGGCCAGCAAGGGATATTGAGAACGGACGGCTTGGCGTGATGGGAACCGTTCGACGGCTCGGTCGTGTGCGGCGATCACGCCGCAGACGTGGCCGATGACGATGCTCGCGACCTGGACGTAGGCGATGGTGCGGGTAGAGACGAGTCGGTAGTTGACGGTGTTGTCGATGGTTCCGAAGAGGTTCCAACCGCGGAAGAAGGGGTCGGAGGCGAGGGCAAGAAAGTTCTGGCCGTCGAAGACGAGCAGCGAGAAGTAGTGCGCTACCGCGTAGCCCAACGTGATCGGGATCAACGAAGGTGCGAACGCGGCTGCCGTTTCGGCCGGGTCGCGTCCGGTCACCCGGGCGGTGATGCGCGTCGCGCCGAGCCAGGCGACGGCGACGATGGCAATGAGCCAAAGCAGGCCGAACGTGCTGACGAGCGTGCGGTCCCAGCCGACGCGCTGTCCGACGATGTCGCTCCAGAACGTGGTGCGGCTGAAGCCGTCAAACGTTGTCGAGCCCAGAGCGACGAGCACGAGAGCCAGCATCCCGGGCCTCGGCTCCACCGACGCCAGGCCACTGAGCGGCACGCGCAGACGGAGTCGTCCGGTGCTCCGGTCACGGTAGAGAGGTGCGAGGTGCGCGAGGAGCCCGAACAATCCAGCGAAGCCTTCGCTGGTGCGGAGCCATCGTCGGCCCCACAGCGTCGCGCCCGCGATCGCCGCGACCGTGTACGCGCCGAGCCACCAGGACAGCGCGACCGGATCGCTGCAGCCGTCGTAGTAAGCGAGCTCGAGCCACGTGAAGGAAAAGATCATCACGGCCGCGGGCCACAGCCCAGGATCGTCGCGGCTCGTCTCCTGCGGAAGGCGCAACGCGATTGCGATCGTGTCGAACGGATTCGCTGCGGCAAACAGGTCACCCACGACGGCCGAGGCAATCGGCATGCCCACCCAGAAGATCACGCAGACGGCGTAAGGCGCGACATTCAATCCACCGTCCGGTGATCCGAAGGCTGCCGCGGCGACCGTCACCGCGAAGAACAGAAACCCTGCGACCCGGAGCACGACGGCCAACAGAGGCCGGGCCCGCTGAACCACCGCAGGCAACTCGACCCCCGTAGACAACCCGGAGAGCCGAGGACGCGGCCACAGGATTCGCAGCGCGACGAATGAGATCAGCAACGCGAACGCGGCGCCGTACGCGAACAGCCACACGGGCACCGGGAGGTCACTGCGCCCGCCCACGCCATGCGCGAACACCACGGGCAGATCAGCCAACTTGCAGCTCCGCGACCTGCAAGCCCGAATGTTCGAGCTCGGCCTCGAACACGCCGGGGATGTCGGCGGTGAACGTCAGCTCGACCGCGGTGCCGGCCGTCAGGTCCCGCTTGAGGTCGTAGCCATGCACGTGCAGCTCCTCGGCGACGTCACTGGTGATCCGGATCGTGACGCTCCTGCCAACGTCGACCTGGACATGCTTCACCCCGCCGGCGACCTGGCCGCCGACGACCGTGATCTCGATCAGCGTGGCTGCCGGTGAGGTCGCGGTGCTCGCGGTGCTCGACGACGTCGACGAGCTGCTGGTCGTCGACGCCTGAGATGTGGCAGACGTTTTGCTACCCGATGACCCGCAGCCGCCGATGACAAACAGAGCGACGAGACCCGGCGCGGCAAGCGCAGCGCGCGTGCCGCGCGCGTAAGAGCGGAAAGACATGACTCCTCCTTGAATGTGTGGATGTGTCGTCAGGAGGCGACGACAGGAGGAGCTCGCGCGGGAGCCCTCCACACACGGCCCTCCGCGATCCGTCGATCGCTGACGACCGCAACCAGGACTGACGAGACGTCGACCACGCGCCCGGCGCGACCCGGCAGCGACAGAAACGCGCCGACCGTCCGCCGGAGAAGCCGTGCTGCCAACAGGCACGCTGCGGCGGTGAACACCTGCAGCGCGAGACCGCACCGGACGGCGGGCTGACTCGCGAGGTCGCTCAGCGAGAGGCGCGACACCACTCGCTCGGCGATCTCCTGGACCCCGAAGAGTCCGAGCTGAGTGACGACGAGAGCCCGGACCGTCGGCAACCGCACGGTGCGGCCGCGCCGACCCGTCGTTGCCCACAACAGCGCACCGATCGCGCCCGGGACGGCAACCGCGGCGGCGTACGGCACATATGCATGCAGACCGGCGCCGTCGCCGTGTCCTCCGAACGGACCGTACGCGAGGCCGTGGGCCGCCAGCGTTCCCGCTGGGGCCAACACCAAGAGCAGCCGACGGCCGGTCATGTGCGCCGCATGCTACGCGCCCCGGTGACCAGACCATCGTTCGCCCACGCCCGATTCCGACGTCCTGACCAGGGCAGACTTGGGCGGACTGGCTCCTGCCATGATGCGATCCGACGCCGGGAGGTCCGAGGTGGAGCGCGACGATCTGGAACGCTTGCTCATCGAACACACCGACGCATGGAACAGCCATGACATCGACCGATTGATGGGCTTGTTCGCATCCGATTGCGTGTTCGAAGCCTCCGGCGGACCCGAGTCGTACGGCCGCAGGTTCACGGGTCGGGAACAGGTGAGGGCGGCGTTTGCTGAGGTGATCGACTCCATGCCGAACGCGAACTGGGGCGAAGGCCGTCACTTGGTGATCTCCGATGACTACGGCGTGTCGGA
>JBEEFX010000099.1:0-4197 GCA_041166365.1 Acidimicrobiaceae bacterium
CGATGCTGCCCTCGCCGACGTATGTGCGGCCTACTGCGAACGGGTGCACGCCCGATATGCCAGGTCGGTGCCACCGGTAGGATCGCCCTGATCTATGGGTGAAGACCAAGGAACCTCGAACGCGCTCGGGCCCAACGAGTGGCTCGTCGACGAGATGTACGAGCAGTACCGCGCCGACCCTTCGTCGGTGAGCAGCAGCTGGCAGGAGTTCTTCGAGGACTACCGCCGAGACCAGCACGAGCCCGTCGCGGCCGCGGCAGCGCCTGCGGCGGCCGAACCGACCGCGCCCGAGACCGACGCGCCGGCAACGGCGGCGGCAACCGCACCGGCACCCCCGAAAGCGGAGGAGGCGGCGAAGGTCGAGCAGCCGAAGCCGAAGCCGCAGCAGGACGACAAGGTGGCGCCGGCGAAGGCCGACGAGCTGGGCCAGCCGCTGCGCGGCGCCGCGGCGCGGATCGTCGCCAACATGGAGGAGAGCCTCCACGTCCCGACGGCCACCAGCTTCCGCGAGGTGCCCGCCCGCCTGCTCGAGGTGAACCGCTCGGTCATCAACGGCTACCTGGCCCGAACCCGCGGCGGCAAGGTGAGCTTCACCCACCTCATCGGCTTCGCGGTCGTGCGGGCCATCGCGGAATCCATGCCGGTCATGAACTCGAGTTTCGTGAAGGGCGCGGACGGCACGCCCCGGGTCGTGCGCCACGAGCACATCGGGCTCGGCATCGCGGTCGACCTCGAGAAGAGCGACGGGTCGCGAACGCTCCTCGTGCCAGTGATCAAGGATGCCGACACCCTCGACTTCCGAGCGTTCTGGGGGGCCTACGAGGACCTCATCCGCAAGGTGCGCTCGAACAAGATCTCGCCTGACGACTTCGCCGGCGCGACCGTCAGCCTGACCAATCCGGGCACGATCGGCACCGTGCAATCGGTGCCGAGGCTGATGCCCGGGCAAGGCGCGATCGTCGGTGTCGGCGCCCTCGACTACCCCGCGGCGTATCAAGGCGCCGACCCTGCCGCGCTTGCCGAGCTCGGTGTGTCCAAGGTGCTCGTGCTCACCTCGACCTACGACCATCGAGTCATCCAGGGCGCAGAGTCGGGGCTCTTCCTCAAGCGCGTGCACGAGCTGCTGCTGGGCGCCGACGGCTTCTACGACAACGTGTTCCGGTCGCTGGGCGTGCCGTACGAAGCGGTGCAGTGGCGCCGCGACGTCAACCCCGTCGATCGCGATCAAGCGATGCTCGAGAAGCAGATGGCGGTGGACACACTGATTCGCGTCTACCGCGTGCGCGGTCACCTGATCGCCGACCTCGATCCGCTCGCGTCCAAAGAGCCCCACATGTTCAACGAGCTCGATCCCGCGACGTACGGGCTCACGATCTGGGACCTCGAGCGCGAGTTCCTCACGAACGGATTGGCCGGCACCGAGCGCATGAAGCTCGGCGACATCCTGCGCCTGCTCCGCGACGCGTACTGCCGGACGGTCGGCATCGAGTACATGCACATCCAAGAGCTCGACGAGCAGCACTGGATCCAAGAGCAGGTCGAAGGCGTCCAGAGCGAGCTGTCGCCGGAGGACCAGCGCCACATCCTCGATCGGCTCAATGCGGCCGAGGCCTTCGAGACGTTCCTCGCCACGAAGTACGTCGGTCAGAAGCGCTTCGGCATGCAGGGAGCAGAGTCCGCGATCCCGACGCTCGACGCGATCATCGAGCAGGCCGCCGATGCCGACCTCGACGGCGTGGTCATGGGCATGTCCCACCGCGGCCGGCTCAACGTGCTCGCCAACATCGTCGGCAAGAGCTACGACCAGATCTTCAAGGAGTTCGAAGGCGCGGTCGATCCGGAGTCGACGCAAGGTTCCGGCGACGTGAAGTACCACCTGGGTCAATCCGGCAAGTTCCTGGCCCGCACGGGCAAGGAGATAGAGGTCGAGCTGTCGGCCAACCCGAGCCATCTCGAGGCGGTCGACCCCGTGGTCGTCGGCATGGCGCGAGCGAAGCAAGACCTCATCAACGACCCGGGGTCGTTCTCGGTGCTGCCGTTGCTCGTGCACGGCGATGCCGCGTTCGCCGGACAAGGCGTCGTCGCCGAAACGCTGCAACTCGGGATGATCAAGGGCTACCGCGTCGGCGGCACGATCCATCTCGTCATCAACAACCAGTTGGGCTTCACGACGCCGCCCGAGTCGGCCCGCTCGTCCGAATATCCGACCGACGTCGCCAAGATGGTGCAGGCCCCGATCCTGCACGTGAACGGCGATGACCCCGAGGCGTGCGTTCGCGTCGCTCGTCTGGCCTTCGAGTATCGACAGCGCTTCGCCAAGGACGTCGTGATCGACATGATCTGTTACCGGCGCCTCGGCCACAACGAGGGCGACGACCCGAGCTACACGCAGCCGATCATGTACAAGCGCATCGAAGCCAAGCGTTCCGTGCGCAAGCTGTACACCGAGTCGCTGGTGAAGCGCGGTGACATCAGCATCGAGGAAGCCGAGCACGCGCTCGACGACTTCCAGGCGAAGCTGCAAGAGGCGCTCAACCAGACGCGCTCGCACGCACCTGAAGCCGGCATCAAGGCCAAGCCGCCGCCGGTGCCGATCGGTTGCTTGCCCCGAGTCGACACCGGCGTGCCGCGCGAGACGATCGATCGCATCTACGACGTGCTCTCGTCGGTCCCCGAGGGCTTCACGATGCACCCGAAGCTGGCCAAACAATTCGAGGCCCGCACGAAGATGTTCCGCGAAGAGGGCGAGGTGGATTGGGCACTCGGTGAGGCGATGGCCTTCGGCTCGCTGCTCCTGGAAGGCCACGATCTGCGCGTTGCCGGACAGGACACGCGCCGCGGCACGTTCAGCCAACGACACTCCGTGCTCGTCGACTACGAGACCGGAGCGGAGTGGGCCCCGCTCGCGCACCTCGACCCGGACCAGGCCAAGTTCTGGATCTACGACTCGCTGCTGTCGGAATATGCGGCGCTCGGTTTCGAGTACGGCTACTCGGTGGCCAACCCCGCCGCACTGGTCGCGTGGGAGGCCCAGTTCGGCGACTTCATGAACGGCGCGCAGATCATTCTCGATCAGTACCTCGTCGCCGCCGAGGACAAGTGGGGACAGACGAGCGGGCTCGTGCTGCTGCTCCCGCACGGCTTCGAAGGCCAGGGCCCGGAGCACAGCTCGGCCCGGATCGAGCGGTTCCTCACGATGGCCGCCGAGGACAACATCCAAGTGGCCAATGCCACGACGGCGGCGCAGTACTTCCACCTCCTCCGCCGGCAGATGCACCGCGACGTGCGCAAGCCGCTGGTGGTCTTCACGCCGAAGTCGCTGCTGCGGGCGAAGCCTGCTCGCTCGAAGGTCGACGATCTCACCCACGGGTCGTTCCTCGAGGTGGTTGACGACCCCACGTTCAACGGCGATCCCGAATCGGTGGAACGGGTGGTGCTCGCATCGGGCAAGGTCGCGTACGACGTCGTCGCCAAGCGCGACGAGATCGGTGCCCCCGTGGCGGTGCTCCGGGTCGAGCAGCTCTACCCGTGGCCCTCCGAGTATCTCGCGGAGGCATTGTCGAAGTACACGAACGCCCGTGAGCTCGTCTGGCTGCAAGAGGAGCCGGAGAACATGGGCGCGTGGAACTTCGTGAAGGGCCGGCTCTACGAAGCGCTCGGCGACGAATACACGATCAAGCGCGTGAGCCGCTTTGAATCCGGCAGCCCCGCGGTCGGCTCGCACGCGGTGCATGTGCAGGAGCAGGAGCAGATCGTGGATTCGGCGCTCGCCCTCGGGTAGTCCCCGAATCGGATGGCAGGGGAGGGGGTAAGCGAGGTCGTATGGCTGACGCAAAGGGCAAGGCGAAGGAAGCACTCGGCTGGTTGACGGCGGATCGCAAGGTCGAAGCGGAAGGTCGAGCCGAGCAGGAAGCAGAGACCGAGCCCAGCGACGAGCACGTCGACGACGCCACCGACGAGGTGCGCGAGCAGTACGGCGAGACCCCCGACGGGTCAGACGCCCCCGACGCCCGCCACTAGACCAGGTCCGATTTGGGTTGGTGATTGTCAGCGCAATGGGAAGCCGACGGCAGCTTCGAGCTCGGCGATCGCCTTGTCGGCATCGACGACCTTGATCGTCGTCATCCCCAAGGCGGCGGCGGGCTTCAAGTTGATGCCGAGATCATCGAGGAACACGATCTCCGACGCGTCGACGCC
>JBEEFX010000100.1:0-6717 GCA_041166365.1 Acidimicrobiaceae bacterium
GGCCAAGATCGTTCGGCGGGCGTTTCTTGTCGAGGCGACGTTCATCGCCGCGCAGGGGATCGTGATCGGCGGCGCGCTCGGGCTCGTCACCGGGTTCTCGGTGCTCAGCAACTCGTCGACGTTCGGCGACAAGTCGCTGCCGTTCACGGTGCCGTGGGGCGTGATCGCGCTGCTGGCCGTCGCCGCGCTGGCGGCCTCACTCGTTGCCGTCGTCGCGCCGGCCACCCGAGCCAGCCGCATCAAACCCGCCGTCGCACTCCGTATCGGCGACTAGTAGGCGCGCCAGTACTCCCTCGCCCGGATCTGGTCGGGGGACATCGGCGTGCCGGACCAGATCGGGTAGTAGAAGGCGAACGCGGCCACCGCCAGCACAGCGAAGACCGGAGCGACCCTTCGGAAGGGTTTGTCCGCGAGGGCCGCGGCGATCCACAGCGCGAGCGCGGGGATGAGCGGCGCGACGTAGAAGGTGTACGAATGGCGAGGGTTGATGGCCCATGGCAGCCACTGGTACAGGCCGAAGGCCAGCAGGAAGAACGCAACGCGATCTCGGCGGAAGACCACTCGCCACAACAGCACGAGGCCGGCGCCCATCGCCGTGAACCACACCACCGGGTTGGCGACGGTCACGATCTCGGAGATGTCGCCCGGCGCCGCCCCGTCACAGGCGTTGTCCGCCAGATCGTTGGGGGCCTGCTCGAGCTCCGGGATGCAGGTCTTGCGGAACAACGTCGACGGATGCGTCTGGTTGACCCACTTCCACGACAGGTCGGCGTTGGAGTTGTTGTCCTGGAGGCTCGTCTGCTGGAACTCGCGGATGCGGTTCTGATCCTCGATGAACTGACGGATCCGATTCGACAGTGAAAGCGAGCAGTCGTCGTGGTTCTTGCAGTCCGTGAGGTGGATGTACGTCTTGTCCGCGTTCACGATCCAAGGCGTGTACACGGCGAGGTAGACGCCGAGAGGCAAGACGGTGAAGGCCAGCACCGTGCCGAGCACGCGCCGCCCGTGGCCGGGGGCCCTCGGCCGCCGAGCGTGCAGCCAGAGGAATGCGAGCAGCACCCCGAGTAGCAGGAAGGCCGCGCTCCATTTCACCGTCAGACCGAAGCCGAGCGCGGCTCCGGCCCCGAGCTGGCACCAATGCACCCGCCGATCGTTCCTCGGCTCGCGCATGGCGACGAGCGTCAACGTGATCGCCGCCGTCGTGAAGAGCGCGAGGAACACGTCGAGGTGCGCCGTACGTCCCGTCGTGAACGAGATGCCGTCGAGCGCCACCGCCCCCGCGGCCAGCGCGGGCAGCGCTCGTCCCGCGACGATCTGTCGCGCCGCGACGTACGTGAGCAGCACGATGAGACAGCCGCACACCAGCGCGGCGAACCGCCAACCGAACGGTGTAAACCCGAAGATGCGGAGGCCGCCGGCGATCAGCCACTTGCCTCCCGGCGGATGGACGACGCCCCCTTTCTCCACGCCGCGGCGCAACAGCTCCGCCGCATCCGGCGCGTAGTAGATCTCGTCGAAGACGAACGCCCGCGGGTCGGACAATCCCGGTAGCCGTGTGGCGGCCGTGACCGCGACCAGCGTGACCGGGACGGCGATGTCGAGCCACGACCGCTCACCTCGGGTCACCGCCCGGGCACCGTGGTGCTGATGCTCGTGGTGGTCGTCGCCGTGCTCGCGGTGCTCGCTTTGGGCCCGAGCAAGGACGACGAAATCCGCGGGTTCGTCTTGCACGCATCGAGGGGTTGGCGGGCGGTGTCGGCTGACCTCGTGGAGTCATGGAGGTTGTACGTCGAAGGTCCTCGCAGCCGTTCGAGTTGCGAGTAGAACGCCGCGGGGTCGTCGAGGTTGACGTCCTCGTTGCCGAGGACAGCGACCCGCGGCGGTTCGCGGTCCGAGAGGCCGCGTTCGATCAGGCTGGCGCACTCGCGTGCGAACGCCACCTGCTCCTGGCGATCGAGACCCGGCGGCGTCCCACACCCGGCCAACGCGACGACGACGGCGACGACCACCCCCAAGCGCGTCGCGGCGCGGCCGAAACCCGGTGAAGACACGGCGGGTCACGGTACTGCCTGCCCTCTGGCCTCAGCCTTCACATCTAATGTGCAGCACCGATGAGCGATCCCGCGGGCTGGTACCCCGATCCAACGACCCGGCACGAGCTTCGGTACTGGGACGGGTACGCGTGGCTCGACAACGTCTCGGACTCCGGAGTCGCCGCCACGGATCCACTCGGCGGCAAGCCGATGCTCGCGCCATCCGAGGCGGCGGCGAAGGCGCAGCACGGACCTCCGCCCGCGGCCAAGTCGAAGACGCCGTTGTACATCGGTGCCGGAGTCGTCGCAGTGGTCGTGATCGCCGTGGCCGCACTCCTCCTCACCCGGAGCAGCGACGACGGCACGCAGAAGCTCACGACGCTCGCCCAGGCTCCGGTCACGTTGCAGGAGAAGGGCGACGACCCGAACCATCCGCTCGTGTTCCCGGTGCAGATCGCCGACAACACGGTCGTCGTGATCGACGTGAAGGCCACCGACAAGAACGTCACACCCGGGATCATCATCGAGGCCAAGCAAGACGTCGTCGACCGGGTGAACGCCAAGATCTCCGGGGTCAGCGATCTCCTCACGGACAAGCTGAAGGCGGCGTGCAGCACGTTGCGCGAGGAGGACCTCGGGGCAAAGAGCGACGTGGCCTACTTCTTCGCCTCGTCGGCGGAGGCCGGCACGGATTTTCGTGATTTCACGGTGGTGCCGATCGGTGGAGAGTTCGAGTTCATCCCGGTCGTCGTCGACGACCAGGGCATCTGCAAGGGCGGCGAGCTCACGATGACACTCACGCCTCACTTCCTCGACTTCAGTGCGGTGTCGGATCGCGACGAGCTGGAGGCTGTCATCCTCGACAGCCCGGACCTCCAAGAGTTCAGTTCGAGCTAGTGGGCTACGTCCTCGGCATCGATCTCGGCACGACCTACACCGCCGTCGCGACGTTCCGAGACGGCCGCGCCCAGATCGTCTCGATCGGCACCCGCACTGCCGCCATTCCTTCCGTCGTGTTCCTTCGCCAAGACCAGGCGGTGCTCACCGGCGAGGCCGCCGACCGGCGCGCGCTCTCCGAGCCGGCACGCGTCGCGCGCGAGTTCAAGCGCCGCGTCGGCGACACCACGCCGATCATGGTGGGCGGCACGCCCTACTCCGCCGAGCAGCTCTCCGCCGAGTTGCTCAAAGCCGTCATCGAGCGGGTCACCCAGCTCGAGGGCCAACGTCCTGATCACGTTGCGGTCTGCCATCCCGCCAACTGGGGGCCGTACAAGCGGGAGCTGCTCGACCAGACGGTCGCGCTGGCCGACATCGGCACGCCGACCTTCGTCACCGAGCCCGAGGCGGCCGCCATCCACTACGCCTCGACGGAGCAGGTGGCCTCGGGCGAGATCGTGGCGGTCTACGACCTCGGCGGAGGCACCTTCGACGCCGCCGTGTTACGCAAGACCGACACGGGCTTCGAGACGCTGGGGGAACCGCAGGGCGTCGAACGCCTCGGGGGCATCGACTTCGACGCCGCGGTCTTCGCTCACGTGCGCAGCGCGGTCGGCGGGGCGCTCGACGACCTCGACGAGAACGATCCGACGGTGATCGCCGCGGCGGCTCGCCTGCGAGAAGAGTGCATCGAGGCGAAGGAAGCGCTCTCCTCCGACTCGGAGACGTCCATCCCGGTGCTGTTGCCCAACGTGATGACCGAGGTCCGGCTCACTCGCGGCGAGTTCGAGTCGATGATCCGCCCGACCCTGAACAACACGATCGTTGCGTTGCAGCGCGCCCTGCGTTCCGCCAACGTGCAGCCCGCCGACATCAGCCGTGTGCTGCTGGTCGGTGGGTCGTCGCGCATCCCGCTCGTCGCAGAGCTGGTCGGCGCGGAGCTCGGGCGTCCCGTCGCCATCGACGCCCATCCGAAGCACGCGATAGCGCTCGGTGCCGCCATCGCCGCGGCTGCCGCGGTCGGTGGCACGACGACGGCGGAGATGGCGGCCGCCGCTTCGATCGTGGCGACACCCGAAGAGCCGGTCGTGTCGCGCACCGTCACCACCGGCATCGCCGCGCCCGCCGTGATGGCCGCCGGCTGGCAGGCCGATCCGACGGGCCGGCACGAGTACCGCTACTGGGACGGCTCGGCGTGGGCCAACGACGTGTCCGACGGCGGTGTTGCATCGAGCGACCCGATGACCCCCGCGGCCGAGGCCGCATCGGCGCCGTCGGTCGCGGCCGCTCCGCCGCCGACGGCACGGGCCGCGAACCGGCGCCGCTCCATCCCGGTGATCGCCGCGGTGGTCGTCGTGGCAGTGCTGATCGGCGGCTTCCTCGCGACTCGCGGCGGTGGTGGCGGCGATGGCGCATCGGGCCTCGGGACGATCAAGGGCAATGTCGGCGAGAACGGCGTGTTCATCCATCACGTCGAGGTACCGAAGGACTCCGTGCTGCTCGTGAAGGTCATCCCCGAAGGGAACTTCGATGCGGTCCTGTCGATCGCCGCCGACTTCCCGACCATCGAGAAGTACAAGAACAACTTCGGCTTCACGAACTTCGGACGAGGCGCGCTCACGACCGAGAGCGAATCGTCCTTCGCAGGTGTCGACCTCACCGGCGTTTCGGGGGGGATCTTCGTCTCGCTCGACGACAATCGCACCTCGGGCGCCGCGGAGCAGCTTGCGGTCCCCGCATCCTTCCCGGCGTCGCTCGACATCGTGGTGAACGCGAAGGATGCCGGGTTCGGCGACGTGACCCTCCAGCTCGTGGTGCGGAAGTTCATCGGTCCACCGGCGGGAGAGGACCGCGGCGCCTTCTACGACGCGCTGGTGCGACAGGCGTATGACCCGTTCCTGTCGGGCGCGGGCGACATCAACGACACGCGCGACTTCACGAAGCAGTCCGACTTCACGGACAACTCCGATTTCGCTCGCTTCAGCAGCTCGTTCAGCAGCCTGGACGGCTTGCCGAAATAACTACGCTTCGGCCGCCTCGGCGTTGTCCAACGCGGCCACCGCGGCTTCGAGCATCCGCGCGCTGCAGCCGGCCATCTCCATCGGTGGCACGGCCTCTTCCACGATGCGCGCCGCGATGGCTCGGAAGGCCTCCGCGGCCGGACCGTCGCCCAACGCCACCGGTTCACCGGCATCGCCCCCTGAGGCGACCAGTGGCTCGAGCGGGACGGAGCCGAGGAGAGGAGCGCCGGCCTCGCGGGCGCACGCCTCGCCGCCGCCCTCACCGAACAACGCGTACGACACGCCGTGCTCGCAGGTGAACGCGCTCATGTTCTCGATCACCCCGGCGATGCGGAGGAAGTTGTTCTGCGCCATCGACGCCGCGCGCACCGCCACCTTCTGCGCGGCGAGGGCGGGTGTGGTGACGATGATGACCTCAGCGCGCGGCACAAGCTTCGCCACGCCCATCTGTACGTCTCCCGTGCCCGGAGGCATGTCGACGAGGAGATAGTCGAGGTCGTCTCCCCAGTCGACGTCCTGGAGGAAGTGCTGCACCCCGCGATTGAGCATCAACCCGCGCCACATCAGCGCCGCGCCCTCGTCCTCGACGAGGAAGCCCATCGACACGACGCGCACCAGCCCTTCGCCGATGCGACGCTCGTTGGGAACGATCATGTTGCGGTCACGCTTGACGACGCCCAGGGCACCTTCGACACCGAGCATGCGGGGCACGGAGTACCCCCAGATGTCGGCATCGAGCACGCCGACCTTCAACCCGCGAGCGGCGATGGCGGCGGCGAGGTTCACGGTGACCGACGACTTGCCTACGCCGCCCTTGCCGGACGCGATCGTGATCACGCGGGTCATCGGCCCGACGGAGGTCTGCTCGGTGCGCTCGCTGATGTTGAAACGAGCGCGATCCATCGCGGTGCGCTTCTCGTCGACGGTCATCTCCGTCCAGCTGAGCTCGACACGCTCGACTCCGGGTAGCGAGCCGACTCGTGCTCGGACATCGCGTTGCAGCTGCGCGCGCAACGGGCAGCCGGCGGTGGTCAACGCGATCGTGACGGTGACGACGCCGTCGTCGGCGACGGACGCGCCCTTCGCCATCCCCAGCTCGACGATGTCTGACCCCAGCTCGGGATCGATGACGCCCCGCAATGCCGACATGACGTCATCAGCAGTGGGGAGCGAAGGGAGCACCGCCGGATTCTACCGGCCAAAGCCGTGCAATCTCGTGGGTGTAGCGTTCGGCGGGTGAGTGCCGAGGCCCCGCGGCTCGATCTGTTGAAGGCGTTGGGCGACAACACGCGCTACGCGATCTATCTCGAGTTGGCCCGTTCGGCTCGAGCGCTGGCAACGGCCGACATCGCCGAGACGCTGGGCCTGCACGTCAACACCGTGCGACCGCACCTCGAGCGCATGCGCGAGGTCGGTCTGCTCGACGTGCAGAGCGACAACCGCGGCGCCGTCGGGCGACCTCAACACCGCTACTCACTCGCGGCGGACGCCCCGTCGCTCGGGCTCGAGCCCCCGACGTTCGCGCTCCTGGCCCGACTGCTGCTGCGCGCCGCCGCGATCGCGGGGACGGGCGCCGAAGAAGCGGCCGACGCCGGCCGCGAGCAAGGACGCAGCGATGGTGCGCGAGCCGTCGGCCGCCCGTGCCTCGCGGCGCTGGTGCGCGAGCTGGACCGCCTCGGCTTCGACCCGGCGGTGGCGGCCGGCGGGGAAGGGGCCACGGTCGGGTT
>JBEEFX010000101.1:0-6529 GCA_041166365.1 Acidimicrobiaceae bacterium
ACAAGGCGTCCGAGCTGATCGTGCAGCGCTCGATGGCCGCCGCCAGCCGCATGCTGCCGCCCGGCCAGGAGCTGGTCGTCTACAAGAACAACTCCGACCGCAAGGGCAACAGCTACGGCTGCCATGAGAACTACCTCATGGATCGCACCGTGCCGTTCGGCCGCGTCGTCACCCACGTCATGCCCCACTTCATCACGCGTTCGATCTACTGCGGCGCCGGCAAAGTGGGGTCCGAGGCGGGCGGAGTGCCGGCCGACGAGGTGCCTTTCCAGCTCACGCAGCGGGCCGACTTCTTCGAGGAGGAAGTGGGTCTCGAGACGACGCTGAAGCGTCCGATCGTCAACACCCGCGACGAACCGCACGCCGATGCGCAGAAGTACCGGCGGCTCCACGTCATCGTCGGCGACGCGAACCTGTCGGAGATCGCCACGTTCTTGAAGTTGGGCACCACCGCGCTGGTGCTGTCGATGATCGAGGACGAGTTCTTGCCTCGCGAGTTCGTGTTCGTCGCTCCGGTGCAGGCCTTGCGCAAGGTGTCGTACGACCTCTCGTTGCGTCGCCCGCTGGAGTTGACCGACGGCTCGACGGTCACCGCGCTCGAGGTGCAGTGGGAGTTGTTCGACCGAGCGAAGAAGTACGGCGAAGAGGTCGGGTACGAATGCGTCGGCGGCGACGATCAGGGTCGCGAGATCGTGCGCTACTGGGAATCGGTGCTGTCCGCGCTGGAGACCGATCCGATGAGCTTGGCGAACCAGCTCGATTGGGTCGCGAAGTACCGCGTGATCGACGGTTACCGCGAGCGGCACGATCTCGGGTGGGACGACGCGCGACTCGCGGCGATGGACCTCCAGTATCACGACCTGCGGCCGGAGAAGGGTCTCGCCGGGCGTGTCGGTCTGGAACGCCTGACGACCGACGACGAGGTGGACTTCGCGATGGCCGAGCCGCCCGCGGATACCCGTGCGTACTTCCGTGGCAAGTGTCTGCAGCGGTGGGGTGAATCGATCGTCGCGGCCAACTGGGATTCATTGGTGTTCGACATCGGAGGTGATCCGTTGAGGCGGGTGCCGATGATGGAACCGATGCGCGGGACGAAGGCACACGTGGGTAGGTTGATCGACGAGTGTTCATCGGCCGCCGAGCTCCTCGAGCGGCTGGGTTCCTGAGATGTGGAGTGTGAGCTGACCCGATGGCAGAGCGAGAGCAGAAGAAGAAGCCGGCGCCCCAGAAGCCGGACGAGGTCGTCGAAGAGGCCCCTGCGACATCGGAGTCCGGCGAGAAGATCAAGGCCGAGCTCGACGATCTGCTGGACGAGATCGACGAGGTTTTAGAGTCGAACGCCGAGGAGTTCGTGAAGTCGTACGTTCAAAAGGGTGGAGAATGAACGAAAGTCAATGAACTTTCGGCATCTTTAATGTCACACCCCGTCCGTACTGTGGTCATGTGGACGGTGATCTCAAGGCCTGCAGCAAGTGCGGCGAACTGAAGCCGCTGGAGGACTACTACAAGGCGGCCGGCACCCGCGATGGCCATCGCGGTGAATGCATTCACTGCGCCAAGGTGATTCGCCGCCAGTGGTACGACGCCAATCACGCAAAGGCGGTCGATGCCGCCAAGCGCTGGCAGGCGCGCAACCCTCAAAAGCACGCTTCGTATCAGCAGGAGTACCGCAACCGCCCCGAGCGAAAGCGTGCGATGCGGGATATGTACTACGGGCGGACGTTTGGTATCACCGCTGACGATGTCGATGCGCTGATCGAGCAGCAGGGCGGCGTGTGCGTGATCTGCGGGCGTACTCCTGAGCGCCTGGCCAGCTGGCATGTCGACCATTGCCACGAGACCGGTGTCGTGCGCGGGATCCTGTGCATCGACTGCAACCAGGGCATCGGCAAGTTCCACGAAGACCCGCAGCGACTGCGCGCGGCGGCGGATTACTTGGCGTCAGCGAGCCGGTAGCCTCCCGCGGCAATGACGCTTCCGATCTTTTCGGCCTCTGACGATCCTGGGCCGAGCTTCGCCGAGTTGCTGCGCCGCACCGGCAGTCCGCCTCATGTGTCCGACGTCGACATGAAGGACCGGATCCAGATCACGCACGGCACCACGGTCGTGGCCGTGCGCTTCGCCGACGGCGTGGTGATGGCCGGCGACCGTCGCGCGACCAGCGGCAACCTGATCAGTCACCGCACGATGGAGAAGGTGTACGCCGCCGATCGTCACAGTGGCGTTGCGATCGCCGGGGCGGCCGGGCCGGCGATGGACATGGTGAAGCTCTTCCAACTCCAGCTCGAGCACTACGAGAAGGTGGAGGGCAACGAACTCAGTCTCGAAGGCAAGGCCAACCAACTCTCGGGCATGGTCCGCGGCAACCTGCCGGCGGCGATGCAAGGTCTCGTGGTCGTCCCCTTGTTCGCGGGGTACGACACGAGGCGCAGGCAGGGTCGCCTGTTCCAGTACGACGTCACCGGCGGCCGCTACGAGGAGACGAACTTCGCGACCACGGGGTCAGGCAGCCTGCACGCCGGAACCGTGATCAAGCTCGGCTACCGCGAGAGCTTGAGCCGCGAGGAGACGATCGACCTCGCCATCTCGGCCCTGTTCAACGCGGCCGACGAAGACTCCGCAACCGGTGGCCCCGACCTCGTCCGTGGCATCTATCCGACGATGGCGACGATCACCGATCGAGGGTTCGAGAAGGTGGGCGAGGACGAGATCGCCGATCGCTTCCGTCAGCTGGTCGATCGGCTGTCGACGCCGGAGAGCACGTCGACGAGCGGGCCGGCGCCGACGATGAACGGCGGTGACACACCATGAGCATGCCGTTCTACGTCGCGCCAGAGCAGGTGATGAAGGACCGTGCCGACTACGCCCGCAAAGGCATCGCTCGCGGTCGCGCCCTCATCGCCGTCCGCTACGAGGAGGGCATCCTCATCGTCGCGGAGAACCCGTCGAACACGCTGCGCAAGGTCAGCGAGATCTACGACCGCATCGCCTTCGCCGGCGTCGGCCGCTACAGCGAGTTCGAGCAGTTGCGCATCGCCGGAGTCCGCCACGCCGACCTGAAGGGCTACTCGTTCAGCCGGGAGGACGTCGACGCTCGCGGTCTTGCGAACGCGTACGCCCAGATCCTCAATCAGGTCTTCACGCACGAGATCAAGCCGCTCGAGGTCGAGATCCTCGTCGCCGAGGTGGCCACCGCCGACGGCGGCTCGCACGACCAGCTCTTCCACATCCTGTACGACGGCACCGTCATGGACGAGAACAAGTTCAGCGTCCTCGGCGGCGAGGCAGATGCGATCACCGAACGCATCGAGTCGTTGTGGCGTGAGGGGATGAATCTGGGCGACGGCATCGGCGTCTCGGTGGCGGCGCTCGCCGGCGAAGAGCGAACGCTCAGCGCCGACGACCTCGAAGTCGCGATTCTCGGTCGCACCAACGGCCGCCGTGCGTTCCGGCGCATCGAGGGAGACGAGCTGACCGCGTTCGTCCCCGCCCAGGCCGCGCCCGCGGCCGAGTGACAAAAGACCGCTGAGTCACAAAACGCCCACAACTAACGTCGACCCCGCAGCCAAGCCTCTGGGGGGTTGATGGCACTGTTGCGGTTCGAGGGCGTGTCGAAGCGGTTCCACCGCGGCACCGAAGAAGTGGTCGCGCTCGATCGAGTCGACCTGAGCATCGAGCCGGGTGAGTTCGTCGCGCTGATCGGGCCGAGCGGTTCCGGCAAGTCGACGCTGTTGCACCTTGCCGGCGGACTCGATCAGCCCGACGGCGGGCGCATCCTGCTCGGCGATCGCGATCTCGCGACGATGTCGATCGGGGAGCGGGCCAAGTTGCGCCGCCGCGAGGTGGGTTTCGTCTTCCAGTTCTTCCATCTCATCCCGACGCTCACCGTCACGGAGAACGTCGAGCTGCCCCTGTTGCTGGACGGCGTGAAGAGCAACGGGCGCACGAGCGATCTGCTCGACCGCGTCGGCATCGGACACCGAGCCGCGCACCTGCCGGGGGAGCTGTCCGGCGGCGAGCTCCAACGCGCGGCGATCGCCCGCGCGCTGGTGGCCCGTCCCCAAGTGATCCTCGCCGACGAGCCGACGGGCAACCTCGACTCCGCCACGAGTGAGGCCGTGCTCGCTCTGCTCGCGGAGCAGGTCGTCGAGTCCGGCGCGGCGCTCGTGATGGTCACCCACGACCGAGACGTCGCGGCCCGGGCTCCGCGCGTTCACACCTTGCGTGACGGACGGCTCGAAGCGGGCTGAGTGAAGGTCGTCCGCATCCTCGCACTGCGTCGTCTGCGACGGCAGCCCTTGCGGTCCGTCATCGCCGCGGTGAGCGTTGCCGCCGGAGTGGCCCTGGCGATCTCACTCGTGATCCTCGTCGAGAGCATCAACGGATCGGTGCGGGCGCAGGGCCGCACGTTGGCCGGCCCGACGGAGCTGCGCGTGATCGGCGCAACGTCGCGGGGTGGGCTCGACCAGCGACTGACCGAGGCGGTCGCGAAGACCGACGGTGTGGCTGCCGCGGTTCCGATGATCCAGGCGATCACGCTCATCGAGGACGCACACGCTCACGAGACCCCGGTGCTCTCCTTCGGCATCGACTGCCGTGTCGAGGCGATCGTCGGCGCGTTCGGCTGCGACGACGAGGCGCTCGCGGCCGCGGCGACCTCCGACGGCCCTCCCTTCGTGTCCGCATCGCTCGCCGAGAAGCTGGGCACGGGTGCGGTGCTGCGCACGGATGTCGGCCGCATCTCACTCGACGGTGCACCCAACCTGCCGAGCTTGAACGAGCTGAACGGCGGGCGGGCCGTCGTCATGCCGATGGCGCGGGCGCAGGCGCTGTTCGCGCGTCCCGGTCTGATCGACGTGATCTACGTGCAACCGAAGCCCGGTGTCGATCTCGATGACCTGCGGCCGCGTCTCGAGGCGGTTGTGGGACCGGTCAACGGCGTGCTGGGCGTCGACGATCCGCCCCCGGTCATCGGTGTCCTGCTGATTGCGTTCGTGCCGTTGTTCAGCTTGCTCGCGATGCTCGGCCTCGCCATCGGCGCGGTCCTCGTCTACAACACCGTTTCGTTGTCGGTGGAGGAGCGACGCCGGCAGCTGGCGATCGTCGGCGCCCTGGGCGGAAGTGGTCGGGTCATCGTCGGGGGCACGCTCGTCGAAGCCGGCGTGCTCGGGCTGGTCGGTGGGCTGCTCGGAGCGTTCGGGGGCATCCTCGTCGCAGGGCCGATCACCTCGTCGCTCAACACGTTCACCGAGCGAGCGGGAGGGATCACGCTCACCGTGCATGCCCCGCTGAGCATCTTCATCCTTTCGGCGCTGCTCGGTCTGTTCGTGAGCGTGGCCGCGGCGTTCCGCCCCGCCCGTCGCGGTCGTCGTCTCGACATCGCCGCCGAGCTGTCGAACCGCGACCTGCGCGACGAGACCTCGGTGAAGTCGACGCTGAAGCGCGCCCTCGTCTTCTCCGCGCTGACCGTCGTGGCCATCGACGGATGTGTCATCGCGCAGAGCAAGGGTGCGCTCGAGCAATGGCAGGCGGTGCTCGCACCGTTCGCATTCGTCGTCGCGGTCGCGACGTGCACGATGTTGACCGCCGCCCTCTCACCGCTCGTGCTGCGCCTGGTCGGGCGTCGAATCGCCGGTCGCCGCGCTCCCGGCCGGCTCGCGCTGGCGAACCTCATGCGCGAGCCGGGACGGACCGGCGTCATGGCGGTGGCGCTCGGCATGGCGGTCGGTGTCGCGTTCATCACCGGCAGCTACACGGTGGCGGTCCGCCAGGCGATCACCGAGGACCTCACCAAGAACCTGCGAGGCGTCGCGGTGTCGAGCCTCGAGCCGAACAACACGTACAACGTCGATGCGAAGCTGTCGCCCCAGACCGTCGACACGGTCTCCCATCTCCCGAACGTCGACCACATCAGCCGCGGCACCGGCGTCGTCGTCGGCCACGAGACGAGCAACCTGATCGGCGTCAGCGCGTACGAGAACCCTTTCCTGCGCAGCGAGATCCTCAATGGCACGAACGACCGGGCGCGGTTCGACGCCGGCGAGGTGCTGATCGGTCCCGGGCTGGCTCGGGACACCGGACTGCGCGCCGGCGGCACGCTTCATCTCGACACCCCGACGGGCATCGTCGACGTGAAGGTGCTCGGCGTGCAGCAGAACGGCGACTTCGGCGGCCGCAACGTGCAGATGTCCTATGCGCTGCTCGAGCGGATCTTCGGCCCGCAGCCGGTCAGCGGCTTCAACGCGATACCGAAGGCCGGCGTTTCCACCGAGCAGCTCGCAGCCGAGATCAAGGCGGCCGGGATCGACCCTGACCTGCGAGTGCAGACGGCCGCAGAGCTGGCCGACGACATCTCGAAGGCCGTCGAAGGTCAGCTGGCGTCGTTCTGGGCACTCCAGCGGGCCCTGCTGGCGACGGCGTTCGTCGCGGTGCTGTCGACACTGTTGCTCGTCGGCGTCCAGCGGCGACGTGAGCTCGGGCTGCTGGCCGCGGTGGGAATGCAACCTCGCGATCTGGCCCGCATGGTGTT
>JBEEFX010000102.1:0-13645 GCA_041166365.1 Acidimicrobiaceae bacterium
GGTGAAGATGCCGCCGCCGACACGGAGGAACAGTGCGAGCAGCGAGCCGCCGAAGCCGAAGCCGATCAGGATCGCCGACGCCGTGTTCTGGAAGATCGCGATGATGATCGTGGCGCCGAGCAGGCCGAGCCCGACGGTGAACATGCCGGCGACGCCGCCGGTGCGGAACGCGACCTTCAGGGCGGCGGGCATCGAACCGTTTCGGGCCGCCGCGGCGGTGCGGACGTTGCCGCGGGTCGCCAGCGTCATACCGATGTAGCCCGTGAGCCCTGACATCAGTCCGCCGGCGACGAACGCCAGCGTGCGGAACAGTCCGGACGCGCCGAACGACAGCGCCACGGAGTTGTCGGAGGGATTGACCACCTTGGTCGAGGTGAAGAACACGACGACCGCCAGCGGGATCAGGATCACGCCGATCGTCTTGAACTGGCGCTTGAGATAGGCGAGCGCGCCCTCCTGGATGGCTTTGGCGATCTCCTGCATCTTCGGCGTTCCCTGATCAGCGGCGAGGACGCCGCGCATCAGGTAGAAGCCGGTGCAGATGGCCAGCAGGGACGTCAGCCCGGAGAAGAGGAGCCAGAATTTGTCCCCTCCCGCCAGCGTGAAAGCCTGGTAGCCACCTTCGTTGGCAAGGACGTGGAACATCGCGCTCGGGTCTCCTGAGATCGCTCGGCCGACAAAGTTTCACCGGGTCAAAACCGGCTCTTTGCTAGTACGAATCTTGCCCCGAAGGCAAGATCGTGTCGGTCAGGTCAGGTTTGCGAGGCGAGCTTGCGGTTCTTGAACTTGGCCTTGATGTAGTCCCGGTTCATGAGCGCGATGTAGTCGATCGAGATCTCTTTGGGGCACGCGGCTTCGCATTCGCCGTGGTTGGTGCAGGAGCCGAAGTACTCCTCCATCGTGTCGACCATCGCCTCGACCCGGGAGAACCGCTCGGCTTGTCCCTGCGGCAGCAGGTTGAGGTGCGACACCTTGGCGGACGTGAACAGTTGCGCGGCGCCATTGGGGCACGCGGCGACGCATGCTCCGCAGCCGATGCACGCGGCCGCATCGAACGCGGCGTCAGCCACGGTCTTCGGCACCGGGATGATGTTGGCGTCCTGCGCCGCGCCCGGGGTGACGGTGATGTACCCACCGGCCTCCACGATGCGATCGAACGCGCTGCGGTTGACGACGAGGTCTTTGACAACGGGGAATGCGGCCGCGCGCCACGGCTCCACGGTGATCACGTCGCCGTCATCGAACTTGCGCATGTGGAGCTGGCAGGCAGCCGTGCCCCGCTGCGGGCCATGGGCCTGACCGTTGATCATCATCCCGCACGAGCCGCAGATGCCCTCGCGGCAGTCGTGCTCGAACGCGATGGGCTCCTCGCCCTCGGCCAGCAGCCGGTCGTTGAGGATGTCGAGCATCTCGAGGAAGGACATGTCCTCGCTGATGTCCGGCACGTCGTAGGTGACCAGCTTGCCGTTGCCGTCCGACTGCGATTGCCGCCACACCTTCAGCGTGAGGTTGAGCGTGCGCGCCACGGCTACCCCGCTACCGCCCCGCCGCCCACCCTCGAGTGGCGGCCTCGCTGACGCTCGTTCACTTGTAGCTCCTTTGGGCGAGGTGCACGTACTCGAAGTTCAGTGGCTCCTTGTGCAGCACCGGCTCGACGCCCGGCGGGGCGTACTCCCATGCGCCCACGTAGGCGAAGCGCTCGTCGTCCCGCAGGGCTTCACCTTCGTCGGTCTGGTGCTCGACGCGGAAGTGTCCACCGCATGATTCCTCGCGGTGCAGCGCGTCGCGGCACATCAGCGTGGCGAGCTCGAAGAAGTCCGCCACCCGGCCGGCCTTTTCGAGCGACTGGTTCAACGAGTCCTCGGTGCCCAGGATGCGCAGGTCCTTCTCGAACTCCTCGCGCAACGCGGGGATCTCCGACAGCGCCTTCTCCAGGGTCTCGCGCGACCGCTCCATCCCGCAGTAGTCCCACATGATCTTGCCGAGCTCGCGATGGAAGTGGTCGACCGACTGCGTGCCGTTGATGGCCATGAAACGGCCGGTGCGCTGGCGTACCTCGGCCTCCGCGGCGGTGAACACGGGATCGTCGAGCGGCACGGCAGGCTGACCGAGCAGGTCGGCAAGATAGTTCGGCACGGTGTACGGCAGCACGAAGTAGCCGTCGGCGAGGCCCTGCATCAAGGCAGATGCGCCGAGCCGGTTCGCGCCGTGATCCGAGAAGTTCGCCTCGCCGGCGACGAAGCAGCCCGGGATCGTGGATTGCAATTCGTAGTCGACCCAGAGGCCACCCATCACGTAGTGCACTGCGGGATAGATGCGCATCGGGACCTTGTACGGATCCTCGCCGGTGATGCGCTCGTACATCTGGAAGAGGTTGTCGTAACGCTCGCGAATCGTGTCGATCCCGAGCCGGTTCATGGCATCGGTGAAGTCGAGGTACACGCCGTTCTTCAGCGGGCCGACGCCGCGACCTTTGTCGACCTCGACCTTGATCGCCCGCGACGCGACGTCGCGGGGTACGAGGTTGCCGAACGCGGGATAGCGGCGTTCGAGGAAGTAGTCGCGCTCTACCTCGGGGACCTGGTCGGGTGAGCGTGGATCGTCCGTCTGCATCGGCACCCACACCCGCCCGTCGTTGCGCAACGACTCGGACATGAGCGTGAGCTTCGACTGGAAGTCGTCGCTCGCCGGGATGCACGTCGGGTGGATCTGCGTGAAGCACGGGTTGGCGAACAGGGCGCCCTTCCGATGGGCCCGCCAGATCGCAGTGGCGTTCGACGCCTTGGCGTTCGTCGACAGGAAGAACACGTTGCCGTAGCCACCGGTGGCGAGAACCACCGCGTGGGCGCTGTAGCTCTTGACCTCACCGGTGTGCAGGTGCCGGGCGACGATGCCGCAGGCGCGTCCGTCCTTCACGACCAGCTCGAGCATCTCCGAGCGCGGGTAGATCGTGACGTTGCCGTTGCCGATCTGTTGCGCCAGGGCTTGGTACGCGCCGAGCAACAGCTGCTGGCCGGTCTGGCCGCGGGCGTAGAACGTGCGGCTCACCTGCGCGCCACCGAAGCTGCGGTTGTCGAGCAGGCCGCCGTACTCGCGTGCGAACGGAACGCCTTGGGCCACACACTGATCGATGATGTCGACGGACAGCTCGGCCAGCCGGTACACGTTGCCTTCGCGGGCGCGGAAGTCGCCGCCCTTCACCGTGTCGTAGAACAGCCGGAAGATCGAGTCGCCGTCGCCCTTGTAGTTCTTGGCGGCGTTGATGCCACCTTGCGCGGCGATGGAGTGCGCCCGACGCGGCGAGTCGTGGAACGTGAAGCAGTGGACGTCGTAGCCCAACTCGCCGAGCGTGGCGGCGGCGGCGCCCCCGGCCAGGCCGGTGCCGATGACGATGACCTTGAACCGGCGGCGGTTGTGCGGGGCCACCAGCTTCATGTCGAACTTGTGCTGGTCCCAACGCTGCTGGACGGGACCCGCCGGGACCCTGCCGTCGAGGATCATCTCGCTCATCAGAGGTCACCTGCGCAGGCTGCGCTGTTCTTGTCAGGACTGGTCGTGCACGCCTCGTGGTGCACCTTCTGGTCGAAGTCGAGCACGCCGGCCTGCACCATGATCGGGAAGCTGAGGTTGCCGAGCACGATGATCGCGGCGAAGCCGGTCGCGAATCGACGGCGCCAGGAGTTGAATCGCGGGTTGTTCGCGCCGATGCTCTGGAACAGCGACCACGCGCCGTGGAAGAGGTGCACGCCGAGCGCCACGTTTGCGACGATGTAGAGGATCGTCACCGGCCAGCGCTGGAAGCTGGCGACCATGTTGTTGTAGGGGTCGCCGCGCACGAAATCGCTGGTTGCGGCGCCGACGTCCCACGTGAGGTCGGCCAGGTGCCAAAACACGAAGAGGATCACGATGATGCCGGTCCAACGCATCGTGCGACTGGCGAAGTTGGCGGCGACGTAGTCGCGCTTGGACGCGTACTGCATCTTGCGCGACCGGTGGTTCATCCTCGTGAGCGCGTAGGCCGCGTGCATGTGGAGAGCGAAGGCGGCGATCAGCGGGAGCCGCACGAGCCACAAGACGAACGAGCGGGGGAAGATCGGCACGAGCGCGTCGCGGAGCCCCTCGCCGTACTCCAAGGACTCCTGCGCACCGAGGTAGCTCTTGAGGTTGCCGAACATGTGAAAAGCGACGAAGCCCATCAGCATCACGCCGGTGACGGCCATGACCCACTTCTTGCCGACGGCCGAGCGATAGAACTCGAGCGGCCACCACCGACGGCGCCGCACGCGTCCGTTGACGACCGGCGTCGGCGCGGTGGTCAGGTCCTGCTGGGTCGCAGCCACAATCGGAAGTTAGCCGTACCCGCCCTGACCAGCGGAAATTGGTCATGCCAGTTCGTGATGACCGGTATCTGTCTTGGCTACACGATCACCGTCTCGTAGCTGTTGGTGGCCTGCACCGGGCCGTCCAGCTGGAGCGTCAACGTGAGGAGCCCGGCAGCGTCGGGCACGGTCGTGCGCACGTGGCCCACGAGGATGCACTCGTCGGCACCGACATCGCCGCCGAACGTCCACTCGCGTTCGCCGCCGATCCACACCAGCCGGGCCGTCACGACGCACGCCTCGAGCGACCGGCGCAGATCGGACACGACGTGGACGTCGAGGTCGAGCATCGTCCCTGGACGCACGCTCGCCGGCAGGCGGTCGGCCACGACGATGACCGACGCGCAGGCGGCCGCCAGCGCGTGGTACCCGAGCTTGGGCTGGCGATCGTGTCCCAAGACCGACCACGTCACTGCCGGCATGCCGTCCGCGAAGCAGAACTGGGCGAAGCCGCCGGTCGGCCGGTACTTGATGCGCCGCAACGTCTCGATGTGATGCTTGATGACGGTCGCTTGATAGTGCTGCGTCGCGGCGCGCCATTCGTCGAAGGTCGCGTGGTCGGCCGGGGGCACGTAGTTGTCGAACACCGCCTTCTGCAACGAGTGCCGGCGGCCCAAGCGAGCCCAGTCGAGGTTCGGCCACTCCTCCGGCTCGCAGAAGCCTGCATCCGCGGGCACCGCTTGCGCGCCGAACTCCGTCACGAAACGAGCGAGGCGCGGCATCGAAGCGCACAGTCGAGGGAAGTCGCGCTCGTCGCCCCAGTACCAACCGAAGTAGAGGTGACTGTCGGTGCCGTCGAGCTGCGGTGGATGGGGGAGCACACCGGAATGTGCGACCACCGGGCGAGTGCCGTCGGCCTGCTCCAGCGCGCGCTTGATCGAGCGGTCGAGGATCGACTTGTTCCATGTGGGCAGCACCTGCGCGGCGAGCGCGGCGGCGGCCACACCGCGGCCCATCTGACCACCAGGCTCGAGATTCAGCGCCATCGGCTCGTTGTGGCCGCACCAGATCGCGATCGACGGGTGGTGGCCGAGGGTCTGCACGGCGGCGCGCGCTTGGCGAACGGCTTGCTTCCGGACGCCTCGCGCGTACCCCCATTGCAGCGGAAGGTCTTGCCACAGCAGCAGGCCGGCTTCGTCCGCCGCGTCGTACAGCTCCGGCCGGCTCACGTGCGCGTGCAGACGCAGCAGGTCGAGGCCGGCATCCTTGGCCAACCGCACATCAGCGGCGAGCTCGTCGGCGGTCGACTCGGCCAGTGCCATCCGGGTCGGGCCCTGATTCGAGCCCTTCAAGAACAGGCGCTCACCGTTCACCGAGCAGATCCACCGGCGCAGCTCGACCCTTCGGAGCCCGGTGCGCACGGTGCGGCGGTGGCTCAGCTCGACGTCGGCCCACACCTCCACCGCCACGTCGTACATGGGCTGCGCGCCGAGCGCCCACGGCCACCACAGCTGCGGCTGCTCGACCGTGACCGTCCACTCGACGTGGTTCTGCCCTGCGGCCAACGGTTGCGTGAGCTCGTGGTCGACTTCGCCCACCGACGAGCGCACCGTGACCGTCCGGCCCTCGACGGTCTCGAGGTTCGCCCGCAGGACCACGACCGCTCGCTCAGGTGTTGCTTCGCGGCACAGCACTCGCAGCTCGCGGATGCGTATCGGCCCGGTGGTTTCCAGCCGCACCGGTCGCCAGATCCCGCCGGGGTTCCACTCAGGATCGAGGCAGTCCCAGTGTTGGAACACGCCGGTGAAGTTGCGCTTCGCGGTCCGGTCCGTCTGCGGCGCGCACGTCACCTCGACGGCCAGCGCGTGGTCGGTGCGGGCCGCGAGCTGCTCCGTCACATCGAACGTGTGCGGCATGAAGTAGCCCTCGGTGTCGCCGAGGTAGGTCCCGTCGAGCCAGACATCGCCTTGATAGAAGAGGCCATCGAACGTGAGCCATGTGCGCGCCGACGTCGACGACACTGGGTGCTCGAACCTCGTTCGATAGAACAGCGGGCCGTCGCTCTCGGCAAACGCGTCGACCGATCGCCAGTGGCCGGGTACGGGGATCGGCTCCCACTTGTCGTCGGCGAACGACGGGTCGGTGATGTGACGGCGGAGGTCGTCGTCGGCGACCGCGGCCCGCCACCCGCCGTCGAGGAGCACTAGTGGGTTTGTCCTTGCAACGTTGCTTGCACGGTGAAGCCACCGCCGTCGGCGGGGGTCAGACTGATCGTGTAGGTGCCGCTGTCGAGTGTGATCTCCGACGCCGTCGTGGTGCTCCGGTCGGGATGAGCGACCGTGAGATTGCCCTGCAACGTCAGCGCGCCGCTGCCGTTCGTCGTCAGGTCGGGTGTCGAAAGTGGGGTCGTCGCCGTCCCACGGAAGTCGATCGTCGTCGCGTCGGTGGCGGTGAACGTCACCGAGTCCTTCGGTTGCGATCCGACGGCGACGGAGGTGGCGATCTTGTACGTTCCGGGCAGGACGCCCTGAACGCCGTCGAGTACGAGGGTGATGCCGTCGCCGACCTCGATCGAGATCGGCCCCAGTGCCAGGCCGCCGCCGTCGCCCGTGAGCGGGAGGGGCTGGCCCGCGGTCCAGTCGATCGACGTCGAGCTCCCGCTCACCGTCACGGGTGTGATCGTGGCGCCGCCCTGCCCGCGCGTGGCCGTCGTCACCGTGAACGGCGTCGCCAGCTGCCCGATCGCCGCGCCTTCGAGATGCGCGGTCGCGACCGTGCCGGTCACGATCACCTGTCCTTCTGCGGGTGCGGGTGCGTCTGCCGGCAGGGACGAGGACGAGGCGCCACCGCCGGCGAGCACGCCCCCGTTGTCGTCTCGAGTGTGCGTGGCGCGATCCCAGACGCGGTAGGCCCCGACGGTCGCTCCAGCGACCAGGCCGACGATCGCGAGCATGCCGACGAAGTACTTCATTGGGCTCGATGATGGCCGCTGGCCATGGCGAGGAGAAAACGCCCCCGTATCGCCGGTAGCTTCGTGCCATGTCACGTGCCGCCACTCTCGGCCAGCTCCGCGAGTCAGGATGGGAATCGATCCCCGTCAAAGAAGAGATCCGCCGCAACGCGATCGCTAAGGTCCGCGACAGCGAGCCCTTGTTCCCCGGCGTGTTGGGCTACGAGGAAACCGTGCTGCCCCAGCTCGAGAACGCCCTGCTCGCAGGGCACGACGTGATCTTCCTGGGTGAGCGGGGCCAGGCCAAGACGCGCATGATCCGATCGCTCATCAACCTGCTCGACGAGTGGTTGCCGATCGTCGCCGGCTCGGAGATCAACGACGATCCGTACAACCCCGTGTCGAAGCACGCGCGCGATCTCATCCGAGAGCACGGGGACGACACGCCGATCGAATGGGTCCACCGTGACACCCGCTTCGGGGAGAAGCTGGCGACGCCGGACACCTCCATCGCCGATCTCATCGGTGAAGTCGATCCGATCAAGGTGGCCGAAGGCCGTTACCTGTCCGACGAGCTCACGCTGCACTACGGCCTCGTGCCGCGCACCAACCGCGGCATCTTCGCCATCAACGAGCTGCCCGACCTCGCCGAGCGCATCCAGGTCGGTCTGCTCAACGTGCTCGAAGAGCGCGACGTGCAAGTGCGGGGCTACAAGGTTCGGCTACCCCTCGACGTGATGCTCGTGGCCTCCGCGAACCCCGAGGACTACACCAACCGCGGCCGGATCATCACCCCGCTGAAGGATCGGTTCGGCGCCCAGATCCGCACGCACTACCCACTCGAGATCGACACCGAGGTCGCCATTGCGAAGCAAGAGGTGCGGCCCCTCGACGCCCCCGGCGTCCGTGTCTCGGTGCCGGAATTCATGACCGAGATCGTGGCCACGCTGTCGCACCTCGCTCGTCAGAGCCCGCACATCAACCAACGGTCGGGTGTGTCGGTGCGGCTCACGGTGTCGAACAGCGAGACGCTCGTGGCCAACGCACTGCGACGCGCGCTGCGTCATGGCGAGCGCGACGTCGTGCCGCGCGTGAGCGATCTCGAAGCCCTGGCATCGTCGACGGCCGGCAAGGTCGAGATCGAGTCGCTCGAGGAAGGGCGCGACGAGCAGATCATCGAGCATCTGTTGCGCGCCGCCGTGCTGTCGGTCTTCAAGGAGCGCGTCGGCACGGATGCCGTCCGCGAGGTGATCGGCGCGTTCGACAGCGGCACGGTCGTGCATGCCGGCGACGACGTGCTCTCGGCCGAGGAAGCCAAGCTCGTGTCCGAGATCCCCGCACTGCGTCAGCCAGTGTCGTCGCTCACCGGCGGCGACGAGTCGCCCGCCGCCGTCGCCAGCGCCGTCGAGTTCATCCTCGAGGGCCTGCACCTGAGCAAGCGGCTCAACAAGGACGCTGTCGGCGCAAGGGCCACCTACCGCTCACGCGGCTGATTCCCTCCGAACTCGCGTCATTGCGCCGGTGACGGCGCTGCTAACCAACCCGAGTTTCGCTGGAGAGCACCTCGATCGAGTCGCGCGCGTTGCGCTCCCGGTCGAACAAGCCGAACGGCACGCTGTACCCGTGCAGCCATTCGTAATTGTCGACGGCCGTCCAATGGAAGAAGCCGCGGACGTCGATGCCGTCGCTGATCGCTCGCTGCGTCTCGCCGAGGCACTCGCGTAGGTACGTCGCCCTCCAGTCGTCGTCCTCGGTCCCGATGCCGCACTCGTCGATCAGGATCGGCGTGTCGGGGTGCTCCTCGGCGAGGCGGTGCAACACCTCGCCGAGCCCCGGGCTCCACGGCGCGTAGCCCATCGGCCCCACTTTCGCGTCGGCCGGATACGGCGCCTGGGTGCCGTCGCCGTGCACGGCGGTTGCGGCGTAGTACGAGAACCCGATGAGGTCGAACGGGTCGAGCAACTCGGGCTCTGCCCAGGAATCCCACACCATGCTGTCGATGCGTGCGGCCCGTTCCTGCGCCTCGGGAGTGGAGTCGGCGGCGTAGATCGGCGACAGGTTGTGGATCGTGGCGACGGGTGCATCCGTGCCGCGCAACAACTTCGCGGCCTCGGCGTCGGCGAGGTGGACGTTGCGCACCACCGTGCGGAAGTCGTCGATATCGCTTCGACCAGGCGGAAAGACGCCCATCAGAAAGCTGGTCAGCGCGTACGCAACGGGTTCGTTGATCGGCTTCCAGCCGAAGACGAGATCGCCGAAGGTCTCGGCGATGAAATCGACGTGCCGTGGCCACCAATACCTGCCGGCCTTCTCGTCGAGGAAGCCTCCAAGGTCGTCACCGAACCATCCGGGCAGCGTGAAGTGATGCAGGCACACCCACGGCTGGATCCCGGCGGCGTGCGCGGCCTCCAACACCCGCCGGTAGTGCTCGATGGCTTCGTTGTCGCGCTCGCCTTGCCGAGGTTCGATCCGCGCCCACTCGATCGACAGCCGGTGATGCGTGAGCCCGTGTTCCGCGAGGAGCGCGAAGTCCTCCGTGTAGCGGGTGCCGAAGCCGTTGCCGTCCCCTGACGGCGGCGCCCGTCCGATGCGCTCCCATCGCGCCCAATCGGACGCGGGCGCGGCGCCCTCACATTGCGTCGACGACGCGCCGGTGCCCCACCAGAAGGACTCAGGCCACGAGGTCAGTTTGGCTCCTCCGCACGCGGCGCAGCCCCAGTGCGAGAACCACGAAGGCGGCGCCGACGAGCAGGAACGCGGTCGATGACGAACCTGTTCGCGGCGTCGTCGTCACCGGGCCGGAGGTGACGGGAGTGGTGGCCGCCACCGGAAGAGCGAAGCACTCCGTCGTCTGACGCGACACATAGTTGGCGACCGCATCCGTTTCCTGGCCGGGATCGGTGTGGCCCGCCCAGGTGTAGATCACGCAGCCGTGCCCGTCGACCGTCGCCGCGGAGAAGTCGAGCAACGAGCGGTCGCCCTCGATGCAGAGGATGCCCTGGTTGCAGATGTCACCCTTGTGGAAGATGTGGCCCGCCTGGATGTCGGTGGTCGTGAAGCTCGGCGTCCCGCTCGCCGCGTCTGTCGACAACGCGACCGTGTACGTCCACTCGGAGTCGACGTCATTCGGGTCGGTCTTGTCGTTCGTCGTGTGGAAGTAGCCGAGTGCGAGCTGCCCACCGGCGGGGCCGCCGACGCCGGCTGGCAGCATGTGCGCACCCCCGTCGGAATCGATCTGCAAGGGGTCGGTCCACGTCGTGCCGCCGTCGCTCGAGCTCAGGAGGTAGAGGTGAGCGACGGGCGCGAAGGGCGTCGTGCCGACGAACCCGGCGGCCACGGCATAGAGATGGTCGGCTCCGTCGATGGCCAGCACGTTGAAGTCGTCGCCGAACTGCACGGTGTTGGTGCCCAACACGCTGCCGTCGAACACGGTGATGTCGGTGAAGGTCGCGCAGTGATCGGTCGACTTGGCCAGGTAGATCTGGCTGAAGGTTCCGCTCACGTGGCCGTTCGCTATCGCGTCTGCGTTCTGGGGCTGCGTCGTCGACGTGAACATCACGTAGATGTTTCCTTGGCTGTCGAGCACAGGCCTCGAGACCAAGGTGCCACCGGTGATGTCCGTCGGGACGTTCTGCAGAACCGTCGGGTCGGTGACGAGAGGACCGCACACGTTGGCGAACAGATCGCCGCCGCCGTTGTCGGTGCGGAACATCATCGGGTACGCGGTGACGAACTCGTGGTAGGTGAAGTAGGCGCGACCGCCCTTGTCGACCGTCAGCCACTGCCGGTCGTTCGACGGGCCCGCTTGACCGGTGTTGACGTTCGTGCAGTGATTCGGGTCCGGGATCGGACCGATCCCGTTGAAGGTCGCCGCCTTGTCGTGGCTGATGCAGATCTCGCCGGCGATCGCTTCGAGGTCGGCGAGCCACACGGCGGCGTCGTCCGGACCGACCGCCACGTCAGAGTCGCCGCCGCCGAGGAACGAGCCGAGGAATGCCGCGTTGGTGAACGAGTCGGCGTTGTCGTGCGACACCCAGAAAGCGACTCCCGGGTTTCCGCCGACGCCCGCCGGGATGCCTTGTGGTCCGACGACGTAGACGTTGCCCGCCTTGTCGTTGTCGATGCCGGGCTCGCCCCCGGTCGCACCGGTCAAAGCGATGGGCGTCGTGAACTGGGGTGTGCCCGCGGCGGCCGCGCCCGGCGACGACGTTCCGCCGGTGAGCGCGACCGAGAGGAGAGCGATGGAGGCGAGGGCGGCAAGCCGGCCGATGAAGCGCATGGCGGACGAGGCTAACCGTGCCTGTCGTGCCAAGATCACAGCGCATGGCGGAGCCGGAACGAGGGCGGATGGGGATCCCCCGGGCTGATCAATGGATCGTCAGCGGCCTGCTGCTCGGCTTCCTCAGTCTGCGCATGCTGGCGCTGAGGACGACCCCGCTGCTCTACTTCGACTCGCGCGATTACCTCCACCTCGAGCTGTGGGGTGGACGGCGGCCGTTCACGGTTCCCTTGCTGTTCTGGCTCGTGCCATCAGATTCGTTGCGGGTCGTGGAACAGGCGGCGATCAGCGTCTTCGCATGGATCGCCCTCGCACTCGTCGTCGCCGCGGGTCTCGAAGATCGGCGCGTTCGGCTCGGCTCCGTCGTCGCGCTCCTTGCGCTGGGGTCGACGACACAGGTCACGAACTGGGACACGACGATCCTGTCCGACTCGATCGCGATCTCGTTGACCGTGCTGCTCGTCGCCGCCTGGATAGCGGTGTACCGGTCGCCGAGCCGTTGGTCGGTTGCCGGCGTGTTGGCGGTCACGCTGCTGTGGACGTTCACCCGCGAGTTGCACGTGTACGTCACTGCGCTCGTCGCGTTGGTGGTCGTCGGAGCTGTCGCGGTCAAGCGAGCGTCTGCGCTGTGGTGGGTCACCGCCGCGAGTCTCCTGTTCGTCGCCACCTTGGGATTCTTCGAGAGTCGCGCCAACGAAGAGACTTCGAAGCAGAACCTCGCTGGTGTGATCGGCGCGCGCATCCTGCCGAATCAGGACGCGCGTGCATGGTTCATCGATGCGGGTATGCCGCCGATGCCGCAGCTCGCTGACGGCCGTGCCCACCCCGACAACGAGCTGCTGGCGATCCCGGAGTTCGACCGGTGGGCGAACGAGGGTTGGCCGGTGTACGCCCGTTATCTCGTGACGCACCCGACCGTCGCGATCGACGGCCCGTTCCGCGAATTGCTGGAGGAGCGTCCCGCGTACAGCGACAAGTCCGCCGGGAAAGAGGTGCTGCTCTCGCCCGCGGACGCGTACGGAAGAGCGCGCCCTGTCCTGCCCGGCCCCGTCGAGGACGTGCTCTTCGCCCCCGCGCGCACGGGCGCGCTGCTCACCCTCGCCGTGGGCACGCTCGCGGCGGCGCTCGTCGTCCACGCGCGCCTCGGTCGCGACCCTCGCCGCCATGTGCCGATCGCCCTCGTGGGGGGCGCGCTGCTGTACGTGGGCCTCTCCTGGCACGGGTCGGTCTTCGAGCCGGGACGTCACGCCATGCCGGCCGCCGTGGCCATCCGGATCGGGTTGATCGCGCTACTGGGGGTCGTGATCGACCGGATCGCGGTCGCGAGCGCCCGATAGCCTCGTCCCCAATGGCCTTCTGGCAGCGCAAAGCCGTCCCGCAGTTCCGCTACTCGAGATGGGACGGCTCGCAGACCGGGTTCGACATCGATGCCGATTCCGTCTTCGGCGAGATCACCGACGACCTCCTGTACCACGGTGACTTGAACGCCGCCTTGCGCCGGCTCATGCAGTCCGGCTTCCGTGATCGCAACGACGAACGCGTCCAGGGGATGCGCGAGCTCATGGAGAAGCTGCGCCGCCGGCGCCGTGACGAGCTCGAGAAGTACGACCTCGGCGGTGTGTACGACGACATCGCGCAGGAGCTGCGCGACGTCGTCGAGCTGGAGCGCAAGGGCCTCGACGAGCTCGGGCAGGAAGCGCAGCAGTCAGGCGATCAACGTCGCCAGGAGATCACCGACCAGGTCGTGCAAGACAAGAACCTGCAACTCGACATGTTGCCCCCCGACCTTGCCGGCCAGGTACGCGAGCTGTCGGAGTACGAGTTCACGTCCTCCGAAGCGCGCGAGAAGTTCGAGCAGCTCATGGAGCAGCTCCGCGAGGAGTTGGTGAAGAGCTACTTCAACCAGATGTCCGGCGCGATGCAGGACGTGTCGCCCGAAGACATGCAGCGGATGAAGGACATGTTCGCCGAGCTCAACCAGCTGCTCGAGATGCGTGAGCGAGGCGAAGACACGCAGCCCGCCTTCGAGCAGTTCATGGACCGGTACGGCGACTTCTTCCCGGAGAACCCGCAGACGCTCGACGAGCTGCTCGAGAT
>JBEEFX010000103.1:0-4869 GCA_041166365.1 Acidimicrobiaceae bacterium
CTCGTCCATCCCCACGAGCACGAACGGGCCCATCACGAGCTCCATCAGCTCCCGGATGGCGCCGGACGAGAAGGTGACGTTGTCGCGCAGCACCCGCGCGACGAGGTCGTAGGTGTACACGTTGACCACCGGGGCCGCACCGCCGCCGAAGTCCTCCTGCATGACGAGCTCGATGGGCGCGTCCCGGCGCTTCTCGGCGAGGGCCGGATAGGGATCGCGCAGATCACCCGCGACCGTGTTGGTGAACTGGCCCATGGCGTCGAAGGAATCGTCGAACGCATCCACGGCCCCTGCATCGATTCCTGACATGAGCGTCAGAGTACGCCGCTGGTCGCGCGGAGATGAGTCCGATGGACCTTTTCCCCGGACCGCTCACGCCCGTTGACAGGCGACCGATAGATCTTCGTAGAATCTCACGGTGCGCGTTTGCGCCAGCGCGTGTCGTGATTCGTGCCATTTTGCGCACTTTTCGGCGCACAAGGATTGGCCAATGACCGGGGCCCGACGGGGGAGGACAGACAAGCGAGACCAGTCTCGTCGGTGGCTGCTCGCCGCTGGCCTGCTTCCGCTCGCCACCTGTGCGACGGCCCTTGCCGGCGGGCGGGTCGGACGGTCGCTCGCCCTCGGCCTCGTCGGCGCCGTCGCGATCGCCGCCATCATCGTGGCGCAGCGCCGCCGCGGCGGACGGACACCGACCAGCTACCAGGTACCACCGGCCCAACTCCTGGCCGTCGCCGTCGTCGCTTTCGTCGCGGCGGAAGCCCTCGGAGTCGGGGGCGTCGCCGAGAATCGCGGCTCGATCGGAGACTGGACCGGCGTCGCCGCGGTGCTCGCCGCGCTCGTCGGGGTGTGGGCCTTCCTCGCCGCCCGCGTCCGTGAGCGGGCGCTCGACATGGTGCTCGAGGGCGCGCTCGGTGCGCTGTCGATGGCCGTCGTGTTCTGGAGTGTCAGCGTCGAGCCGAGCTTGGCCAACGGACACGTCAACGGCTCGATGGCCGCGGCTCACGTGGCCCGCGCCGGGCTCGCGCTCGTGTGGTTGATCGCCACCGTTCGCCTCGAGCGGCTCAGCACCGCGGAGCGCTTCGCCGCCCGCCTGCTCGCGCTCGGAGCAGTGCTCGTGTTCGCCGGAGAGTGCATCGGGATGGCCGCGGTCGTGATCACCAGGTCTGGTTCCGGTTTCGTGACGCCTTCGATCGCGTTGACCACCGCCGGGCTGTTGGTCACGACGATCGCACTGCTCCATCCGACGGTCGCGGTGGAGCCGCCGTTCGTGCGCACGGTGCCGGCCCGCATGGGCGCGGCCCGCTTGGTGATCGTCGTCGTGGCGGTGCTCCTCGTTCCCGGTCTCACGTTGTGGAAGCTCGCGGTCGGCGATCGGGTCGCACTCGAGTCGGTGGCCACGTGTTCGGCCCTGTTGTCGCTCGTCGTGGTCGCGTACCTCGCCGGACTGTTGCGCGAGTGGGCCAAGATCGAGCGCCGCTCGCAGCACGACGAGCTCACGGGCCTTCCGAACCGCCGCCAGTTCCACGACCGCCTCGCGGATGCGCTGGCCGAGAGCGAACGCAGCGGCGAGCACGTGGCCGTGATGTTCCTCGATCTCGACCGCTTCAAGCTCGTCAACGACACCCTCGGCCATGCCGCCGGCAACGTGCTGCTGATGACCGTCGGCAAGCGGCTGGTCGACAATGCGCCGGCCGGCGCGATGATCGCTCGCCTCCAGGGTGACGAATTCGCGCTGCTCATCGCGGACGCGGTGGACGGCGCCACGTCCCTCGCCGCCGCCAACGAACTGCTCGAGGCGATCGGACAGCCGGTCACCATCGCGAAGCGCAAGCTGCATGTCTCCGGCAGCATCGGCATCGCCCACTCACCGCAGGACGGCCGCGAGCCCGAAGCGCTGCTGAGGAGCGCCGACCGCGCGATGTACCGGGCCAAGGAGCTCGGACGCAACCGGGCACAGCTGCACACCGCCGACATCCAGGCGAAGTCCGAGGGGCGCTTCGACATCGAGAGCGCGCTGCACGGCGCCGCCGGCCGCGGCGAGCTGCGCCTGCTGTACCAGCCCAAGGTCGACCTGCGCACCGGCAAGGTCATGGGTGCCGAGGCACTGCTGCGCTGGCAGCATCCGGAGATGGGGACGATCTCCCCCGTCGACTTCATCCCCATCGCCGAAGAGAACGGTCTCATCGTCGAGCTCGGCGAGTGGGCGCTGCTCCAGGCGTGCGAGCAGCTCACGAAGTGGGAGAAGTCCGGCTTCCCCGAGCTCACCGTGTCCGTGAACCTTTCACCCCGCCAATTCCAGCTGACCCGCGTCGCCGACGTCGTCGCCAGCGTGTTGCGCCGCGCCGGCACCAACCCGGCGCGGCTCGAGCTCGAACTGACGGAGAGCCTCGCGTTGCAGGACCCGACAATGGTGAGCGCCACGCTCTCGGATCTTCGGGCGCTCGGCGTCGAGTGCTCCATCGACGATTTCGGGACCGGCTGGAGCGGACTGAGCTACCTCAGCCACTTCCCGATCAACGCGCTCAAGATCGACAAGTCCTTCGTGCAGGGCATCGCCGACGATTCCGCGGTCGATCAGACCGGCAACCAGGCATCGATCGTTCTCGCGATCATCGCGATGGCGAAAGGGCTCAACCTGCGCGTCGTCGCGGAGGGCGTCGAGACACCGGCGCAGCTCTACTTCCTGCTGCGCAACGGCTGCGACCAGATGCAGGGCAACCTCTTCAGCCCACCGGTCTCGGCCGAGCGTTTCGAGCAGCTCGTCATGCTCGAGCGGGTGGCCGGCGGCCAGGGTCGCCTGCACCTCGCCGAGACGGTCCCCGCCTAGTTCTCGCTGCGTTGCCCGGGCGCACCTGACGGCTACGCCACGGCGACGACTGTCAGTTCCCTGAACTGCGCGTAGCGCTCGTTCGCGGCGTCGACCCACTTCGTCCTCGGCTCGACGCGTCGGGCGACGCGCGCCCAGCGCGCACCGTCGCTCATCTGCACCTCGAGCCCGGCGACACAGCGTGCGATGAACGCCGATCCGAGGGCTCCCCCTTCGGGCACGGCGACGACATCGACAGGCAGTCCCGTGCAGTCGGCCAGCGCCTGTACCCACGGCTCGACCCGCGCGCCTCCGCCGGTGGCCACGATGCGTTGCGGCGCGATCAAGTCCCCCGCGAGGTCGAGATGGTGGCGCACGACGAACCCGGCGGCCTCGTACGCCGCGTGCACGACGTGTGCCGGTGTGTGCGTGAGGTTGAGCCCGTGCAACGACGCTCGGAGATCGTGGCGATGCAACGGCGTTCGCTCGCCGCGCACGTACGGAAGCCACACGGGCACGTTGCCGGGATCCACGACCGGCCCGACCTCTCCATCTCCCGCGCCGGCCAGGCTTCGCGCCCAGTTGAGGAAGAGGCCGCCGGCGTTCGACGGCCCGCCGATGACGAGCTTGCCGGGCGCCGTGCCCGGAATCGTCCAGAGGCCCGGCTGCTCGAGCCACTCGTCGCCGCGCAGCACGGCCCACGTGATGAGCGTCGTGCCGCAGATGACGAGCACGTCGCCGTCGTTGTCGGCGCCCGCCACCACCTGCTCGGCCATCGCGTCGATCGTGCCGCCGCCGAGGATCGCCCCGTCGGCACCACCGACGCGACCCGCGCCTTCGGTCCCGACCACGATCTCCGGTAGCTGTTCGGCGGTCACGCCGACCTCGGCGAGCATCGTCTCGTCCCACTTGGCCCCGTCGAACAGCGGGTAGGCGGTGAATGCAGTCGTCGTGTCGAGCGCGGCGCGACCGCTCAACGCATGGTTGGCCGCGGCCTGGGCGGGCCAGAACCGCGCGGCGTCCGGACAGTTGGCGCGGAGCCATGCGAGAAAGCTGAGCAACTCGCCGCGCTCGACCGGGTTGGCGCCGTCACTGTCGCCCTCGCGCCGACCGCGGTGATCGCCGTACAGCAACCCGGGCCCCGCCGCGTGGCCGTCGGCGGTGAGGGCGCCGAGCGACGGCACCATCGCGGCGACGTTCACCCCGACGACGTCGACGTCGCGGCTCACCTTCGCGTACGCGTTCGTCACGCCGTCGCGCCACGCTGCATCGATGTCGTGCTCCAGCTCCTCGGCCGTGTTGATGAGCAGCGGGTGAGGAACGCGCGCCGACGCGAGCACATTGCCATCGCCGTCGGCGGCGATCGCCTTCACCGACGTCGTGCCGATGTCGACTCCAACCGTGACTTCGCTCATGGCCCCCACACACCGAGAATTCCTGACACGGGCGTCAGGTAGCGTCCGACTCTATGCCGAGCTACGAGCCGACCATTCTCGGTCCGGCGCCTCGCGACCCGCAGCAGCAGTTCTGGGATCCCGAGATCCAGACGATGCCACGCGAGCAGCTGCGCACGCTCCAGCTCGAGCGGCTGCAAGCGCTGGTGGCGCGGGTGCTCGACGGCCAGGCGCCGTTGTTCGGTCGAAAGCTGAGCGAGGCCGGCATCACCACGCCGGCCGACCTGCGGGACGTCGACGACGTGAACCAGATCCCGACGACGGTGAAGCAGGAGCTCCGCGACAGCGAGGCCGATCACCCGCCGTTCGGCGACTACCGGTTCACCGCCAGGGAGGAGTGCGTGCGTCTCGGGTCGTCGACGGGCACGACGGGCACACCGACGCTGACGATGTGGACCCGCCACGACATCTGGCTCGAGTACGAGTCCGCCGCGCGGGTCTGGTGGCGCAACGGCTGGCGGCCGGGCCAGATCGTCACTCACGCGCATCCGGCCTATCTGTACGGCGGCGGCGTGATGCTGTCCGGCTGTCTCGAGTACTTCGGGATGCTCAATCTGTGGGTGGCGCCGCCGGACACCGACGAACTCGGCGAGCAAGGCATTCGTA
>JBEEFX010000104.1:0-7381 GCA_041166365.1 Acidimicrobiaceae bacterium
CCCGACCCGCACGTCTAAGCCGAGTTGGGTGGCGGCGTCGCGGATCGCGCATGCGCATGTGACGGCGCGTGCCGGTCCGTCGAAGGTGGCCAGGATGCCATCGCCGGTGGTTTTGATCTCCCGGCCGCGGAAACGTGCCAGTTGTCGGCGGATAGCGGTGTCGTGCCGGTCGAGCAGATCACCCCACCGCTGTCCGCCGAGCTCGGTGATGCGAGCGGTCGAGCCGACAATGTCGGTGAACACGACTGTGGCCAAGACTCGGTCCGACCCAGGACCACCGCGGACACCGGTGAGGAACTCCTCAATCTCGTCGAGCATGATGTCGGTGTCACCGACCCAGTACAGATCATCGCTGCCGTCGAGCTCGACATACGTCGCGTTGGGGATGTGCTCGGCGAGGTAACGGCCGTGGCCCACGTGGAAGATGCCGTTGTCGCGGCGGTGCAGAACCAGCGTCGGGACGCGCACCAGCGGGAGCACCGAGCGGACATCGGCCCGCACGACCATGGCGTCGATCGCCCGGGCCATCGCGGGGCTGGCGCCCCGATAGCCAGCCTTGATCCACCACGCGCGGAACGCGTCGTCGCTGGCCAGCGTCGGCGCGGCGGCACCCAGGAAATCCAGACCCTGATCGACTGCGTCGGGCTCCATGTTGACTTCAAGGAAGCGGTCCAGCACCCATGGAGGAATCCCGAACGGGTAATCGTCGGCGCGGGCGACACGGGCGGTGCCGTTCACGATGATGAGACAACTCACCCGCTCCGGGTAGGTGGCCGCCAACAAGATCGCCTCGAGCGACGAGTCTCGCGGCGCAAGTATCCCGGCCCGCTCCGACCCCGCCGCGTCCATGACCGCCAAGGCGTCTTGTTCCCACTGCTCCAATGTTGTGGCACCGGTCGGTGTCACCGGGTCGGACATGCCCACCCCCTGATGGTCGAACCGGATCACTCGGCTGAACGACCTCAGCCGCCGAAAGAACCGAGCGAGCGACGGTTCGTCGTCCATGCTGTCAATGGGCAGCATCCCGCTCGACAACACCAACAAGTCAGGAGCGTCGCCTCCCAACACCTGGAAGGCGACATGCACATCGCCGTTCCTCGCGAAGCGAATCTCAGAGCCGTCGACCACCACCGCACCAGTCTCTCGCGCCGCTCGCATACCAAGCGCCACCGTCAACCGGAGCCGCTTGAATCGCTGGTCGCAACGGCACCTCTCCGAGACTGACGCCGCATTGGCTCGTTCGATCCTTCGCCGAGTGCCGATTCAACGACGTGCTGCCCCGCCCTTAGGCTCCGAGCCATGCGGCTTCGACGCTCCACCACGACCATCGCGCTCTTGCTTGTCGCCACCAGCGCATGCGGCGGCAATGGCGGCACGGAACCTGCCCGGGCTACCGGTTCGAGCACAGGATCGACGGCCGCGGCGACGGCGAGCGTGACACCGGGACGCACCACCGACATCCTCGGCGACAAGACGTTGTTCACCGGGACCACCAACGGAGCGGGCGACGTCGCCGCCACCGTCAACAAGCGCCAGTGCACCGTCAAGGACGCCCCGTTGGTTGACTGTCACGCAGCGACCGGTACCGGCGGCCAGTTTGTCGTCACTGCCGAGGGAAACAACGCCGTGCCCACGGAGTGGAACGTCGTCGTACGTTGCGGTCTCGACCCGGCGGTGCCCGTCGCGTCGGCTCGTGGAACGTTCACGCCGCAATTCACCGAACTGGGCTCGAGCGCCTACGGCGAGATGATCGGTATCACCTTCAACGGCGAGCAGGACGGCGACGCCAACCTCGCCTTCTTGCCCCCGGGCACGGCCTGTCCTGTGGTCTGGGGCCTTGGTCGCATGAAGCGGTTCAGTTCGTTCACCGGCGGCCTCGACCCTCTCAACGGCAGCGAACGGCCCCTGCAGTTCACCCGCCCCGACGGCACAACCGCATGCGTCGTCGCCGACACCAAGGGTGACCTCGACGTACATGCAGCTTCGCAGGACGGCTGCACCGCGGCCTGATCGGGCGGCGGTCGGAGTGCAGCAGATGGTCACTGCCGAGGACAACCGATTTTGTCGAGCGGTGCCGCCCGCAGCTCTTGCACCGCCTATCCGGCGCGCGTCAGAGGAGGGCGGCCGCGAACTGGTTGTCGTGGTCGGTCCACCAGCGGCGCCGGCGGTCGTAGCGCTCGCTACCGCCGGTCCGGTTCCACATCGCGACGGAGTTCGGGTCGCCGGCGTCGACGCTGCGCCGGACGGCGGCTTCGACGCGGGCGATGGCATCGTTCATGGTGGTGACCAGCTCCGCCCGACTGCCCCGGTCCAGTCCGTAGGCGTCGGCGACGAGCCGTAGCCGTGCTGGCCGGTCGGCGGGCCGCCAGCCGAGCCGGGCCTGGTCGAAGTCATCCTCGATCGGTACACAGAGGCGGGCGAGGTGGGCGAGGTCGTAGACGGGGCGGCCGGGGGCGGCGAACTCGAAGTCGAGCAGCGCAACGGCGATGCCGTCACGGAAGACGACGTTCTCCGGGCACACGTCGTTGTGGCACACGAGCGTCCCGCCCGCGGGGTCAGCCAGACTGTCGTTCCAGATGAGACCCTGAGGGTCAAACCCGCGAGCGGCGTCGTGCAGCCCGCGCAGCAGCCGGGCGATGGACGCCAGCGCGGTGTCGGACTGGCTCCAGTCCGGATAGGGCGCCACGGGAACCTCGCCGTCGATGAACACGAGGCGCTCGCGTCCGTCCTCGTCGATGCCGACAGGTGACGAGGCACCCTCGAATCCGGCGCGCCTCACCGCTCGTAGGAAGGCATGGATCGAACCGGAGTGCGCACTCGAGGGGCGCAGAACATGCGGGCCGACGCGGACGACCCGGCCCGCGTTCGCGATCCCGCCATCGAGCTGTTGCTCGGCCACACGGCCACGTTGACAGACGAATGGTGCACCCGCACGCGCGAAGGCCAGACAGAATGCGGGCGTGCAGCCGATCGGACCGAAGCTCGCCGAGGGCCGCGACAGCGAGATCTTCGAGCACGGGCGTGACAGGGTGCTCCGCGTCGCGCGCGACGGACGCTCGCTGGTCGCCGAGGCCGAGATCATGCGGTACGTCCGATCCCACGGCTATCCCTGTCCGGACGTCCACGACGCCGGTGACGGCTATCTCGTCATGGACCGGCTCGAAGGTCCGACGATGATGGAGACGGTCGGCAAGCCGCCATTCCCCCTCCGACGATCGGGGCATCTGCTGGCGGATCTCCACGCGCGGCTCCACCGGATCTTGGCCCCGCCAGGGATCCGGGTCGCGCCGCTGCCCGGCGATCGGCTCGTGCACCGCGACCTGCACCCGCTGAACGTGATGATGACGCCGGACGGTCCCGTAGTCATCGATTGGGCCAATGCGTCGGCCGGCGATCCCGCGTTCGATGTCGCCGACACCTGGGTGCTGTTCGCCTGCGGCACACCACCGATGGGCGGCATCGATCGATTCATCGTCCCGATCGGCAGGCGCATCCTTCTGCGTTCGTTCCTGAGCCGCGTCGACACCGTCGCCGCCCGGCGAGCCATTCCCGCCGCCGTCGACCACCGGCTCACCGACCGCAACATGTCGGCCGAGGAACACGCCCGCATGCGCAAGCTCGCCGCCTGGGCTTCACAAGTCTGAGGCGCGGACTAGGCCAGCCTTCGGCGCATGTTCACCAAGCTCGACCTCCTCGTCGAACCCGACGACCACCGCACAGTTCTCGCAGTGCTTGCGTGGCTCCAGACCTAGCCGATCACGCGGCCGTGCGGAACGTGCCGGCGGCGAGCGAGCATCTCGAACGCCAGACGAGCGAGGAACAGCAACGCGAACACTTCCGCCAAGCCGCGACGATGCGAGCTGATGGCAATCGCGACCGCCAATGCTCCCAGCACCAGGCTCGACACGAATCGAACCTGTCGCCGCCGGCGCTCAGCGAAACCGGTCCGCGGCGACGGATCCGTCGCACCTTCAGAATGGTTGATCCGCCCGATGGCGCGTATGCCCTCGCCGATCGGGACCGGCGCGCTGCGTCGCCACCACCGCACGGCGAATCCGGCGACGATCGCAGCCGAAACGACAAGTACTGCTGCGGCCACGTGCCAACCATCCCTGAACGCCGGCCCGGACGCAACGACCGAACCCCAAGGAGTTGAGGGGTACGCGAGCGGCGACGCTCGCCCGATCAGTCGTCGGTCGACTGCTCGAGCGCGGCCTCGACTCGCTTGATCGTCTCGTCATCAAGGTTGGCGTACACGAGCTCGGCGCCGGTGAACCGGGCGGCTTCCTTGACGAGCGCGTTGCGGTCCAGATGCTCGACGAGCAGCGCGACCGTCACGGTGCCGGGCGCGACGGTGTCGCGGAACCATGCGACCCACTCGTCGGAGATGCCGATGTCGACGACCTTGGCCGCGACTGCACCCGTCCCGGCACCCACCGCCATTCCGGCCACCCAACCAACCGGTCCGCCGAGGATCAAGCCGAACAGACCGGCCCACATCGCGCCGGACAGTGCCGTGCGCGCCGGTTGGAGATCCGTCGTCTCGTGCACCATCGTCTGGCCCTCATCGGACTTCATCACCAGCACGGCATCTCGAAGCGTCAGGGCTCCCTTCGCCGCGAGACCGCTCGCCGCAGTCAGGAACTCTTGGGCGCGAAACCGGTCCTCGAAGGAGATACCGACAAGCGTCTGCGGGATCTTGGTCGTGTCGACGTCGTCGGTGCTCATTCCGCCAGTATGACGGCCGATGCCTAGGAAGGCGGCTCGGGCTCGCCGATGACGTCGGCCTTGTCGTGCTCGATGTGATACGGCACGGACACGACGACGGTGTTGCGCCGGAACAGCAAGCGAGCCTTGAGCATCAACGCGGTTTGGTTGTGGAGCAACTGCTCCCACCACCGTCTGAGCACGAACTCCGGCAGGATCACCGTGATGATGTCGTTCTCGTGGGCTTGGTCGAGCTCGTCGACGAACTCGACAACCGGGCCGGCGAGGTCCCGATACGGCGAGAGCTTGATCTCCAACGGGATGCTGATCCGGTGCCGCGCCCATTGCTCCTGAATGGCCTCGGCCTCCTCGGGTGTGCTCACCACCGTGAGCGCGACAAGGCGGTCAGGCGCAAGCGCCTTCGCATATTGCAGCGCGGAGATGCTCGCTCTGTTCACGCGGCCGACGAGCACGATGACGGTGTGCGTTGCGCGATGCGGGCGGTAGTCCTCCGGCATGGCGAGGGCGTCCTCGACGTGCTGGTAGTGCCCATGGATCGCCCTGAAGAAGGCAACGATGAACGGGATCAGCAACACCGGGATCCAGGCGCCCTCGGTGAACTTCGAAACGATGACGACCCCCAGCACGATCCCGGTGGCGACCGCGCCGACTGCGTTGATCGCGGTCCCCCGCTTCCAGCCGGGAGCTCGCAATCGGCGATGGTGCTGCACCATGCCCGCTTGGGACAGCGTGAAGCCGGTGAACACGCCGACCGCGTAGAGGTGGATCAGCGCGGAGGTGTCACCTTTGAAAGCAACGATCAGAAGCGCGGCGACGGCCGACAGCACCAGCACTCCGTTGGAGAAGACAAGGCGGTCGCCGCGGTTCGCCAGCTGTCGCGGAAGGTAGCCGTCGCGGGCGATGATCGAGCTGAGCCGGGGGAAGTCGGCGAAGGCGGTGTTCGCCGCGAGGATCAAGATTGCGAACGTGGAGATCTGCAGCAGCAGATACAGCACGGTGCCCCTGCCGAACACCGCCGCCCCCATGACGGAGAGCAGCGTCTCGGTGTCGGTCGGTGTCGGCTTCAGCCGGTGAGCGAGCACCGACACGCCGAAGAACGACACACCGAGGATGACACCCATCCAGGTGAGGGTCGTGGCCGCGTTCTTCGACTCCGGCTTTTGGAACGCGGGCACGCCGTTCGAGATCGCTTCTGTACCGGACAGGGCAATGGCACCCGACGAGAACGCGCGCAGGAGGATGAGCGTGGAAAGTCCGCCCAACATCGCGCCGTTCGCCCCCAACTGCTTGAGCGCCTCCTCGTTCGGCGGCAACGCGCCGAGGCCCCCGAAGTACGACTGATACAGGCCGTACCCGATGAGCGAGGTGAGGGCGAAGATGTAGATGTACGTCGGTCCCGCGAACACGCGGCCCGACTCCTTCACGCCGCGAAGGTTCATCAACATCATCCCGGCGACGCACGCCATGCAGATGGTCACGCGATAGTCCGCCCACTCCTGGCGGGTCGAGATGATTGCAGCAACGCCGGCCGAGATCGACACCGCGACCGTGAGGATGTAGTCGACGAGGAGCGACGCGCCCGCGATCAGTGCCGGCGTCTCGCCCAAATTGTCCTTGGCGACGATGTAGGCGCCCCCACCGCTCGGATACGCGAAGAGGGTCTGGCGGTAGCTGGTGACCACGATGATCAGCAGGATCATGACGACGATCGAGATCGGCACGAGCCGGTCGAGCGCGACCTGCAGGCCCGCAGCCGGGATCAGGACACGAAGCACCTCCTCGCCGGCGTACGCCGTCGACGAGATCGCGTCGGACGCGAACACGGCGAGCGCGATCGTCTTGGGCAGGCGCTGATGGCCCTCTTCAGAGGTCGCGATCGGCTTGCCGACGAGAACACGCTTGAGGATCGAAGCCACGACCAGTTCCTCGCGTCAGGCCGCTGCGGGTTCGGCCGCGAGCGCGAGACCCAGGACTTCCGCCATGGCGACTGCGGCCCGACGGTTGGCGGCCATGACGATGACCCCGGGCACCGGGATCGCCGCGACGTAACCGAAGCATCGGTCGTTCCAGGTCACCGCGAGCGCCACGCCCTCGACCGGAAGCGCAAAATCGCCACCGAGATGGGCCGATCCCTCACCTCGAATGGCACCGCCGCTGTCGATGGTCGTCAGCGTCAGGGTCTCCGTGGTGAACCAACACTCCTGCAAACTGAGCAGTTGGAGCAGCTCCGCTCGCACCGACAGCGCGACATCGTCGGCACAACCCTCGGCTGCCACTTGGAGCACCCGCCCGAGGGCCGAGGATGCATTGGCACCCTCACGCCCGAACATCCGCTCGAGTTGCAGACGATCGGCCATCGCACCAACCGCGAGGCCGACGACCAGCAGCAACACCGTGGTCTCGATGTCCTTGGCATTCGTGATCTTCAAGGACAGGTAGGGCTGTGTGTGGAAGAAGTCGAAACTGATTGCGGCCATCAGCGCCGACACGAACCCACCCAGTCGGCCGCCGATCTGTGCTCCGCCGACAACCGTGACGACCAAGACCAATGCCGTGATCTGTGAGTCGATCTCGCCGCGCACTCCGACCAGCGCCATCCCCACGATGAGGGAGACCGACGCCGCCAACACCGTCGGGATCGCTCGATCCCCGT
>JBEEFX010000105.1:0-3907 GCA_041166365.1 Acidimicrobiaceae bacterium
ACCTCGTCAAGGAGGAGGAATCGTTGTTGTCGGTGGCCGTCGCCGGGTTCGACGACCCGGAGACCAAGCGGCTCGTCGTGCGCGCGACGACGACCACCCCGTTCGTCCGAGAAGTGATCGCCCACGAGCTCACGCATGCCCTCGACGATCAGTGGTTCGATCTGAACCGACCGCAGCTCGACAACACCGACGACGAGTCCGGCTTCGGATTCAGCGGACTCGTCGAGGGCAATGCTCGAAGGATCGAGGAGGCGTACGTCGCGTCGATGACGCCGGCCGAGCAGGTGCAGGCCACCACCGAACAGGCCGAGCTGATCGCGCAGCATCCCGAGATCTTCGACCTGCCGCCGATCCTGCTCGCGTTGGCGCAAGCGCCGTACGACGAGGGTTCGCTCTTCGTGCAGGAACTGCTCGATTCGGGTGGCCAGGCCCAACTCGACAGCGCGTTCGCGATGCCTCCGATCACGTCCGAGCAGATCCTCGACGCGGCGCGCTACGTCAACGGTGAAGGGCCGGTCGCCGTTCCGGCGCCCGCCGCTGACGGCACGGCCAGCAATGTCGGAACGCTCGGTGCGCTCGTGCTGCGTGAGGTGCTGTTCGACTCGTTGCCGTCCGGCGCCCAGGTCGACCGGGCCATCACCGGATGGGGCGGTGACTCGTACGTGACCTGGATCGACGGCGCCGGCCGCTCGTGTCTGCGCGACACGATCGTCGGCGACACGACGGGCGACACGAACGAGCTGGTGCAGGCCATCACGGAATGGGGCGCCGACCACAACGCCGTCATCGACGCGCCGGGGGAAGGGCCGGCCACGTTCACGGTATGCGGCTAGTCGTCGAGCGCGAGCCGCACGACGTCGGCGGGTGTCTCGGCCGAGAGGATCGAGACGCCGTCGCCGAGCGCCCACGTGCCGAGTCCGACCACTCTCGTGTCAGCCAGCAGCGCGAATGCGATCTCCGTCAACGTGCCGTACGCGCCGGGAAACGCGATCACCGCATCGGCATCCATCACGACGAGCGCATTGCGCATCTCGCCGAGACCGGTGGGCACCGCGACTCGCACCCACGGGTTCGCCTCGTCGCGGTCGCGGCCCGGAAGGATCCCGACGGTCAAGCCGCCGGCCTCCATCGCACCACGGGACGCCGCGGCGGCCACGCCCTCCCGTCCGCCGGTCACCACGATCACCCCTGCTTCGGCGAGCAGGCGACCGACGGCCTCCGCATCGGCTTCCACGGCGGCCGAGACCACCGTTCCTCCGATCACGGCTACGTGGCGTCCGTCGACCGCCGCCGACGACGTCATGTCTTCAAGTTACCTTCACGCCGTGATCACATCAGCGATCGACGATGGTGCCATGGCCTCCTCGGCTGACGCCACGATCGCGTTGCTGCATCGGCGCGCCGGCTGGGGGCTTGCGCCGGGCGAGCTCGATGCTCGCGTCGCCGACGGCGTCGCGGCGACGATCGATCGGCTCGTCGATCCGGACAGCCACGGCGTGCCCCCGTCAGCGGACCCGTGGGCCGGAATCGACCTCACACCGCCGCCGGCGGGTCAGGTGGACCGCGAGCAGAGCGAGACCGCCATCGGCGCGTGGATCGATCACCTGACTTCGACCGCGCGTCCGCTCGAGGACTGGATGGCGTGGTTCTGGCACGGGCACTTCGTCTCGGCGCTCGACAAGGTGAAGTCGCCGTTCCTGATGGTGCAGCAGTTGCGCACCTACCGCTCGATGGCGTTCGCACCATTCCCCGAGCTGGTGCGGGCGGCGACGATCGATCCGGCGATGTTGGTGTACCTCGACGGCGCCGCGAGCACGGGAACGCAGCCGAACGAGAACTTCGGCCGCGAGTTGCTCGAGCTGTTCACGCTCGGCATCGGCAACTACGACGAGAACGACGTGCAGGCCGGTGCCAAGGCGTTGACCGGCTGGACGGTCAATCGCCGCACCGGTGAGTCTGCATTCGTCGCGTCGCGTCACGACGACAGCCCGCAGCGCTATCTCGGCACGGACGGGGTCCACGACCTCGACACCGTGGTGGCCACGGTCACCGGTCACAAGGCGTGCGCGTCGTTCGTCGCGGGCAAGCTGGCCCGGACGATTCTCGGCCCGACCGTCGACAACGGACTGGTGCAGGAATTGGCCGAGACCTTCGCGGGCAGCGACCTCGACACCCGAGTGCTGGTGCGAGCCATCCTCGAAGCGGCGGCCGCGGGCAAGGCGCAACCGACGTTCGTGCAACCGGTGCCGTGGTTCGTGGCCGCGCAACGCGCCACGACCGCGACGCTCACGAACCGACAGCGGCTGGGCGGCTTGCGGGCGGCAGGGCAGGTGCCGATGGTCCCGCCGAGCGTCGCGGGCTGGCCGCTCGGGTCGTCGTGGTTGGGCGCGTCGACCATCGTCGCTCGCTACAACATGGCCGCGGGCATCGCCGAGGCGACACCGGACGGGAACGCCGCGCTCGCCGCGGCAACCGCATCCGACCACGACGCGCTGGCCGTCAGTCTCGCGAGACCGGAAGGGTTCGCCGACGCGACGCGCGCCGCGATGACCGCAGTGAAGAGCAACCCGCGGGCCGTGCTCCGCCTCGCGCTCGCTTCCCCGGAGCTCTCGTTGTGTTGAACCGACGGCAATTCCTCACCTTGTCCGGGGGAGCCGCGGTCACCGGCGCGGCCGCGTGGGCCGGTCTGGTACGCGACCGCGGAACGACGACGCCCGGCGGCTCGTCGCCTTCGCCGGCGAACCCGAGCAGCGTGCTCGTCGTGGTGCAACTCAGTGGCGGCAACGACGCGCTGAACACGGTGATCCCACACGACGGCCGCTATCACGACCTGCGACCGACGCTGGGGATCCCGGACGACAAGCTCGTCGCGCTCACCAACGTGACCACGGTCGGCCTTCATCCCGCGCTGCAACCGCTGCTCCCGCTGTGGGATGCGGGCCAGCTGGCCATCCTGCCGCAGATCGGATTCGCCGCCGACAGCCGCTCGCATTTCGAGTCGCTCGCCGCATGGTGGACGGCGAGCCCGGAGCACCGGCAGACGACCGGATGGATCGGTCGATGGCTGGATGCGACCGGAGCGGCGAAGGACAACCCGCTGGCCGCCATTGCGTTGGGCGGCAACGGGGTGCCGGCGCTCCGAGCCGAGCATTCCGCGTCGACGGTCGTCAACGACTTGGCCGGGTTCAAGGTGATGAGCTCCAGGGTGGGCGACGCGTTCGCGGCCATGGCGCAGCCGGTGTCGAGCGACCCGATGCTGTCGCAGGCGCAGCAGGCCGTCGGCGCGGCGACCAAAGCCGTCTCCTTGCTGTCGCAGGCGGCCGCGCCGCCCTCCTCCGAGACCGGTCCGATCACGGAGAGCTTGACGACGGCGGCCACGATGATCGGGATGAATCTCGGCACGCGGGTGTTCCTCGTGGGCGGATCGGGATTCGACACGCATGCGAACCAGGCGGCCGACCACGAGCAGCTGCTCGGCGATCTCGCGACGGGCGTGTCGTCGTTCTTCACCGCACTCGAGGCCTCCGGGCACGCCGATGACGTGCTGCTGCTGACGACGAGCGAGTTCGGCCGCCGTGCCGCGCAGAACGGCAGCGACGGCAGCGATCACGGTCATGGCGGCGTGCAGTTCGTCGCCGGTCGCAAGGTGCACGGCGGCCTGCACGGCGAGATCGACCTCGGCCACCTCGTCGACGGCGACCTCGCGGCCGCCGTCGACACCCGTTCGCTGTACGCGGTCGCGCTCGACTGGCTCGGCGGCCCGAGCGCGGAGCTCCTGGACGGTCACACCGACACCTACGGCCTGCTGACGGCCTGACGGCCGACCGCCCGTGTGACCGTTGACCGGTTGCGTCGACAGCCGCAGCTGGGTTACAAAAACGAGCGCTCGTTCACTTTTCACGCAACG
>JBEEFX010000106.1:0-7092 GCA_041166365.1 Acidimicrobiaceae bacterium
AATCCCACTCAGGCGTCTACAGATCTGTAGACGCCTGAGTGGGATTTGGTGTCAGGAGACGTCGACGAGCATGCCTTCGCAGGTGCGGATGAGGACTCGGGACGCCTCGGCCACGTCGCGGCTCGACAGCGGGTTCTCGGCGCGGCGTTGCCAGCGGGCGATGGCGTTCTGCAACGCGGTGCGGATCTCGCTGTCGCCGGCCCCGCCCTCGAGCCCGAGCCGGGCGGCCGGGGTGGGGCCTTCCGCCCCGAGCAGGCGCTCCATCTCTTCGCTCTCGGCCGCCTTCACCCCTTTCACGGCGCCGGCCCGTAGCGCGTTCAGCAACCGCACCTCGGCGAACTCGTGCGCGCCGGCGGTGACTCGTTCGAGCTCCGAAGCGATCTGATCGGAGCCGGGCACCGTCGACTCGCGGACGATGGCCTCCAGCGCCAGCAGTGCGGAGCGTGACTTCAGCACGTCGCGTCGCGCCGCGAACTGTGACAGCAGCACCTGCCTCAGCTCGACGAGGCCGCTACGCAACACCAGCTCGTTCGCCAGCTGGCTCGACGTCGTCACCGCGCCTTGCCGCACGAGCGCGGCACCGAGGCGCACGCCGAACAGTCCGAACCGATCGAGGAGGTGCTCACGTTCCATCGACGTGAGCGGGATGCGCGTCGGCGCCTGCACGAACCGGTCGGCCGACAGGAACAGTCGCTCGGCCTCGTCGGCCGGGGCCGTGCCGATGAGTTGCAGCGCCTTGAACTCCGCCTCCCGCAACGTCGACCCTGACTGGGCCAGCAGCCCCGCCACCGGCACCACCGTCTGGCACAGCCGGCGCACCTTCGGGTCGTGCTTGTAGCGATTGGCGATCCGCGACGCGGAAGCCATGGAATCCAGCCGTCCGACGCCCACCTCGTCGGCGCGCGACAGCACCGCGATCGCGTTCACCGGTGTGGCTTGCGCGAACTCCTGGTCGTGGAACGCCTCGAGGAACCCGATGTCGGTCGTGTGGAGGTGACGCATGAGATAGAGGACGGCGTCGGCCGGCGTGACTTGATCCTCACCCGGAGCCAGGAACGCCTGCGCCCGCGCCGACACGTCGATCGACAACGACCCGATGCCCGGCGTGTCGATCAGCGTGATGGCCCGCAGTGACGACGACGGCCACTCGACCTCGAGCCGCTCGACACTGTCGGCGGGGATTCCTTGCAGGTCCACGTCGATCGCGCCGGCATCACGTGAGAACGGCACCTGCTGCGGCTCGCCCACGTGCGGGTGCATCACCACGCGGTAGGTGATGCCGTCGCGGTACCACGTGACGATCTTCGTGCACTCGCCCGCGTCGGTCGGCGCCAGCTCCTCGCCGACGAGCGCGTTGAGCAAGGTCGACTTGCCCGCCTTCACCTTGCCGGCGATGGCCACGCGCAACGGCTCGTCGAGCCGGGCTCGCTCGGCCGCGAGCGTCGCGCCGTGCGGCGTGTCGCGGTACACATCACCGGCCCGTGTGAGCAGACCGCGCACCTCGTCGAGCAACGACGCCCGTCGCGCCATCAGCTCGATCCGGCCAGACCAGGTGCGAGTGCCGCCACCTCGGCGCGCAGCCCGCGGATGCGACCGAGCTCGGCTTCAACATCCGGTAGCCGCTTCGTGCGCGTCTTGGCATCGACCTCGATGGCCTGCTGCGCCTTGTGCAACGCCTCGGTCGTCGAGCGGTACAGCTCCTCGGCGCGCGCGGTGAACTGATCGCGCAGTTGGCGCTGGATGCGGCGGACGGTGTCACGCGAATCCTTGCCGACCTCGAACGCGAGCTCGTCGGTGTACTTGCGATGGGCGTTCTTCGCCTGCGAGCGCCGTTGTGCGAGTGCGCGGTTCTTCTCATCGCGGTAGGCCTTGCCGCCGAAGATGATGCCGGCCACCACGCCGACCGGGTTGATCAGCGCGAGGCCCACCATCTGCCCGAACATCCCGAACATCAGCGCCCCGCCGTACGACGAGCGCAACGTGCTCATGCCCGTGCTGAGCCCGTCGCCCTCCTGCAGCTCGACGTCCGCCGACGCCTCCACCGCCTTCAGCAGCTCCGCCGGGTTGGGCACATCGAGCTGCACGGCGATGTCGTGCCCGTCCGCGGAGAACAGCTCGGCGACCCGTGCCGCGATCTCGCCGGCGCGGCGTTGCAGCATCGTGTAGTTGGCGACGACGTGGTCCGATGCCTGCCGGTACAGCCACGGCTCGAACTCCTCCCACGCATCCGCGGGATCCATCTGGTCGATCGCGTTGTCGGCGTCCTTCGTGAGCTGCCGGAGCCGGCCGCGGAGGTCGTGGTCCACGTCGGTGAGCAGATCGGTGAACCCGTCGTTGAGCGTGATCTGCCACCGCGCCGCGGCCGAACGCAACCGGTCGCCCTGATCGGTGGCGATCTCCAATTGGTGGACGAGGCTGCCCGCGCGGTCGGGATCCGCCAGCGCGTTGCGCTCGGTCGTGAACTGACTCTCGAGCTGTGCGATCACCGACAGCATCTCCGAGGCGGCGGTGCGCACGACCAGCTCCTCGCGCTGCCCCACGATCTGCGAGCTGAGGTACGTCTCGAGCTCCCCGAAACCGGACTCCTCCTCGATGGACGCATCGCCCGTCGTCGCGGCGATCTGGCGCAGCGTCGACGAGATCGGCAACGGCGGCGCGGACAAGCCGGTGTCGGCCAGGTGGCCGATGTCGAGGTCGAGGATCTTGCGCCACGCCGGATAGAAGTCGATCTTCGTCATGACGCAGCCGACGTTCGGGCAGAGCGAACGTGCCGTGCGCATGAACTCCAGTTCCGGGCCCGAATACTCCTGGGACGCGTCGCTCACGAACAACACCGCGTCCGCCATCGGGAGCGCGCCGATCGTGATCGTCGAGTGCGTCGAACCGAGGCCGCCGACCCCGGGGGTGTCGACCAGCACGAGCCCGCTCTGCAACAACGGCGCGGGCACGCCCACATCGACCGACTCGATGTGGCGGACGTTGTCCGGATTGGCGGTTTCCGTGACGTACTGGCTGACCTGATCGAACGGCACCCGCTCGACGGTCGACGGCGTCCCTTCCGGCGCATCGGCCGCCGGGCTCACCGTCGCCGACGCTTCTCGCTTCTTCGAGTAGTGCAGCTTGGTCGGCACCGCGGTGGCGACGTCGTCGTCCACCGGGCACACGTCGACTCCGAGCAGGGCGTTGATCAGTGAGCTCTTGCCCTGCTTGAACTCGCCGACGACGAGCACGTGGAAGAGCGGGTCCACGAGCCGCTGCCGAGCGCGCGCCAGGCGCTCGGCCAGATCGTCGCGCTGGTACGCGGTGGCCGCCTGCACACACACGTCGAGCGCCGCCGTGGCCGCTTCTCGCGGTGAAGCAGCGCTTTTCGCCTTGGCCATCGAGGGCGCAGAGTAGTGAAGGTCCGTAGGGTGGTTCCGCTGGCTGGGGGCCGCGTGGATCCTGTCGTTCGCCGCGCCGCTTCGGGCCCTGGTTGACACGGAGGCCCTTTGGCCCCTAGCTGTGGAGATTCGTGGCCAAACCGCTCGTCATCGTCGAATCGCCGGCCAAAGCCCGCACCATCGCGGGCTTCCTCGGCCGCGACTACACGGTCCTGGCATCGATGGGACACGTCCGTGACCTGCCCAGCAAAGGCCTAAGCGTCGACACGGAGAACGGCTTCAAGGTCGACTACGAGATCCACGCCAGCAAGAAGAACGTCATCAAAGAGCTGCGGGACGCCCTGAAGAACGCCGACGAGCTCTACCTCGCCACGGATGAGGACCGCGAGGGGGAGGCCATCTCCTGGCACCTGCTCGAGGTCCTGAAGCCGACGGTCCCGGTGAAGCGGATGGTGTTCCACGAGATCACCCAGACCGCCATCGACGATGCCATCACGAACTGGCGCCAGGTCGACTACGGCCTCGTCGACGCGCAGGAGAGCCGTCGCATCGTCGACCGACTCTTCGGCTACCCGGTGTCCGAGGTCTGCTGGCGCAAGATCCGCACCGGCCTGTCCGCCGGGCGTGTGCAGTCGCCGGCCGTGCGCTTGGTCGTCGAGCGCGAACGCGAGCGCATGGCGTTCGTCGCGGCGTCGTACTGGGATCTCGAAGCGGCGTTCCCGACGGATCCGCAGTTCGCCGCAGGATTGGTCGCCGTCAGCGAACAGAAGGTGGCCGAAGGCAAGGACTTCGACTCCTTCGGCCAGCTGAAGAAGCCCGGCGAGGTCGTCGTGCTCGACGAAGGTGCGGCCCGCGGTCTCGCCGAACGCCTCGACGGCGCCACCTTCACCGTGCGCAGCGTCGACACCAAGCCGTACACGTCGAGGCCGAAGCCGCCGTTCATCACGTCGACGCTCCAGCAGGTCGGCGGCAGCCGCTTGCGGATGAGCGCGCAGCAAGTGATGCGGGTCGCGCAAGGCCTCTACGAGCGGGGCTACATCACCTACATGCGGACGGACTCGACCACGCTGTCGGCCACCGCGCTGAGCGCAGCTCGAAAGCAGATCCAGGAGCTGTTCGGTCGCGACTACCTGCCGGACGCGCCCCGCACGTACGCGAGCAAGTCGAAGAACGCGCAAGAGGCGCACGAGGCCATCCGCCCGGCAGGCGACACGTTCCGCACACCGGAGCAGTTGCGCAGCGAGTTGAGTGGCGACGACCTGCGTCTCTACGAGCTGATATGGCAACGCACGATGGCGTCGCAGATGCTCGACGCCCGCGGCTCCACCGTCACCGCTCGCATCGTGGCGACGACCACGGCCGACGAGCTGACCGAGTGGACGGCCTCCGGGCGCACGATCACCTTTCCCGGTTACCTGGCGGTCTACGGGTTCGTCGGCGAGGACGACTCGGTGGCCGAAGGCGACGCCACCGCGAAGCTGCCCGATCTGACGGAAGGGCTCGTCCTACCCGGTCCGGAGATCGCGGCCCAAGGGCACAGCACGCAGCCGCCGCCCCGCTACACCGAGGCCACGCTCGTGCGCGCCCTCGAGGAGAAGGGCATCGGCCGGCCGTCGACCTACGCGTCGATCATGACCACGATCCAGGATCGTGGCTATGTGTGGAAGCGCGGCCAGGCGTTGGTGCCGACACCCGACGCGTTCGCGGTCGTCAACTTGCTCGAGCAGCACTTCACCGACCTCGTGAACTACGACTTCACCGCCCACATGGAAGACGATCTCGACGAGATCGCGGGCGGCCGCGAGCAACGCGAGCCGTGGCTCGGCAAGTTCTGGTTCGGCAACGGCAGTCCCGGCGTGAAGGCGTTGTGCGCGCAGGCCCTCGAGCAAGCCGATCCCGTGGAGATCAATGCCATCCCCATCGGTGTCGACGAGGACGGCGAGCTGATCGTCGTGCGCAACGGCAAGTACGGGCCGTACGTGAAGCGCGGCGACGACACCGCGTCGCTCCCGGCGGACATCGCGCTCGACGAGCTCACGATCGATCGGGCCGTCGAGTTACTGAACGCGCCGAAGGGCGACGAGCCGATCGGCGCCGATCCGGCCAGCGGGCTGCCCGTCTACGCCAAGAACGGGCGGTTCGGTCCGTACGTGCAGCTCGGCGATGCCGAGACGCTGCCGGAGAAGCAGAAGCCGAAGATGGAGTCGCTGCTCAGCACGATGTCGCTCACCGAGATCACGCTCGACGAAGCGCTCAAGCTGTTGTCCCTGCCGAGGGTGGTGGGTGTCGATCCTGAAGGGGTCGAGGTGACCGCGCTGAACGGCCGCTACGGGCCGTACATCAAGAAGGGTGAGGAGACCCGCAGCCTCGAGTCCGAGGAGCTGATCTTCACCGTCACGCTCGAACAGGCCGACGAGCTGCTGGCCCAGCCGAAGCAGTACGGCCGCAGCCGGGCGAAGCCGGCGGCCCCGCTGCGCGAGCTCGGCAACGACCCGGTGTCCGGGCAGCTCGTCACCGTGCGCGACGGGCGCTTCGGCCCGTACGTCACCGACGGCGAGGTGAATGCCTCGCTGCGCAAGGGCGACGTCGTCGAAGGCATCACGATCGAGCGCGCCGCCGAGCTGCTCCAGATCAGACGCGAGACCGCGCCGAAGAAACCGAAGCGCGGCGCCGCCAAGAAGAAGGCCCCGGCGAAGAAGAAGGCGGCCGCGAAGAAGAAGGCCCCGGCGAAGAAGGCCACGGCGAAGAAGGCCGCCGCGAAGAAGAAGGCCGATTGACGACTGGTGCACACCGGGGTGACGGAACGGTCATCTGGGTGCACTCCAGGCGATCACTAACCTGAATTCGTGGTGGAGCCGGCCTCTGAGCGACACGAGGTCGAGGCGACGGAACCGGACACGCCGATCGTGGCGAGCTTTCCGCCGCTGATCGACGAACCGGCGGTCGTCGTCGAGCAGGCCTCGCTCCACGTGCGGCTCTTCGGGAGCAACGAGTTCTTCCGTCTGTGGCTCGCCCAGTTCGTGTCCGCCCTCGGCGACTGGCTGGGCTTCCTCGCCATCACGATCCTGGCGGCGTCGCTCGGCAGCGGCACCGGCGGCGCGGCCGTCGGCCTCGTGATGTCGGCCCGCATCATCCCCGGCTTCTTCCTCGCCCCGGTCGCCGGGGTGATGATCGACCGTTGGGACCGCAAGCAGGTCATGGTGGTGTGCGACCTCGGGCGGGCCGTGGTCATCGCCACCCTCCCGTTCGTGCGCAGCGTCACCGGTCTCGTGCTCGCGTCGCTCGTCCTCGAGGTCTGCACGCTGGCGTGGTCGCCGGCGAAGGAAGCGTCGGTACCAAACATCGTGCCGAGCGAGCGGCTCACCTCGGCCAACTCGCTGTCGCTCGCCGCCGCCTACGGCACCTTCCCCCTCGCCGCCATCCTCTTCGCGCTGCTCGCCCAGCTGGCCAAATGGCTCGGCGGGATCGACGCCCTCGACTTCTTCCAGACCGACCAGACCGCGCTCGCGTTCTACGCCGACATGGTCACGTTCCTCACCTCGGCCTTCCTCATCTCCACCCTCGCGCTGCCCGAGGCCGCCCGCCGGGCCAAGAAGAAGGCGAACGGCGACAAGAGCAACGAGGCGAACCTCACCCAGACCTTCCGTGAGCTGAAGGAGGGCTGGCAGTTCATCTTCCTCAACCCCGTCGTGCGGTCGGTCAACCTCGGCCT
>JBEEFX010000107.1:0-10966 GCA_041166365.1 Acidimicrobiaceae bacterium
GACACGCCGGCTCGCGTTCGCGAACGGTCTGATCGCCGTGGGCACGGTGATCCTCGGCGCCGGTGGCATCCTCAACTCCGTGCTCAACGAGATGGACGGCTTCGCGGTGTCGCTCGTTGCCGGCATCACGGTGATCTTCGCCGGCTTCCTGCTGACGAGTGCTCCTCGACGGGCCACGATGCGCGTGGTGGAGGCCGCCTGATGCGCGTCGAGATCGAACCGGGCGTCCGGCTCTACTTCGACAGCGAGGGCGCCGGCCTCGAGCCCGACGGTCCGACGATGCGCGAGAAGTCCGTGCTGCTCCTGCTGCACGGGGGGCCCGGGTTCGATCACTCGTTGTTCAAGCCGTGGTTCGGGCGGTTCGCCGACACCCATCAGGTCGTCTACCTCGATCACCGCGGGCAGGGCCGCAGCGATCAGCGGCACGACTCGACCAACTGGCTGCTCGACACGTGGGCCGACGACGTCGCTCGCTTCTGCGCCGCCCTCGAGATCGAACGGCCCGTGGTGCTCGGCAACTCGTTCGGCGGCATGGTGGCCATCCACATGGCGGCGCGGCACCCCGACCTCGCGTCGAAGCTCGTCCTGTCGAGCACTGCAGCTCGAATGGTGCTCGAGGACGTTCTCACGATGTTCCAGAAGCTCGGCGGCAACGACGCCCGCGACATCGCAGAGAAGTTCTGGACCGCACCCGACGAGGAGATCAACGCGCAGTACATGGCGACGTGCCTGCCGTTGTACACGCAGCACAGCGGCAACCTCACCGACGGTGCGAAGCGCTCGCGGATGAACACACCGGTCGGCGACTTCTTCATCCTCGGCGAGCAGCGGACGATGGACCTACGCGACGACCTCGCGACGATTCGAGTGCCGACGCTCGTGCTGGCCGGCGAGCTCGATCCGGTCTGCCCGCCGTCGGCGCAAGACGAGATCGTCGGCGCATTGAACCCATCCGTCGTGCAGTACGAGCTGTTCGACGATTGCGGGCACGGCACCTACCGGGATCAACCAGACCGCACCGAGCAAGTGCTGCGAGCGTTCCTCGCGCCCTAGACGCTGTTCCGTCAGCGGAGGGCGCGGCGGAGGACCTTGCCGCCGAGTCCCATCGGGAGCTCTTCGACGAACATCACCTTGTCGGGGCACTTGTAGCGCGCGAGCCGGTCGGCGCAGAACGCGATGAGGCTGTCCTCCTCGACGACCTGATCCGGGGCGAGCACCACGAAGGCCTTCACGCTCTCGCCGCTGGACGGATGGGTGACACCGACGACCGCGCACGCTTCGACCGCGGGATGTTCGAGGATGACGTCTTCGACCTCGGCGGGGTACACGTTGAACCCGGAGACGATGATCAAGTCCTTGGCGCGATCGACGAGATACAGCGCGCCGTCGTCGTCCACCACTGCGATGTCGCCGGTACGCAACCAGCCGTCGGGCGTGAGCGCCCGCCCTGTCGCTTCCGGGTCGTTCCAGTAGCCGACGAACACGTTCGGGCCCTGCACCCAGATCTCACCCGCGTCACCGACCAGCACGTCGTCACCTTCGGTGTCGACGAGGCGAAGGCGCACGCCGGGGAGCGGCAGCCCGATCGAGCCTGGCTTGGCGGCGATGCCCGACGCGGTGGTGACGACCGGCGCCGCCTCGGTGAGGCCGTAGCCCTCCGAGATCGTCACTCCGAAACGCTGCTCACATTGCTCGGCGACCTCCAACGAGAGCTTCGCCGCACCCGACGCCGCCAGCCGCACGGTCGCAAACGCTTCGTGCGTCGCCTCGGGCAGGGCGGCCCAGGCCGTCCACATCGCGGGAGCACCCGGCAGGATCGTCACGCCGTTGTCTCTGACGGCGTCGAGCGCGGCGATCGGGTCGAACCGTTCGATCAGCACCACGCGCGATCCCGCGTAGAGCGAGAGCCCGAGCACCACGTTGAGCCCGAAGATGTGAAAGAGCGGGAGGACGCCCAGGCTGACGTCGTGCTCGGTCTGCGCCCGGCCGGGGTGAGCCTGCATCTGTTCGAGGTTGGCCAGCAGGTTGCCGTGCGTGAGCATCGCGGCCTTCGGTGACCCCGCCGTGCCGCTGGTGAAGATCATCACCGCCAGGTCGGACGCGTCGCGCTCCACGATGGGCACCGGCTCGGCCGCCGGCAGGTCGTCAGCGAAGATCCGGTGCTCCAGCGCCGGGACCTCGGCGGGATCGATTCCCGACAGGGAGGGTTGCGCGGCCGGACCCACGATCACCGCTCGGGTGCCGACGGCCGCCAGCTCGCGCTGGAGCTCGCGGGCCGGGCTCAGCGGGTTGAGCGGCACGGCCACCAGCCCGGCACCCAAGACGGCCAGATACGCCGTGACGAAGTAGCCGTTGTTGCCGCACAGGATGCCCACCCGGTCTCCCGGGGCCAGCCCGAGCTCCACGAGCGCGCCCCGCAGCTGCGCCACCTGCTGCCGAAGCGCTCCGTAGGTCGTGGATTCCCCCCGATCCACGAGGGCCACGGCATCGTCGGGATGGGAGTCGATCACGGCGGCGAGGTTCAAGAGATTCCTTCCCCGGGCGGGTCAAGGTTTCGGGCGCAGCCGCCGATACTTCCTCTGTCATCGACGAACAGGCAACCCCGGGGAAACCCGGGTGCACGCAAAGCCACGGGCCTACGGGGAGTCGATCCCTATGGCAGCCGGGTTGCCGAATCGAAGGGAACTGCAAATGCGCTCAATGCGCAATCTGCTGGGAGTTGTCTTGTCGGCGGTCGTCATCGCCGCCCTGTTCGTGCTCGCGACTCCGGCTCCGGCCAGCGCGGCCGACAGTGGGGCTGAGGCCGCATTCGTCGCCAGGATCAACGGCATCCGCCAAGCGCAAGGCCTCGGGCCGCTGGCGGTCTACGGCGAGCTCAAGGGCGTCGCTCGGAATTGGACCGATCAGATGGTCGCCAACGGCGGCATCTCGCACAACCCGAGCCTCGCTGGTGACGTGTCGGCCAACTGGTCGAAGCTCGGCGAGAACGTGGGCGTCGGAGGCACCGTCGACTCGCTGATGACGGCCTTCGTGAACAGCCCCGCGCACTACAAGAACATCGTGGACCCGGCCTACAACTACATCGGCGTCGGTGTGAGCTTCGGCGACGACGGCCGCATGTACACGACCCACGACTTCATGTCCATGGACGACGGCTCAGCGCCGGCGCCTGACCCCACCCCCGCACCCGCACCTGCACCCAGGCAAAAGAGCGCATCGCCGTCCGCGTCCTCCGCTCCCACCGCGGACGCCCCTCCGGCCGAGCCCCCTCCTCCCCCCACGGCTCCCGCCACCTCGGGCCGGGTGCACACCGTGCTGACCGCATTGCGTGTCGTAGGAACCTGACCGCGTCACACTGACGTCGTGAGCGCCGTCATCGAGGCCAGGGGTCTCACGCGCTCGTTCGCTACAGGGGTTGCCCTCGACGATCTGACGATCGACGTGCAGCCGGGCGAAGTACTCGCTCTGCTCGGACCGAACGGCGCGGGCAAGACCACGACGGTGCGTCTGTTGAATGGCGTGCTGAAGCCGGATCGCGGCGAGGCACGGGTCCTCGGCCTCGATCCGACCACTCACGGCGACGAGATCCGCCGGCGCACGGGCGTGCTCACCGAGAACGCCGGACTCGACGAACGCCTCACCGCCCGCGAGAACCTCTTGTTCGCGGCGCGCATACGCGGTCTCGCTCGACCAAAGGCCAAAGAGCGTGTCGACGAGTTGCTCGGTCGCTTCGGGATGTTCGACCGCGCCAACGATCAGGTGCAGGGTTTCTCGACAGGTCAGCGCAAACGGCTCGCGCTCGCCCGCGCCCTGTTGCACGATCCCGAGGTCTTGTTCCTGGACGAGCCGACGTCCGGGCTCGATCCCGCCGCCACCCGCGACGTCGTGGAGCTCATCGGCTCGTTGGCCGCGGAGCACGGGCGGACGGTGGTGGTCTGCACGCACTTCCTCGGGGAAGCCGGACGGCTCGCCCACCGCATGGCGGTGCTCCACCGCGGCCGCCTCCAGGCCTTCGGCCGTCCCGACGAGCTCGCCGCCGCGCTGTGGGACGGCCTCGAAGCAGACGTCGATCTCGGCGCGCCCATCGACGACCGCATCCTCGCGCTGGTGCGTTCTGTCGGCGGCGTTGTCGCCGCGACGCCCTCTCCCGAGGGCGTGCACCTCCGGGTGCGCGACCGTGAGGCACTCGCCGGTGTCGTGGCGACGATCGTCGGCCGCGAGGTGCCCGTGTACGGCGCGGTGCCACGCACGCCGACGCTCGAGGACGTCTACTTCGCGATCGAGGCGGGCTTCACGTGAACTGGCCGGCGATCCGCGCGGTGATGGCCAAGGACCTCACGGCCGTCCGGCGATCGAAGGCGGTCGTGCTGCCGATGCTGCTGGTGCCTTTCCTCCTGCTCGTCGTGCTGCCCTTGGTGATCGGCATCGCCGCGCGCTCACAAGATCAGTTCGACTTGTCGCGTTTCCTCGACAACATCCCCGGTGATCTCGCGAGGCCGATCCTCGCGTTGCCCCAGCGGGAACAGCTCATCGTGTTGGTGAACGGCTATCTACTTGCACCGCTGTTTCTCATCGTTCCCCTCATGGTGTCGGCCGTGCTCGCCGCTGACGCGTTCGCCGGCGAGAAGGAACGCAAGACCCTCGAGTCGCTGCTCCACCTTCCGATGGCCGACCGCGATCTCTTCGTCGCCAAGCTGCTGACCGCCTACGTCCCCGCGCTGCTCGTTTCGTGGATCGGGTTCCTGTGCTTCGCCATCGTTTCCAACACCGTGGCCTGGCCCGTGATGCACCGCATCTTCATCCCCACCCGGTTGTGGGGCGTGATGATCTTCTGGGTCGCACCCGCCGTCGCGGCGCTCGGCCTGTCGGTGATGGTGCGGGTGTCAGCGCGTGCGCGCACGTCGCAGGAGGCCAACCAGCTCGGCGGCGCGGTGATCCTCCCGTTGATCTTCCTGGCTGTCGGCCAAGCGACCGGCCTGCTCCTCGTCGACATCAAGATCGCCATCTTCATCGGTGGTCTCGTGTGGGCGGTGGCGTTGTTGCTGTGCGCGCGGGGCGCGCGGCGCTTCACCCGCGATCAGCTGGCGACCCGCCTGTAGCGGCGTTACTTGGCGAAGAACACGAACTGCAGGATCGCCGCGCCGAAGATCAGCGCGAGCAGCAACGCGAGCGCGATCGTCGTGCCCTTCCTCATCGGCGGTTCCCCAGTCGGATCGGCACGCTGTTGTCCTCTTCGTCGGCGAATGGCTCGAGGGTCACGGGGTCGCCAGCGTGCAGGCCGAGCTCCGTGGCGGCCGAACCGCGGTCGACGCTGACGGACAGCAGCCCGTAAGAGTCGACGACGAGCCCGACCTCCCCGGTCTTGAGCGCGGCGTAGCTACCAGCGCGTCGGGCCGTCCGTTTCGTCTCGCGGAAGCGCAACCCGATGCGGTCACCCCAGGCCGCGATCTCGTCGGGGTCGACGTTGAGCTGCGCATTGCCGAAGCGATCGACCCACAACACCTCGGCGACCACGTTGCCGTCCTCTTCGCGGGTGATCGGCATCAGACCGGGCATCAGCGTGATCGGGTCCACGACATCGCCGAGCTCCGCGAGGTCGACGCCCCTGCAGAGATACGCGGCCGCGGGGGCGAACACGTCACGGCCCGCGAACGTCGGCCCTGGTGCGGGCAGTTGGTAGTCGGTGTTGTTCAACGCCACGGCGCGGCCCGCCCCGCCGACCATCGCGACGGCAGGTGCCAGCAACCCGTTGTCCGGTCCGACCAACACCGACTCGCCATCACCGACCTCGACGGCAATCGCTCGGCGGGGGGTCGCGACGCCCGGATCGACGACGGCGAGCACGACACCCGGCACGAGATATTGCGCGCTGCGCGCCAAGGCGAGGCCTGCGCCGCGCACGTCGTGCGGCTCGATGTCATGCGTGAGATCGATGACGGTGACCTCAGGAGCGATCGAGCGGATGACCGACTTCACGACGCCAACGAACTCGTCGGCCAGCCCGTAATCGGAGAGAAAGGTGACGGTGTCGTACTGGCGACCCATGGGAGGGTCGACGGTAGCGGTGTCAGCCTGCCTGGGTGTACTGCTTGCTCAGGTAGGCATCGATGTCTTCCTCACGAAGGCGATACGACTTCCCGACGCGCACCGCTCGCAACTCGCCGGACTTGATGAGGCGGTACACCGTCATCGTCGACACTCGCAGCTGATCGGCAACCTCGAGAACCGTAAGGAACCGAGCGCGCGCCTGGCTCTGCGCCATGGAAACCCCTTCCTCCGCTGTGGGCACTGTACGCCCCTGTTGCTGGTGTTGTCAGGGGGGACTTCGTCCCGTTCAGCCGCCCTGGCCGAGTTCCTCTGAGCGCTTGGTGGCGGCCAGCACCGCGTCGAGGAAGGCAGCTCTCATGCCCGCCTGCTCGAGGGCGCGGAGCCCTGCGACCGTCGTACCTCCGGGCGAGGTGACCATGGCCCGCAGGGCCTCCGGCCCTTCACCGGTCTCGGTCAGCAGTCGGGCGGCCCCGAGCAAGGTCTGGTTGGCGAGCGTCGCGCTCACCTCACGCGGGAGGCCGGCCAAGACACCGGCCTCGATGAGCGCTTCGGCCACGAGGAACACGTACGCCGGGCCGGAACCGGAGAGGCCGGTCACCGCGTCGAGCAGCTTCTCGGGCACCCGCACCACGACGCCGACCGCAGAGAGGATCGACTCCGCCCACGCGAGGTCTCCTTCGCCGGCGCGAGAGCCGGGGGCGATCGCGGCCGCCCCCGCACCGATCAGCGCCGGGGTGTTCGGCATCGCACGTACGACCGGAACCTCGCCGCCGAGCGCCTGCTCGAGGCGCGCCAGCGTGACCCCCGCGGCGATGGACAACACCCGACCGCAGCCGGCCGCGGCGACCGCGGCGCAGGCACGCTCGACGTCGTCCGGTTTCACGGCGACCACCGCGCCGTCGGTCTCCGCCGGCTCCTCGAGGATCGCGACGCCCGGAAATTGCTTCGCCAGATCTGCTCGGCGATCGGCCAGCTTCTCCACGACACCGAGGTCGCCCGGCTCGGCCCAGCCGCCGGCGAGCAGTCCGGTCAGCAGCGCCTCGCCCATGCGACCGCCGCCCACCAGCTGGAGCTTCACGGTCGCAGAATACGTACCGCGGCGGCCGCGGGGTGAAGTGGTTGCCCGGGCCCTCCCCTTCCCCGATGGGAGAACCCGGGCGCCCCCGACCGTACCGGCATCTGGACTGAAAAGCAATGAAAGTTATTGAAAGCGGCTGGCAAACCCGATCCGCAGTGCGGGGCGGAAGAACTGCTCGACCCAGGCATAGAGCGAGCCGAGGATGCGGTCGAGCTCATCGTCGGTGATGGCCTGGTTGGAGAGTTGCCCGACGAGGAACACGGCGTCCTCCTCACCGATGGCGAACGCCGCGCCGTAGAGCTTGAGATTGCGGCGCAGGAGGTGCTCGTAGAACTCCTGATGGTTCTCCTCCGGCGCGGGCATCACGTACGTCTCGAAGTGCAGCGTCCGTTGCCGCAACGTGAGCCAGATCGTGAAGGTGTCCTTCTGCTCGCCCTTCATGCGGATGTACCAGCGCCGCTCGCCGGGCTCGCCGCGGTCGACGGCAGCGATCGTCGGGTTCTCGAGCTTCTCGCGCTGCGCCCACGCGTCGATCCGCGCCTCGAGCTCGTCGAGCTGCACGTCGTCGAACGGCTCGGTCATACGACGCGCGATCCGACGGCTGCACACCCGAGTGACGTCGTTGTGACCTCCGTGCGCACCAGTCGAAGAGAGCGCTCAGGCACAGTCGACGAGGGCGCGGGTGGTGAGGTCGGCATACAGCCGGCGGAGGCGCGCGGCGGTCGTCGACCATGTGAAGCCACGGGCGTGCGCGGCGGCGGCGTCCGCCATCGCCCGCGCGGACGTCCGATCGCACAGCACGGCGTCGATGCACGCAGCGAAGTCCTCAGGATCGCGTCCCTCCACCAGGAAGCCGGTGCGGCCGGGCTCGACCAATGTGCGCAGCCCGCCGACGGCGGCGGCGACGACCGGCGTTCCGCACGCCGCGGCTTCGAGCGCGACGAGCCCGAACGATTCCGACCGGCTCGGGACGACGCACACGTCGGCCGCTCGGTAGTAGGTGGCAAGGCGATAGTGCGGCTGCGGCGGCACCCAGTGGATGCGGCTGTCGACACCGAGCGCTTCGGCCAGTAGCTGGGCCTTCGCAGCCTCCGCGTCACCTTCAGGTCCACTCGGTCCGCCGACGATGACGAGCTCCGCCGTGGGGTCTTGCAGAGCGGCCAGCGCGGTGATCGCGACATCGACACCCTTGAGCGGCTGGATGCGGCCGACGAACAGGAGCACTGGTCGACCGTCCGCCGTCAAGCCGAGCGCGCGCTGCGCACCCCGCCGATCGCCGGGCGAGAAGAACGCATGGATGACCCCCGGCGGCACGAGCTGGATGCGCTCGGACGGCACGCCGTAGAGACGTCGAAGTTGCTGCGCCTCCGCCGGACACGACGCGGTGATCGCATCGGAGCAACGCATCACGCTGACCTCGGCGTCGATTCGTCGTTGTGGCTCGGCGTCGCCCGTCTCGGCCTTCACGCGCGCCAACGTGTGGAACGTCGACACGAGTGGGATGTCGAGCGCGTGCTTCAGCGCGTGACCGGCGATCCCGGAGAGCCAGTAGTTGGCGTGAATCGCGCCCACATTGTCGACGGCGCGCAGATCGGCCAGCACGCCGTCGCTGAACTCGTCGACGACCTCGGGCAGCCGCTCTTTCGGAAGGTCGATCGGTCCGGCCGGCACGTGTACGACCCGGAACCCGGGCTCGACCTCGACGACGTCGGGCAGCTCGTCGTCCCACCGCCGCGTGTACACGGTGGACTGCACGCCCGCCTGGGCCAGGGACGAGACGAGCTCACGGACGTAGACGTTCATGCCACCGCTGTCGCCGATGCCCGGCTGGACCAGCGGTGAGGTGTGCAACGAGAGGACGGCCAACGTGCGCACGAGAGTGAAAAGCTACCGGCTGAGCTCCGGGTCTCCCTCAGCATCGGCCGGCTCGCTGTCACCGTTCTCGTGGCGGAACGACTCGTAGATGCGGATCAGCGTCTTCTTCTGATCCTCGTTGATGTGCGGATCGCGCCGGATCTCGGCCAGGAGATCAGCGGTGCTGTCACGGGCGTCGAGGATGCCGGCCCGCACGTACAACGTCTCCGAAGAGATCTCGAGCGCCCTCGCCAACTGTTGGAGGATCTCCGCCGACGGCTTGCGCAGCCCCCGCTCGATCTGGCTGAGGTACGGGTTCGAGATGCCGGCCATCTCCGAGAGCTTGCGGAGGGAGAGGTGCCCGACCCGGCGCTGATCCCGGATGAACTCCCCCAAATCGCGCATTCGGGTCTCGAGGTCGGCCACGCCGCGAGGGTACGCGACCATCGCGAGCGAATGGAAGCCTGACGCGAGCGAAGCCGATTACAGGCGTTGCGGCAGCGTGTCGACCAGGTCGCCGAAGATCCGGCAGACCTCGGGGTCGAACTGCGTGCCGGCCATTCGCTGGATCTCCTCGGCCGCCCGCTCGACGCCGAGCGAGGCGCGGTACGGCCGGTCCGTGGTCATCGCGTCGAACGCATCCACCACCTGGAACACGCGCGCCGGGAGCGGGATCTGCTCGCCGCTGAGCCCCTCGGGGTAGCCGGCGCCGTCCCACATCTCGTGATGGCAACGCACGATCGATGCCGCCGTCGTCATGAACGGGATGCCTTGCAGGATCTGGTAGCCGATGATCGGATGCGTGCGCATCACGCGCCACTCGGCGGCGGTGAGCGGACCGGGCTTGTTGAGGATGCGTTCTGGCACTCCCACCTTGCCGACGTCGTGCAGCAGGAAGCCGTACTCCGCGTCTGGGTAGTCGCCGGCCACACCCAGCGCTTGCATGAGCGTGTTGCCGTACACGCGGCAACGTTCGAGATGCTGACCGGTGTACGCATCCTTGGCTTCGACGACGTAGGCCATCGAACGCACCGTTTCGAGAAAGGTGGTGCGCATCTGCACGAGGTTCTGCTCGAGCTGCTCGGCGCGTTCCTTCTGACGGCCGTAGAGCTCACCGACGTCGAGTGCGAAGCGGTCGAGCTGTTGTTCCAACGACGCTGGAGTCGAGATCCCGAGATTGCTCAGTACATCGGGCTCCGTCACCGGATTTCTTTCACGGCGTGAGCTTCTCCACGGCGTCGAGCAACTCGATCGCCGAGAAAGGCTTGGTGAGGTACGCGTCGGCTCCCGCCTTTGCCGCGCGATCGCGCGTGTCGGCGTCGTCACGCGCCGAAAGCATCACGACCTTGACCCGATCGTGGTCGATACGCCGGCACACTTCGATGCCGTCGATGCCGGGCATCATGATGTCGAGCACGACGGCCTCGGGGCCCCGGCCGTTGATCGCGTCGAGCAACAACAGCGCCGCCGGGCCGTCGGCCGCTTCGACGACGTCGAAGTTGTCGGCCTCCAACACCGTGCGCACGACGCGTCGGATCGCCGAGTCGTCGTCGACGACCAGGACCACTCGTTTGGCGCCGCCCTGGCGGTCGGTCATTGCAGCAACGATTCCACTGATGCCTCACCGGTTCGATACCGGCGCGTGATCTCGGCCTGCAGCGTGTCGATGCGGTCGAAGAACTGGCGGCGGCGATCGGAGATCTCCCGTTCGAGGGCCTCGAGCTCGTCGTGCACTCGATCGAGCTCGTCGGAGTCGAGCGTCGGGAGCGTCTCGAGGTCGTGGTCGCCCATGATCTCGTCGAGGCGGGCGGTCATCTCGGCATCGACATCACCGGGCGCCAACAGTTGCGGTAGCCGACCGAACCCGGGCATGCGGGTGCGGTCCGCCAGGATCTCCGGCAGCTGGCTGATGAGGTCGGCCAGGTCACCGGGCTCGGCGCCGTCACGGCGACGCTGCGACTCGGCTCCGACGATGTCGAGGCGGCC
>JBEEFX010000108.1:0-8665 GCA_041166365.1 Acidimicrobiaceae bacterium
GCGGCGGCAAGGGCGTGGCCACGGCCGTCGGGACGGTGGCGGTGCTCGAGCCGGTGGCGGCGCTCGCGGGCGCGATCGTCTGGGTCGCAGTCGCGACCGTCACTCGTAAAGCGGTCGTCGCGTCGGTCGCCATGGTGGCGATCGTCGTCCTGGCCATTGCGGCCGCGGGCCGTCCCGCGTGGGAGGTCGCAACGCTCGGCGGTGTCGCCGTGCTCGTGATCGTCCGTCATCGTGGCAACCTGGCAAGGCTCCGCCGGGGCGAGGAACCATCGTTGACGAGAGACGAGACGAGAGATCCATGACGGTGACAAAGGCGGTGATCCCGGCCGCGGGGCTGGGAACACGCTTCCTTCCTGCCACCAAGGCGCAGCCGAAGGAGATGATGCCGGTCGTCGACAAGCCGGCGATCCAGTACGTCGTCGAGGAGGCGGTGCGCGCCGGCATCGACGACATCATCATCATCACCGGCCGCAGCAAGCGCAGCCTCGAGGATCACTTCGACCGCAACGTCGAGCTCGAGCTCGAGCTCGAACAGCGCGGCCGGCTCGAGGCCCTCGAAGAGGTTCGAGCGCTCGCCGACCTCGCCGACATCTTCTATGTTCGCCAGGGCGAGCCGCTCGGGCTCGGCCATGCGGTGTCGATCTGCCGGAAGCACATCGGCGACAATCCGTTCGTCGTGCTCCTCGGTGACGACCTCATCGACGAGCGGCTGCCGCTGCTCGAAGGGATGATCGAGACGTACGAGCGGCTGGACAGCAGCGTGATCGCCTTGATGGAGGTCGAGAATCCCTCGCTCTACGGTTGCGCCCGCGCCGAGCCGGTCGGAGACAACATCGTCCGCGTGCTCGACATCGTGGAGAAGCCCGCGGCTGCTGACGCACCGTCGAACCTGGCGGTGATGGGGCGTTACGTGTTCACGCCGGCGATCTTCGATGCGCTCGCGCAGGTGCAACCGGGTGTCGGCGGCGAGCTCCAGCTGACGGACGCGATCGCGCTGTTGCTCAAGGAGCAGAGCGTGTACGGCTACACGTTTTCCGAGGGCCGGTACGACACCGGCAAGAAACTCGACTACCTCCGCGCCACGGTCGAGCTCGCCGCCCGCCGCGAGGACCTGGGCCCCGACTTCCGCGCCTTCCTCAAAGAGTTCGTGAAGGGCCTCTAGTTGATTCCGCTGGAGGAGGCGCGCGCGCATGTCCTCGATCGGGTGAAGGCGATGCCGGCCGTGCGGTTGTCGACCGCCTCGGCCTATGGCTGCGTACTGGCCGAGCCGGTGATCGCCACCGAGGCGGTGCCGCCGTTCGAGAACTCGGCCATGGACGGGTACGCCGTGCGGGCGACCGACACCCTCGGTGCACCGGTGGAGCTGCCGGTGGTCGGCGTGCTCGCCGCCGGGGCCGATCCCGCGACGATCACCGTCGGGCCGGGACAAGCGGCACGGATCATGACCGGCGCGGCGATGCCCGCGGGAGCCGACGCGATCGTGATCGTGGAACAGACGGAGGCTCTCGACGAAGGACGCCGTGTGCGCATCGACGTCGCCGCTCGCCCTGGCGACCACATCCGTCGCGCCGGCGACGACATCCATCTCGGTGATCTCGTGATCGAGGCCGGGGCGCAGTTGTCGGCCGCGCACCTCGGCGTGCTGGCCAGCCTGGGTGTGGTCGAGGTGACGGTGGTACCGCGTCTGCGTGTCGGCGTGCTCTCCACCGGCGATGAGCTCGTCGAGGGCAACGCGCCGTTGAAGCCCGGCCAGATTCGCGAGTCCAACCGGCACACACTGCTGCCGATGCTCGCGGAAGCCGGCTGCGATCCCGTCGACCTCGGCCTCATACGCGACGACCGCGCGGCGATCGCGGCGGCGATCGAAAACGCGGTCGCGACGTGCGACGCGTTGTTGACGAGTGGCGGCGTGAGCATGGGCGACTTCGACGAGGTGAAAGCGGTGCTGTCGGAGCGGGCTGACGACATGCGCTGGATGCAGATCGCCATCCGCCCGGCGAAGCCGTTCGCGTTCGGCACCCTCGGCGGTACTCCGGTGTTCGGACTCCCCGGCAACCCGGTGTCCTCCATCGTCTCGTTCGAGCTGCTGGCGCGGCCGGCCCTGCGCAAGATGATGGGCCATCGTGATGACGAGCTCGACCGGCCGCTGCTCACAGCGACTGCCGACGACGAGCTTCGTCGTCACCCGGACGGCAAGGTGCACTACGCCCGCGTGGTGATCGCCGCTCGCGACGGCTCCTTGCACGCGCGATCGGCGGGCGGCCAGGGATCGCATCAACTCGCGGCCATGGCCGCGGCCAACGCGTTGGCCGTGCTGCCTGACGGCGACAGCGTGCGTGTAGGTGACGAAGTCGACGTCATCCCCTTAACCTGGCCGTCGTGACGCAGGCTCTGACCGACGGCTTCGGCCGTGTACACCGCGACCTGCGCATCTCGGTGACCGACCGGTGCAATCTGCGCTGCACGTACTGCATGCCCGCCGAAGGCATGAAGTGGTTGCCTCGGCAGGAGGTTCTCACCTTCGAGGAGATCGAGCGGCTCGCCCGGTTGCTCGTCGAGCGGTACGGCTTCACGTCGATCCGCCTGACGGGTGGCGAGCCGACGGTGCGGGCCCACCTGCCCGTGCTCGTGGAACGGCTGGCGAGGCTCGGCACCGATCTCGCACTCACCACCAACGGCACGACGCTCGGTCTGATCGCGCACGACCTCGCGGCTGCAGGCCTGCGGCGCATCAACATCTCGCTCGACTCCTTGCAGCGCGAGCGCGTCATTTCGCTCACCCGCCGTGACTGCCTCGAGCAGGTGGTCGACGGCATCGACGCCGCGATCAGCGCCGGGCTGTCGCCCGTGAAGGTCAACGCGGTGTTGGTGCGCGGCGTGAACGACGACGAGGTCGTCGACTTCGCCGCGTTCGGACGCGAGAAGGGCGTGAGCGTGCGCTTCATCGAGTTCATGCCCCTCGACGCCACGGGGGAGTGGACCGCGGACAAGGTGGTCGCCCGCGACGAGATCGTGGCGACGATCGGCGCCGTCTATCCGCTCGAGCCCGCCGGTCATGACAACACCGGACCAGAGCCGGCCGAGATCTTTCGCTACGCCGACGGCCACGGCGACTTCGGGGTCATCGCCAGCGTCACGAACGCCTTCTGCGACACGTGCGATCGCGTGCGACTCACCGCCGACGGTCAACTGCGCTCGTGCCTCTTCGCCCTCGACGAGGTCGACCTGCGGGCCCTCCTGCGGGGCGGCGCCAGCGACGACGACGTGGCCGCGGCCATCGAGCGCTGCGTGGCTTCCAAGTGGGCCGGCCACTCCGTGAACCAGGTGCAGTTCATCCGCCCCCGTCGCTCGATGAGCCAGATCGGCGGCTGAGCGCAGCGAGGCCGCCGGCAAGCGAGCGAGCGCCAGCGAGCCGGTTGCGTGGGTGTGGGGCGCAGCCCCACGGGAGATCGGCGGCTGAGCGCAGCGAGGCCGCCGCGAAACGCGGCTGACCAGCGCTCTCACCTAAACTCCCGGCCACATGTCTGACCGGGGGTTGACCCATCTCGATCCACTCGGGCGCGCTCGCATGGTCGACGTCACGCCGAAGGAGGCGACCCATCGCCGGGCCGTCGCTCGGGGCCGCGTGTACATGCAGCCCGACACCACCTCACTGATCGCCCGTGGGGCCATCACGAAGGGCGATGTCCTGGCTGTGGCCCGGGTGGCCGGGATCCAGGCGGCCAAGCGCACCCCCGACCTCATCCCGCTCTGCCACCCGCTCCTCGTGGGGTCGGTGCTGGTGAACTTCCGCATCGAGGACACCTACATCGAGGTGGAGGCCCAGGTCGACACCGTCGACCGGACCGGCGTCGAGATGGAGGCCCTGACCGCCTGCTCGATCTCGGCGCTCACGATCTACGACATGTGCAAGTCCGCCGATCGGTCGATGGTCCTGGGCGACATCGCCCTGTGGGAGAAGACCGGGGGACGGTCCGGGAGCTACCGCCGGGCCCTCGACCTCGACGACGACGCCCTCGGGGTCTGATCCCCGGTCCGGCCGTCACGGCCTCCGAAATCTGCTAACTTTTGTTAGCAGGATCTGGACGTCCGACGTCGAACCGTAGTAGAACCGTAATAACCGCCATCGGGCGGTAACGCTGTTTCCGTTCACCGGATCGCAACCCATCCACCATCTGTTCGGCGCGGAGGGTTACGTTCCCCGAGTCCCAAAGGCAGGCGCGGAGCGTGACTTTGTTGGTCCTGTTCATCCTGGCTGTGATCTGGGCTGCGGTGTTGTTGCCGCCGTACCTGCAGAACCGCAGCGAGAGTCGACCAGCCGACTCGATCTCGTCGTTCCAGCGCCAACTGTCGGTGCTCGAGCGGCGTGCCGTCGTCGTCAATCCGTCGTTGCAGCGCACGTCGCAAGCGCGCTCGTTCGGTGGAGAGCTCGCACCTGCCCTTCGTTTGTCTCGCAGCGAGGCCAAGAAGCGTCGCCGAGACGTGTTCTTCACCCTTGCTGGCGCAGCGAGCGTCACCTTCTTCATGGCGGTGTTGCTCGGCGGGCCGGTGTGGGGGCTGAACGTGATCTGCGACCTGCTCCTCGCCGCGTATGTGGCGATGCTCGTGCAGACGCAGCAGCGAGTAGTCGAGCGGGACAGCAAGGTGCGGTACCTGCCGAGCCGTGCGGCTCGACCAGAGCCGGCGTTGCTCCTCCGGCGCTCCGGTAGCTGACCGACTCGACTCGAGGTCCGGGCGTGAGCCGCCGGGCCGAGCTGCATGAACTCGTCCGTGGCGCAACCGCGTCGCTGACGGCCGCCAACCAAGCCCGCGAGGTCGGACTCGTCGCGTGCCGCCGGGTCATCCGCGCGTCGGGCAGTGCGATCCGTTCGGTGCACCGGCTCGACTTCGACGAGGCGGTCGCCTTCATCGTCGAAGCCGAACGGGCGTTGCGCGAAGGCCAAGACGCGCTCGAGCCACATCCGGCGGTCGCATACGCCGGCTTTCTCACCGATGCCGAGAAGGAGTTCGTCGAGGCGAAGCTGACGCTCGCGTTCGTCGAAGGCACCGCCCTGCCCTCCGCCGCCGACCTCGTCGTGATGCCGGCGTCGTGGCTCAAGGGACTGGCCGAGGCCACGAGCGAGATGCGTCGCCACCTGCTCGACCGCCTCCGCGCCGGCGACCTCGACCGCGGCGAAGAGCTCCTCACGTTGATGGACGACGTCTACGACGCGCTGATCACGGTCGATTTTCCGGACGCCATCACCGGGGGACTGCGCCGCACGCTCGACGCGTTGCGAGCCGTGCTCGAGCGCACTCGCGGGGATGTGACCACCACGGTGTTGCAGACCCGGCTGCGCGAAGCCATCGAAAGCGCCGTGCCAGCCGAGTAGACCCTGGCGCTAGTCTCCTCAGTCCACCCCGGGGGTGTAGCTCAGCTGGCTAGAGCGCTTCGGTCGCATCGAAGAGGCCGTGGGTTCGAATCCCATCACCTCCACCAGGAAATTCGCGTGAAAGCGCTGACACTCCAGCGGGACGTCGAAATGCGCGCTTCCCGCGGTCACCGGCCAGCCCGTTGCGACATGGCGCGATGTTCCGATTCGGAGCCCGCGCAGACGTGCCGGAGAGTCCGTGGGCGCCTGGGGAACCTCAGCGACCGAATTGCGGGCTGAGCTTCCCCAGAGCAAACGACGTCAATGTCTGGGGAATCTCGACGACCAAATTGGGCGCTCAGACTCCAATGTGGGCACAGGCACATGCGCGGTAGTGCCGGTCGGTGCTGCCGATGAATCCGCCGCGCTATCGGCACGTTCCGCCGGTCTCGCGTGGTACCGGTGAACGGTTGTCGGGGTAACTTCCCGCGCTTCGCAGCGTCCGGTCAGGCTTCTTCGGGAGGCAGCGGAATCGAGTGAAACAGCGAGAACCTCCACGCGCCTGCCTCGCGTTTGAAGATCACGGTCGTTGGGGCCGACACATGCTGGGCCGCGCCCTCGACCGTGTAGTCCTGGTCGATCCAGCAAGTCAGCAGACCGGTGTCACCCTCGATCGTCTCGTTGCCGTCGGTGACGACCGTCTTCATCCCGGTGACCATCGAGACAAGCCCGCGTAGGTAGTTCTGCACCTCGTCCGCGCCCCTCATCCACTTGCGAGAGATCTCGTCGACGCCCTGAGCCTCGCTCGCGACCGAAGCCACAAGTGCCTCGGTATCGCCGCGCTCGAACGCGTCGAACATGCCTTCAAGTGCCGCCTGTAGTTCCCCCATGTCGACCTCCTCTGTGATCCGCCGGAATTGCGCTGCGCGCCGCACCGTACTGTGCGGTACCAGCGTCCGCTCGGGCCGCGATCGACAGGCGAGATCGGCACTTCCCGCGCTAGTCGGCGAGTCGCTCGTCTCGCAGTTGCATCACACGCTCGGTGACGGTGGTCCTGACGCTCCCCGGCTTCCCGGAACTCACCCAGCCTCCGTCAAGATCCACAAGCCATGCGCGCTGACCGAACCATTTTTTCGGCCGGATCAGTGTCGCCGCGCGTCGCCGCTTCCCTCTGAACGGGAACTTCGTCAACGTCACCCGATCGCCAGCCCGAAGCGGGTGTTCCCGGTGGCGCGCCATCTGCCCAGCTTCGTCGGTTTGATCCGCACGCGCTGTGGGCTGAACGCACAGGCATTTCCGGATGGTCGATCGCTTGTCCACGGCGCGAAGATCGGGCGCATGGCGATGGCCGCCGTCGGTGTAGCGGTTCTCTGCATCGGTTGCATCCCGCGCGTGTTCGTGGCTCGTGTGCTTCGACGGCAAGGTCACTCGTGGTCGGTAGTAACGCGCACGTTTCTGACCAGTCCGATGTGCTTCTTCGGCGTCGTTCTGTTGGTCGGCCAAGTGAACGCGATGGCAGGTGGCTTCGTCATGATTGCGTGGGGGTCGTGGGCTTTCGTCGTGCTCGCGACCGGGCTCGTGCGCGGCGTCTGGCGATTCCCGACCGCCGTGCGGCTGATTGGCGATCCCGAGGCGTGGCGAGGGAACCGACACGCCTATTGGGAGTCGAATGAGCGAAAACCGAAGTAGCCGCCGCTAAGTGGCGATCTCACGGCTTCATGGGAAGGCCGATCGGGCAATATGCGTGGTGCTCTTCCGCTGGGCTCGCGGTTGATGAAAGCCGAAACGCGAACGCGGCTTCGACTAACACTGCTCCGGCCATGGTGGGAGAACCCGCGAGGTCTTGCGCTCTTTCCGGCACTCATTGAACTCGGCCTCGCCGTACTGGTAGCGGTCGTCGGTGTCTTCGCTGGGTTTCCCGACGTGCTGGCCTTCTGGGTCGTTGCCGCGCTTCTGTTTGCAAGCGGCCTCGTGACCTTGCGCTTCTGGCGCCGGAGCGTGCCGCGATGAGGCCAACCGTGCCCAATCGGAACGTGCCGATCGCGCGTCTCCGCCGACGCCTCGACATGTCGCTGTCTCGAGCTCGTTCCCGCGAGCTGTGGTTCTGACTAGTTCCGACCGCGCGTCTGGAATGCCGGGAAAATAGTTCTGGTGTCATCTATATCCGCCGAACAAACCGGGCAAGGCTGCTCGGTCAGCGCGGTCGGCTCTACCGGCGTGTCCGAGCGGATGTATTTCGACAACATGGCCACCTACGCGGCGATGGTTTGCTCCCCTCGTAGTCCGAAGCACCCACGATCGAGAACCTGCGGTCCCCGGCCGTAGGGATTCGACTGTCTGCGCCACCGGCCCGCGGCGGCGTCAATTCGACAGGCCGAAGATCGCTGTCTGCGGCCCCATCCGGGCCATGGAGCGGTAGTTGCGTTGCGCGAACCACCAGCGCCCGTCGACGCGGGAGTACGAATCCTCGTAGCACCCGTGCGCGATCGGCCAGGTGTCGAGCTCGCGGTCGTGTCGGATCTCGCACATGAAGATCCGTCCGGACGCCTGGGTGTCCGAGGTGATGTCGACCACGGTGTTGAGGATGACGAACGCGAAGTGATCGAAGCGTTCGATGGCCGCGCCGACGAAGTCCCCGAAGGCGTCCGGTCCGATGAATGTCCGCAGCGGGTTCGTCACCGTGTCCACCTCGACGCGCGTGTCCGGAAGGAACACCTCGCGGAGCTCCGGCCAGGCCCGGCGGGTGACGATGTCGGCGTACTGCGCCTGAAGTCGCCACAACGAAACGACGTCGTCGGTCTCGGTCATCCCCGCAGCCCATCACACTCAGCGGAATCGCGGCTCGAGCAGGCGGTGCCGCGATCTTGACATATTCCTATATCGGCATATGATATGCCGATGGCTCGAACCCCGACGACGACGGATGCGTTCAACGCCGTCGCCGAGGCGAGCCGTCGAGAGCTCGTCGACGCGATCGGCGCCGGCGAGGTGACGGTGAGCGAGCTCGTCGAGCGACTCGGAATCAGCCAGCCACAGGTGTCCAAGCACCTCGCCGTGCTGCGAGCGGTCGGCATCGTGCTCGTACGCGCTGACGGACGGCACCGCTGGTACCGGGTCAACGGCCTCGCGCTCAAACCCGTCCACGACTGGGTGAGCACCTTTGCCCGCACCTGGAACTCCAGGCTCGACCAGCTCGACGATCTCCTCGTCGAGCTCCAACACGAAGAGGACACGCGATGAGCAACCCTGCAAGCACCAACCGTCACGGCTCCGCTGTCATCACCCTGCCGTCGGATACCGAGTACCTGATCACC
>JBEEFX010000109.1:0-4280 GCA_041166365.1 Acidimicrobiaceae bacterium
CGCGGTGGTCGACTACGGCGAGCCCGTCGGCGACGAGCGACGCGACGGCGTCGGCGGCGCGGGCCGGGTCGTCGGGCCACCCGGCGGCGACCGCGATCGACGCGGCGGAGACCGGGCCCGACCGCAATGCCGTCACGAGCCGGCCGCGACCTTGGCGGAACGATCCGGCGAACCTCGACTGGCCCTTGCTCACCCCGGCGGAGCCGAGGACGGGATCCGGTTGGGGGAAGCCGGCTTCGGCCCAGGCACAAGATGTCGCGACGGGGCACGCACCACAGGAGGGCGCGCGCTTCGTGCAGAGCGCCGCGCCCAGGTCGAACACGGCCTGCCCCCAAGCCCACGCTCGTCCGTGCGGCACCGCGGCGTCGGCCAGTCGTTGCGCCTCGTCCGCGTTCAGCGATCGACCGGCGAGCGCACGGGAGACGAAACGTCCGGCGTTGGTGTCGACGAGACCGATGTCGTGCTCGAAGGCGAAGACGAGGACCGCACGCGCGGTGTACGGACCGACGCCGGGGAGCGCGAGCAACTCGTCCAGGTTGGCGGGCAACACACCGCCGTGCCGATCCGCCACGATCACGGCCGCACGATGGAGGTTGACCGCTCGCCGGTTGTAGCCAAGGCCCTGCCAGGCGTCGACGACGTCTCCTACGGAGGCTGACGCGCAGGCATCGATGGTCGGGAAGCGAGCGACGAAGGCCTCGAACTTCGGCACCACGCGCGGCGCTTGCGTCTGTTGCAGCATCAGCTCGGACACGAGGATCGCCCACGGATCGCGCGAGCGACGCCAGGGAAGATCGCGCCGCATTCGCTCCCCCCACTCGAGGAGATCGCGCTGCAGCGCGGTCAGCCGCTCTTGCCGGACCACACGTGGGTGACGTACGGAAGCGGGAACGTGTCGGCGAAGCCCTCGGTGAGCGAGAGCACGCGGTCCACGTACTCCTGCTGGACGTTCGCCGGCTCGTCGGCGATGTAACTCACGGAGCGCACCCGCGACGCCAGGAGCTCGCGAGTCATCGGCTGGACCCACTCGATGGCAACGTGGTCGATGTCGCGGAACCCGCCGTCGGCGAGCACCGACGTCCAGTCAGTCGTCTGGTAGTACGAGATTCGGCGGGAGTGCCACTCGATGGCGTCGTTCCACGTCTTGACCCAGTCCACGCGCTCGTCACGCTGGTTGAACAGGATGGCCAGACCGCCACCCGGCCTCACCACCCGCCCGATCTCGGCGAGCGCTTCGTCGAACTTGAACCAATGAAACGCCTGCGCGACGGTCACGAGGTCGACCGAGTCGTCGGCGAGCGGGATGGACTCGGCGGTGCCATCGAGGACGTCGATGTCGGGAAGCACCTCAGCGAGCTGATCGCGCATCCCCGCCACCGGTTCGACCGCCACGACGTCCGCGCCGGTGGCCACGAGGAGCCGGGTGAGCTTGCCGGTGCCCGCCGCGAGATCGCACACGCGTGCGCCAGGGCCGACACCGAGGTCTCGGCGGAGCACGTCGATCGACTCGGGCGGGTAGGACGGGCGCGCCCGCTCGTAGTCCGCCGCAGCCGCGCCGAACGCGTTGGCCATCGGATCGATGCGGGCGTCGGTCAAGACTCCGCGCTCTCCCAGATCGACTCGTCGTAGGGGCGTCCGCGCGGCGGGGCGGCATCGCGCGTCCAGACCATCAGCTTGCGCTTGAAGTAGCAGACCTCTTCGCCCCGCTGATTGATGCCCTTGGACTCGACGGCCACGATGCCGCGATCCGGGTTCGATGTCATGCGCTTGTCGAGCACTCGTGTCTCGGCGTAGATGGTGTCGCCGTGGAAGGTCGGCTTGGCGTGGCGCAGCGTCTCGACCTCGAGGTTGGCGATGCACGAGCCGCTCACGTCGGGGACGCTCATGCCGAGCACCAGCGAGTACACCAGGTTGCCAACGACGAGGTTCTTGCCGTGCGGGCTCTCGTGCTCCGCGAACCACGCGTTGAGGTGCGTGGGGTGGTGGTTCATCGTGATGAGGCAGAAGAGGTGGTCGTCGTACTCGGTGATCGTCTTGCCCGGCCAGTGCTTGTAGACGTCACCCGGCTCGAAGTCCTCGTAGTACCGGCCGAACGGACGGTCGTAGGTCGTCATCGACCCGAGCGTAGTGACGCGCCACCTTCCCTCAGAAAGTGCCGCGTCGGTAGCCTCTCGGGCCGTGACCGAGCCTGACCTCTCCGCCGCCGCAACCGCTGTCGATCTCGCAAACGCCGTCGTGCGCGCCGGTGTCTCGGCCCTGGCCGCAGCCGGGTCGATCGACGACAACCAGGTGCTCGCCTACGACTTGGCCCACGCGGCCGCCGCCGTCGAGACAGCCCGCACGCTGCTGGACTACGGAGGCAAGGGCGACACCGAGGCACGGATCACGTGCGCGTTCGTCGCCGACGCCGTCGCCGAGCTGGCGGGCAAGACGTACGGCCGCGAGGCGGAGTGGAACGTCGCTTCCGGGGCGCTCGACGGCGCGCGCGACTTCGTCTCCATCTTCCGCTCCCCCGCCTTCCTTGCTTCACTGGCGGGCACCGATGGCCCGCGTCACCTCGACCAGGACTTCGAGATGGTGCAGGACACGTTCCGCCGCTTCGCCGACGAGAAGCTGCGGCCGGTGGCGGAGCACATCCACCGCACCAACGCCGACATTCCCGAGGACATCATCAGCGGACTGGCGGAGATGGGTGGCTTCGGCCTCTCCGTGCCCGAGGAGTACGGAGGGTTCGCGGCCGGTGGCGAGTCCGACTACCTCGGCATGGTGATCGCGACCGAGGAATTGTCGCGGGGCTCGCTCGGCGCCGGTGGGTCGCTCATCACCCGCCCGGAGATCTTGACCCGCGCGCTCGTGAAGGGCGGTACCGAGGAACAGAAGCAGGAGTGGCTGCCCAAGCTGGCATCCGCCGAGGTGATGGCCGCAGTCGCGGTGACGGAGCCAGACTTCGGTTCCGACGTCGCCGGTATCAAGGTGACCGCCACCGAGACACCGGAAGCCGATGGCTGGTTGATCAACGGCGTGAAGACGTGGTGCACGTTCGGTGCGAGGGCCGACGTGTTGATGTTGCTCGCGCGGACGGACCCTGATCGTTCGAAGATCCATCGCGGCCTGTCACTCTTCGTCGTCCCCAAGCCGCGCGGCGAAGGCCACGGCTTCGAGTTCACGGACGATCGCGGCGGGAAGTTGGAAGGCCGCGCCATCGACACGATCGGCTATCGCGGGATGCACTCCTACGAGGTGGCATTCGACAACTGGTTCGTCAGCAACGACAACCTCGTCGGCGGTGAGGCCGGACGAGGTCAGGGCTTCTATCTCCAGATGGCCGGGTTCGAGAACGGTCGGCTGCAAACCGCGGCGCGAGCCATCGGCGTGATGCAGGCGGCGTACGAGGATGCCCGTCAGTACGCCTCCGATCGCACGGTGTTCGGCAAGCCCGTCGCCGACTACCAGCTCACGAAGGCCAAGCTCGCTCGAATGGCCATCACGATCCAGGCGGCTCGACAGTTCTCCTATGCCGTCGCCCGCATGATGGCGAAGGGCGAAGGGACGCTCGAGGCGGCGATGGTGAAGGCGTACGTGTGCAAGGCCGCCGAGTGGGTCACGCGGGAGGCCATGCAGATCCACGGTGGCTACGGGTACGCCGAGGAGTACGCGGTGAGCCGTTACTTCGTCGACGCGCGCGTGCTGTCGATCTTCGAAGGCGCCGACGAGCTGCTGTGCCTGCGAGTGATCGCCCGCCGCCTCGTCGAGCAGGCGTAGACGCGGCTCGCCGCCCTTCAGGGGACGGCGAGGTCGGCGAGCCGGCGCCCGATGAGCGGGGTGAATTTGAATCCGTGGCCACTGCACGGTGAGCCGATCACCACCGGCCCGACGCGTTCGATGACGAACGACTCGTCGGGGGTCGTCGTGTACAGGCACTCCGCTTTGTGCAGCGGCGTGGGGTCGAGACCGGGCATCCACTCCTCGACGTAGCGGACCATCGCGCGGTCGTGCTCCAGGTTGCGCGGCACGCGCGTGTCCGGGTCGATGACCGGTCCCGCGAAGTGCTCGTCCACCTTGACACCCTCGCCGGGGGTCAGCAGTCCATAGATCCACGTGTCGCGGTGGTGGATGAAGCTCGGCCATTCCTGCTCGATGGCCGGTGCGAAGTGCTGCACCTGCTCCTGGGTCACGGTCACCGTCGGGGCTTGGGCGCCGAGCACCTTGGTGACCCAGGCGCCGGCGGTGACGACCGCGACAGGCGCGGACAGCGTGTCGCCGCCGGCGTCGACCTCCAC
>JBEEFX010000110.1:0-6546 GCA_041166365.1 Acidimicrobiaceae bacterium
GCAAACCTTGCAGCTCGCGCCCTGGCTCGACGTGCATCTGCCAGAGCGCGGCGGGTGCAACCGCTCGAAGCGCGTCGGCCGCGGAGACACGCACGAGCCGTGGTGACCGCTCTTCCGCGAACTCGGGGAGGAGCACCACTCGTACGGGAGCCGATTGCACAAGACGCTCCGGAACCACGCGATGGAGGTAGAGCAGGGCCTTTTCCGTCGGAGCGCCATCCCTCTGCCGTTGGGTGACGGCGGAGTCGGACAAGTCCCCGAGTAGCGCGAGCTCGTGAGCGTGAACCCGGGCGGTCGGGGCGAGCAGGTGCACGACGGGCGGGTCGTCGCGAACGAGGCAGTAGTCGTCGCTGATGAACCCCATCCCCGCGCCGAGGCACGCCAGCGACGTCGTCGACTTTCCCGATCCTGACGCGCCCATGATGAGCGCGGCTCCTTCCGTGCTGCCGACGGCGGCGGCGTGCGCGAACAACACCTCGGGCCCCAGTGCCCACCACAGCTGCCGTCGCAAGGGTGCGCCGGATTCCCACCGATGCAGCACGACCGGGCTGCTCACGCCGAGGAGGTGACGGTCGGCGTACCGATCTCCCAAACGGAACATGCCGGGATCCGACCAATCGGCGCCGGCCATCAGCCGGCCCTGGTGCGTCGCCGTCCACCGCTTGACCAGCGGATCGCGGGCGACCAACGGAGCCGGAAGCGGAACAGCGGTGGCCTCGGCGTCCCACGCGCCGACGGTCACTGACGGCCGACCGATCGCATCGCGGTGCCACTCGAGGCCCGGCAGGAGGATGGACGTGAGCTCCTCGCCGACGAGCACGATCTCGAGATCCTTCTCCGCGATGCGCACCCGGCGGATCGTCGACGGGCTGCGCTCGAGCATCTGTTCCCACGTCTGGTTCACCGTCGTGAGCAGCTCGTGCAGCGCGGCACTCCCGTCGTCGGCGGCGTCGGTCATGTCAGGCCGAGTTGCGGCGGCGGGCGGCGTGCCGGCGGATGGCATCTCGAAGTGCAGAGTCGTTCGCGTCGAGGCCGTACGTGAGGTTGTCCCCGTGGAACCTCCGAATCACGAAGGTCTCGTCGACGGCGGCGACTCGAACCCCCGCCAGGCGCAGCTGCACGATCAGATCGATGTCCTCGCCCATCGCCAGCGACTCGTCGAACCCGTCGACGAGTCGAAGGTGAGCAGTGGCGATGAGGAATGTGATCCATGCGTACCCGTTCCCCCAGTCGGGTCGGGCCTGCACCCAAGCGGGGGCGGAGACGCCGGGCACGGCAAATGAATCGGCCGTGCCGAACACTGCGTCGCAGTCCTTCTCGCCGAGGAGGTCGAGCTGGCGACGGACCCGACCCGGCGGCATGAGATCGTCGCTGTCGAGAAAGGTGACGAAGTCGCCCGACATCTCCCGCAGACCTCGGTTCCTCGCGGCGGACACTCCGTGATGATCCTGAGTGAAGACGCGGACGCGCGGCTCGTCTGCACACGCCTCGGTGACGACGTCAAACGTCCCGTCTGTCGAACCATCGTCGACGACGATGCATTCGACGTCGTGATGGGTTTGGGCGAGGACACTGTCGACCGCGTCCATGACACAGAACGCGCGGTTCAGGACGGGGATGATCACGCTGACGAGCGGCATCAGGACTCGCGCCCACGCTTCGCTCGCATCGCCCGGCGGTGCTCGCGCGCGATCTCGAGGAAGGTGCTTCCGTGGTCGTCGCGCCGGAACGAGTTGTTGTCGTCGTGGAGCCGTCGGTGGAGCAACACCTCGGGGACGCACGCTTCATTCACGTCTTGGGCGCGGGCGCGAGCCCACCATCCGACCCATTCGCCGACGGGGGTCGCCTCGAACGGGCCGAGCCGTTCGACGAGTTCCCGGCGCAGGAGCGCGGCGCTGGACAGGGCGGCGGGAACACCACGTCTCGGGGCCCGGACACCAGCCGGGGGACGGTGGACCGGGTCGTTGAACTCGTCCATCAAGCAGAACACGGCTTCCACGGCCGGATCGTCGTCGATCAGTGCGAGCTGTCGCTCGAGCTTGTGGGTCATCCACACGTCGTCGGCGTCGAGAAAGGCAACGAGGTCGGTCGTCGTCGCCGCGATGCCGGCCGTGCGCGCCGCGCCGATGCCGGCATGTTCCCGGCTGAGCACCGTGACGCTGTCATCGAACGAAGCGGCGAGTGAAGCGGTCGCGTCAGTCGAGCCGTCGTCGACCACGACGATCGCCGCCGGTGGCGTCGACTGACCAACGGCAGACGCAAGCGCCTCCTCGATGAATCGCTCGGCGTTCCATGCCGCCATCACCACCGACACGCTGCTGGACGTCACGACCGGCGTCGAACATGCTCGCGAACCGTCCGGAACATGTCCGCCTTGGCGTCACCAAGCCGAGTGGTCATGTTGTTGTCGTGGATGCGACGGACTCGGAGAGACTCCTCGATGAGCGCAATGCCGATGCCCGCGGCGCGTGCCCTCACGAGCAGGTTGAAGTCCGTGCCCATATCCATCGTCGTCGTGAATCCGCCCAGCTGCTCGAGGACCTCACGGCGAAAGAGCCCGGACGTCGGCGAGACGCCGTCCAGATCGCCGCGGATCTGGTCGGGAAGGAGCCACGCGGGTGGGGTGACTCCGGCCTCGATCCTCGTGTCCTGTCGACACAGCACGACGCCACACTCGGCGTGCGTCTCGAGATAGTCCGCTTGGACACGAGCCTTCCTCGGCTTCCAGGTGTCGTCAGCATCGCAGAACCCGATCAGCGATCCTGTCGATTCCCGGATCCCGGCATTCCTCGTCGCCGCCAGCCCCTCGTGGGCTCTCCGCAACACACGCGTTCCTGAGAAACCCTCTGCGATGTCGGCGGAGCCGTCCGACGACCCGTCGTCCACGACGACGATCTCGAGCGCGGGATGGTCCTGCGCGAGAAGACTTTCGAGACACTCGGCGAGGTAGAGCACGCCGTTGAAGACCGGCACGACGACCGACACGACAGCGGGCACGGCGGGACCCGGCCTAGGCCGGTTCGTGGGGCCAGCCCGCGTCGGAAACGTCGTGCACCGGATCGAGGAGGATGAGATCGGCGAGATCCATGTACCGCTCGAAGCGCAATGTCTGGTAGGTCCCGGGCGACGTGCCGTTGCCGAGCGTCGGCTCGGATGCGTCCAGGGCGTCGTCGCGAGCGACGAGCATCTCTTCGTGCAACAGATCGGAGACGAACTGCTCGACGTCGCGCTGGGCCTCCTCCACCGAGATCGGATAGGCGGAGGACAGCAGCGCCGAGACCTCGTCGAGGGCACGGCCGTTCTTCAGGGCCTCCCAGGCCATCGTCGACGAGTCGAGGCACGTGTAGTACGAGCCGGTGACCATGTCCATGATCAGCGCTTCACCATCGACGGTCTCGTCGACGAATCGCGGGGTGTTCGCGCGGTAGCGCGTCATCGATCTCCTCTCGGCCTGCCGCTGGCAGAGGTTACCGCCGGACCGCGGCGCGATCGACGCGGCAGCAGGGCGTCTACGCCGTCGCGATCACCAGCAGGCGCGGCCGGTGGATGGACGGTGCCTTGCCATCGCGGGCAGTGAACCTGGCCGCGCTGAAGCCGGCACCGGACAGCCAGTCGCGCAGCTCGGGGATCGTGGGAAAGCGCACCGAGTGATGGCTTTCGCGGAGCTGGCCGTCTCGAATCGTCATGCGCTCGGTCTCGACGCGTCCGGTCATGCAGTCGAACTCGCTGGTGTCGACCATCAGATCGTTGCCGATGCGAGTGGTGTTGCTGAACGGCGCCGGCGTGAACCGCCGGACGAACTCGTCGTGATTGTGCAGCTCGATCAGAAGCCGGCCGCCCGGTCGTAACACCCGGCGGTACTCCGACAGGACCTGTCGATTCTCCTCGTCGTCGAAGTAGCCGAATGACGTGAACCACGACAGCGCCACGTCGAACGGACCGTCGACCGGAAGCGCCCGGATGTCACCGTGGACGTACTCGACCGAACTGCCCGACTCACGGGCGCGGGCCAGAAAGAGCTCGGTCGCATCGACGCCGACGACGCTCATGCCACGGTCGGCGAGCCGATTGCTGATCCGCCCGTGTCCACACGGCGCATCGAGAATGCGCTCGCCTCCGTCGAGGCCGAGGATCGACACGATCGCGTCGACGTCAGCGTCGTTGTGTTCGTCGGTCAGGAAATCGGCATAGAAGTACAGGTAGTCCTCGCCGAACGTCGCGTCGAAGTCGAACCGTGCCACGCAGGCAAGAATGACACTCGCATGGACGACGCCCGCTCGAATTCCGACGCCGAGATCCACCGACCGGCGACGGACTTCGGGGCGCCGGGATCGGTCACCCATTTCAAGGGTCCGTACAGCGGTGGCCCCCCGACCGCCGCGCTGGCCGTCGAAACGCCACCGCTCGACAGGTTCGGCGTGGCCGAGATCCGCCGCATGGTCGTGATCTACTTCGTGTTGCTCACGAGCGTCCTGCGCAGCTTGGCGCGCCACGTCGTTCATCCACACCGGGCGAGTTGGTCTCGCGCGGCAGCCGACGGTGCGGTCGACGGGTTCGAGATCCTCGGCCCGACCTTCGTGAAGCTCGGACAGCTGATCGCTTCATCACCGAGCATGTTTCCCGCACCGCTTCCGGATGCGTGCGCGCGTTGTCTCGATGAGGTCCCACCGTTCGACGGGGAGACCGCGCGCGAGATGGTCCGCAAGGACCTCGGCCGGCCGCCCGCGCAGATCTTCAAGACCTTCGACGACAGCCCGTTGTCGGCGGCGTCGATCGGCCAAGTGCATGGGTGCGTGCTGCCTGACGGACGCGAAGCGGTGATCAAGCTGCAGCGCCCGAACATCCGCGAGCGGATGACGACGGACCTGCGGATCATGCACCGGCTGGCACGCACGCTGCAGCGCACGAAGCTCGGCAAGAGCGCAAACCTCACGGGCGCGATCGCCGACCTGCACGCCAACACGTTCAAGGAGCTCAACCCGGCGCTGGAGGCGTACCGGCAGGCCGCCTTCCGAGCCAACATCGGCGCGTTCGGCGACAACACCTCCATCACCGCGCCGGAGGTGTACTGGGACTACTGCGGCCCGCACATGATCTGCATGGAGCGCATGTCCGGTGTCCCGATGGACGAGTTCGACACGATTCGCGAACAGGGCGTCGACGGCGAGCTCATCCTCCGCCGCGGCGTCAAGGTGTGGATGGAAGCGGCGATGGTGCACGGGCCGTTCCACGGTGACGTGCACGCCGGCAACCTGTGGGTACTCGACGACGGCCGAGCGACGTATCTCGACTTCGGGATCATGGGCGAGCTGAGCGACGAGTGGAAGGGCCTCATCCGGGATCTCTTCTACACGTCGATGATCGACGGCGACTTCAGCCGCATCGCCCGAGCGTTCAAGCGCGTCGGGGCGTTCCCGGAGGACATCGGCACCGACGAGGAAGTCGGCGTCCGCATGCAGGTGGCGTTCGGACCGATGCTCGATGTCGGGATCTCGGGCGTGAGCCTCGGCGACGTCTTCAAGTCCATCATCCAGATGATGGAGCAATACGGCGTACCGAGCCCGCAAGAGCTCATGCTCGTCACGAAGCAACTGCTCTACTTCGAGCGCTACGCCAAGGTGCACGCGCCGAACTGGGCGCTCGCTCGTGACGTCTTCCTGGTGAAGAACATCTTCCCGGAGGAAGCCGCCAAGAAGGCCGCCGACCTCGGCATCGAGTTCCCTGACTAGCGGTAGTGACTAACCGGCCGGGGTCAGCTGCAGTCGGTGCAGCTGCCGAGGAGGTCGAGGCGGTGATGTGTCGGTTGGAACCCGGTGCGCCGCGCCACGTTCGACATCGCAGACGTCAGCCGTTCCTCGAGCTGCTTCGAGACGGTGAAGTCCTCGACGGCGCCGCACGTGGAGCAGATCAGGTGGTGGTGATGCTCGGTGAGATCCTCGGCCAGCTCGTACCGGGCGAAGTCGTCGTTGGTGAGGACCCGACGCACGGCGCCGACCTCTTCGAGGATCGAGAGGTTGCGATACGCGGAGCTCTGGGGAAGTGCGCGCCGGCGCTCGAGCAGCTCGGGAATGGTGAGCGGACGGTCGGATTCGCTGAGCACCTCCACGAGCGCGCGGCGATTCGTGGTGTAGCGCTGGTCGGCGTCGCGCAGGCGATGCGCGACGATCTCGTGGAGATCCACCCCGCCAGCTTAGCCTCGCGACTATAGAGAATCAGTCTCATTCCATTTGTAATGAGAACGGATCTCGTTTACGTTGCGGCCATGCGCAAGTGCCTGCCGATCCTCCTGCTGGTGGCAGTGGCGTGCAGCTCGGGCTCGACCACGACCGCGGGCTCCTCGTCGTCCTCCAAGATCCGGGTGGTGGCCTCGACCAGCGCGTGGGGCAGCCTTGCCGCGCAGGTCGGAGGCGACTTGGTCGACGTGACGAGCATCGTGGCCAACCCCGATGCCGATCCGCACGACTACGAGCCGACGGCCGAAGATGCGCGCACGATCTCCTCCGCGAAATACGTGATCTTCAACGGCGTCGGCTACGACGAGTGGGC
>JBEEFX010000111.1:0-8244 GCA_041166365.1 Acidimicrobiaceae bacterium
CTGGAGGACGGCGAGCTCGGTGTCCTCCATCAGCACGCTCTCGGTGATCTCGAGCGTGAGTTGACCGGCCTCGAGGCCGTGACGATTCACGATGGACTGCACGGTTTCCACCAGTTGCGGATCGAACAACTGCCGGGCGGAGAGATTCACGCTGATCTGCATCGGCTCGCCGCTCGCTCGTTCGGGCCAACGCGACGCGGCCGCGCACGCTTGATCGAGCACCCATGTGCCGATCGGGATGATGAACCCCGTGTCCTCGGCGACGGGCACGAACTCCATTGGAGGGACAAGCCCTCGATCGGGGTGCTGCCACCGCACCAACGCCTCGAAGCCGACGACGTCTTCCTCGGTGAGCGACACGATCGGTTGGTAGTGCACGACGAGCTCATCGCGTTCAAGGGCGCCGCGCAGCTGCGCCTCGAGCTCCAGCCGGTCGAGCGCGGCTTGGTGCATCGCCGCCTCGAAGACGCGCCAGGTGCCGGTGCCGGTCGACTTCGCCGCATACATGGCAGCGTCCGCGTTGCGGACGAGATCGTCGGCGGTGACGTCGCCCGTGCGGTGCAACACGATTCCGATGCTGGAGCGGATCCCCACTTCGCGACCCGACAAGTCGAACGGAACGCTGAGCTCCTCGATGATCCTCCCGGCGAGGCCGGTCGCTTCTGAAAGGTCGGCCACGTCTTCGAGGAGGATCACGAATTCGTCGCCGCCGAGGCGGGCCGCCGTGTCGCCGGGACGCATGCAACCGACGATGCGCTCGCCCACGGCGACGAGCAGCTCGTCTCCGGTGCTGTGGCCCAGGCTGTCGTTGATCGTCTTGAACCGGTCGAGATCGAGCAGGAGGATGGCGATCCCGCCCCCGTTCGGTCGTCGGACACTGAGGGCGTGCTCGACGCGATCGTTGAACAGGGGACGATTGGCCAGGCTCGTCAGGGGATCGTGGAAGGCCTGATGGCGGAGCTGTTCCTCGAGCGCCTTCTGCTCGGTCACGTCCTGCACGTCGACGAGGACTGCATCGCGCCCGCCGAACTCCAGACGATGCGCGGTGATGTCGACGTCGATGATCCGCCCGTCCTTCAAGCGGTGACTCCACGTCCCCGCCTTGTTGAGCGCCGGCCGGAGGTCGCGCACCACGGACAGCAACGTCGAGACGTCCTCCGCAGGACGGATGTCGGTGATCCGCATTGCCAAGAACTCCTCGCGGGAGTAGCCGTAGTGGTTGACCGCGGCTTGGTTGACCTCGAGGAACGAGAGTGTCTCCATGTCCCACACCCACATCGGACGAGGGTTGTTGGCGAACAACATGCGGAAGCTGGCCTCGCTGTCGGCCAGCGCTGTTGCGGCGCGGCGTTGGTCGCTCACGTCATGGCTGTTGCACACGAAGCCTTGGACGCTCGGCTCGTGGAGCAGGTTCCGGATCGCCGTCGAGCACCAGCGCCACGTGCCGTCGGCGTGTCGGACGCGCAGCTCGACGCGCACGACGGCATCCGGGTCGTCATGGAGGGCGGACATGGCGATCGCGAGGGTGCGTCGATCGTCGGGATGGACGCGGTCAGATGCGAAAGTACCGACGCTTTCGTCGGTTCGGTAGCCGAGTACGTCGGTGATCGGCGCGCTCTCGTACGTGATGATGCCCTTCTCGTCGACGACCGTGATGACATCGGCGGCGTGTCCGACGAGCGCACGAAATCGCTTCTCGCTGGCGCGTACTTGATGCTCAGACGACCGCAGTTGGGCCGACACCCATGCGACCGTCTCGCCCATCAGCAGGATCGTCGGCACCGCGTACGCGGTCGACTCCAGGCCCGGAGAGCTGTCGCCCACGATCACGAGGGGCGCCAGGTAGGCGATCGCGAGCATGGGTGCGAAGCGCATCGACATTCCCGGCGGGTGGCCGAGGCCGAGCCAGATGAAGATCACCATGTAGAAGAGGCCGTAGCGGAAGCCGTCGGCGTGGGTGGCCACGTTGTGGGCCAGCACGCACGCGAGGGCGAGCGGCATCAGCCAGAGGGTCGCCGAGCGCCGCCACCGCTGCCAGGGAAGGATGCCGATGACGACGCCGCAGATCAGCGCGAGCGCGGCGACGGCTTCGACGGACATGGCGTTCGAGCCCGGCGACGCGGGCAGGAGCGCGGCGCCCATGGCAACGAGCGCGCCGCAGAGAAGGAACAACGCGCTCGACAGTCGCCCGAGCGCCCGCGGCGAAAGGAACCCTTCGATCCATTTTCATCGGCAACTCCACGCTCAGAATGAGGCTGTCACCGGGTGCCTTTCGGTGATTATCGTCCTCCACCGATGCCGCCGCGGCTGGATCAGCTGACCGAGGACCTCGAGCGGGACGGCTCTGCGGTCGTTCCCGAGGTGCTCTCCGCCGTCGAGATGCAGGCGGTGCGCGAGGCGCTCGAGCCGCATTTCGGGCTGGGTCTGCACGGCCGCAACCCGTTCGAGGGTCACGACACGCAGCGCGTGTACTGCCTGGTCGCGAAGTCGCGGGCCTTCGATCGGCTGATCCTCGACCCGTTGATGCTCGAGGTCTCGGAGCGTGTCCTCGGGCCGAACTTCCTGCTCACCGCGACGCTGGCCATCAAGCTCGAGCCGGGGGAGTCCGCTCAGGACTTCCACTCCGACGACGGGTTCTACCGGGTGCCACGGCCTCGGCCGCCGGTCTCGCTCAGCACGTTGTGGGCCATCGACGATTTCACCGCGGAGAACGGCGCCACGCTCGTCCATCCCGGGAGCCATGAGTGGGGCGACGATCGTCCTCCTGCGCTCCCCAGTGTCGTGACGGCGACGATGCCGGCGGGCTCGGTGCTCGTCTACTACGGCACGCTCGTCCACGCCGGCGGCGCGAACGTGAGCAACAGCAATCGACTCGGCATCTCGATCCAGTACGCCACCGCCTGGGCCCGGCAACAGGAGAACTTCATGATGGCGCTCGGTGTCGATGGCGCCCGCGAGCTGCCGACGCGGCTGCAGGAGCTGATCGGCTACAGCATCCACCCTCCGTTCATGGGGATGATCGACGGACGACATCCGAAAAAACGCTTGACCTGACATATACACGCGTGACATATATATGTACATGGTCAGTACGTCACGAGCAGTCAAGCGCATCACGCCCGGCGAGTGGACGGCGGAGCTCGAGCATCTGCTCCATCACGGGAACGCGCCGCTCGCCGTCGCCCTGACGGATCTCGACGGCTTCGCCGGCATCAACGAGGCGCATGGCGCCGAGGTCGGCGATCGCGTGCTGCAGGCGTGGGAGAAGACGCTCGCGGGCAGCGTTCCGGTCGATGCGATCGTGGCCCGGCTCGGGGGCGACGAGTACTCGGTCGCGCTGCCGGGCTCGTCCGCCGAGAACGCGCTGATCCTGCTCGAGGAGGTGCGCAGTCACTTCGCCAGTCATGGCGTGAAGGGGCTCGACGAGGAGCTCGACGCGTCTGTCGGCATCGCCGCGGCACCGCCGCACGGATCGACCGGTGAAGAGCTCTACCGCGCGGCCGGCGAGGCGTTGATGCGGGCCAAGCGCAACGGCCGCGGCCGAGTGTCGATCTATGTCGAAGAGAAGATGACGCTCAAGAGCAACTACTACAGCCGCGCGAACCTCGATCGACTGTCGAAGTTGTCGGGTGCGACGAGCCGGACCGACGCGAGCTTGCTGCGAGAAGCGCTCGACGACCTTTTCGAGAAGTACCGCAACGATCTCTAGGGTGTCCCCGGACAAGGGGGCTGCGGATGGCCGAGCTGAAGGTCGAGATCGATCCGGCAGACGTGGGGTTCGATGCGACGCGCCTGGCGCGCATCGACGCTCATTTCGCTCGCTACGTCGAGGATGGACGCCTGCACCCGATCCGCCCGCAGCTGAAGCAGCTCGTGTACCAGGCGCTGGTCGATTGAAGGTCACGCTCACGTTCGACAATGGACCGTGGCCCGGCGTCACCGAGAAGGTCCTGGACACCTTGGCGGCACGTGACCTGCGCGCGACGTTCTTCGTCGTGGGCAACGAGCTGCGGAAGTCGCGGGTGCTGGCCGAGCGCGCCGCGAGCGAGGGACACTGGATCGGCAATCACACGATGACGCATTCGGTGCCGCTCGGCGACGGCGCCGATCCGGTGGAGGAGATCGACGCCACGCAGGACCTCATCGGTGACCTCGCTCATCGCGCACGCTGGTTCCGTCCGTTCGGGCGTGGTGGGGTGCTCGACGACCGGTTGTTGAGCGCTGACGCCGTCGCCCATCTGCAGCACGGCGGCTACAGCTGCGTGTTGTGGAACAGCGTCCCGCGCGACTGGGAAGACCCTGACGCGTGGATCGATCGCGCCTTGGCCGACGTCGAGTCCCGCGCCTGGACCGTCGTGGTGATGCACGATCTGCCGACGGGCGCCATGGACCGTCTGCCTCGGTTCCTGGACGAGCTCGACGCCCGCGGCGCGCGGATCGTGCAGGACTTCCCCGACGCCTGTGTGCCGATCAGGAACGGTGAAGTCGTCGGTGACCTCACCCACCTCGTCAGGACGATGGGAGCTGAGACATGAACTGGTTCAGGTCGAAGTAGTCGCGCCATGCGGCGATCTTGCCGTCGACGATCTCGAAGGTGCCCATCACCGGCAGCTCGATCGTGATGGTCGGCGTGATGAACGCGTCGACCCGCTCTGTCAGCACCACCGAACCCTTCGCCGCGATGTGGAGCACGCGGAACTCCACCGAATCGACGCCCGCGGTGAACCCGGCGATCGTGTCGCGGATCGCCTCGCGGCCCGTCACCGGCGCGATGGGAATGTTGTGGTACACCGCGTCGTCGGCAAAGAAGTCGACGATTGCATCGAGATCACCTTTTGCCCAGGTGTCGCAGAACGCCTGGACCACATCGATCGGGTCAGCCATGGCCGACGACGTTACCGGTACGCCGCCGCCTGGATCCCGTAGAGCTCGGCGTACTGGCCGCCCCGAGTGAGGAGATCCTCGTGCGTGCCCACCTCGACGAGGTGCGCGCCGTCGAGCACCACGATCAGGTCAGCCATGCGGACTGTGCTGAAGCGGTGCGACACGAGAACCGTGATGCGGCCGTCGTCGCCATCGCGCCGGGCGCCCGCGGAGTACTGCTCGAAGAGCGCATGTTCCGTCTCGGCGTCGAGTGCGGCGGTGGGTTCGTCGAGCACGAGCAGGAGCGGCTCGTCGCGCATGAAGCCCCTCGCCAGCGCCAACTTCTGCCACTGGCCGAACGACACCTCGACCCCGTCGGGCCATGTCGGGCCGAGTTGTGTCTCTAGCCCGTCGGCGAGTCGATCGACGACATCGCTCGCGGCCGCTCGCCCGATCGCGGTGTCTACCGCGGGATGGTCGTCGAGACGGGGCACGTCGCCGATGCCGACGGAGTGCCGGGCGCGGAATTCGAAGCGGAAGAAGTCTTGGAACGCGCCTGTCAACCGCGCTCGCCAGTCCGCCGCCGGCATCTGCCGCAACGGCTGGCCGTCGACGTAGATCGCGCCGCTGGTCGGCTCGTAGAGCTTCGCCAGCAGCTTGACGAGCGTGGTCTTGCCGGCGCCGTTCTCGCCCACGATTGCGACGACGGCTCCTGCCGGCAGCGTCAACGACACGTCGTCGAGCACGAGACGGTCGGTGCCGGGATACGCGAACGAGACGTGATCGAAGGTGATGCCCTGGTGCAGTCGCGCCGGCACGGTGAGGTCCTCGTGCGCCACGACGGATGCGGCGTAGTCCTCGAGCCACGCGAGCCGTCGGGAACCATCGACCCAGATGCCGCGCAGGAAGCCAATCTCTCCCACGGTTGCGCCGATGTACTGCGAGAGCCGCGATCCGGCGGCCAGCACGAGCAAGACGTCGCCGGCCGGCGAGTCGAGGCCGCTCGACACGAAGACGATCGCGCCGACGTACGCGAGGCCGAAGCTGGCCCACGCCAGCGTGTGCCACAGCGCGCTCCGCCAACGCGCTGATGCCACACCTGCGTACCACTGCTCCCACTGATCACGACGCTCGCTCGAGAGCCGTGGACCGATTCCCGTGACGCGAACTTCCTTGCCCGGGGGCGCGGTGGTGGCCACCGTGAAGAGATGGGTCGACAAGCGCTTGGCGGGCGCCCCCCGCTCCTCGGCGCCGCGCTCGACCGCCGGTCGCCACGACGACGTCAGCACCGTGGGCAGCGCGAACACGGCGAGCAACACGAGGGCGGGATGGATCGACGCGAGCAGCACGACCGTGACGCCGAGGCGCAGGATCCAGCCGACGGTCGAGAACACCGACATGTACATGTGGTCGAGCACGAAGATCTGGTTCCGCAGGACCGACAGACGATCGAGATGATCGGGCCGTTCCTGGTGAGCGATGGTCGACACCGACGCTTGGAGCTTGGCGACGTGCGACTCGAGCGCGATCGTCACCTTGTCGCGGAAGCGGCGCTGGAGACGCGTCGACATCGTCGTGAGGAACCACGTTGCCGTGGCCGACAGCGCCAGCCCGACGGCGGCGAGCTGCACCTGGCCGCGATCGCTGTTGATCACACCCTCGCCGAGCACCTTCAGCCACACCGCGAGCAGGGCGTCGGGGAGCGCCGCCAGCAACGCAAGGAGGAACGCAACGACCATCAAGGCGGGCTCGTGCTGATAGCCGAGCTTGCACAGCCGCCACATGGAGCGCAGGGCCGGCGGCAGCTCGACGTCGGTCGACGAGGCCTCAAGCGAGGACATCGAACACCATCTCCTCTTCGCCTTCTTCCGCCCCGCCGAGCACGAAACGTTGCGCCTGGAGGTCGAACATCGTGAAGTACCGGCCGCGGCGCGCCATCAGCTCGTCGTGGGTTCCGAGCTCGACGACCTTGCCGTGCTCGAGCACGCAGATGCGGTCGACATGACGAACGGTCGAGAAGCGGTGGGAGATGAGAATCGTCGTGCAGTCGCGGGTCGCGGCCAGGATGCGTTCGAAGATCTCGGACTCGCCCCGAACGTCGAGCTGCGCGGTCGGCTCGTCGAGCAAGACGACACCGGCTCCGAGCCGCACCGCGCACAGCGCGCGGGCGAGGGCGACGCGCTGCCATTGTCCGCCGGACAGGTCGGTGCCGTTCTCGTAGCCGCGGGCAAGGATCGTGTCGAGCTCGGCGAGGTCATTGCCGCCCGCCTCGAGCAAAGAAGCGAGGACGGTCTCGTCTGACCCGCCGCCCGGCGCCACGTTGTCGCGCAGCGACAGCTCGAACCGGATGAAGTCCTGGAACACGGCGGTGATGCGGGAGCGCCAGGACTCGAGATCGAGCTCGCGAACGTCGACGCCGTCGATCTCGATGGCACCGGACTGCGGGTCGTACAGCCGGCACAGCAGCTTGGCGAGGGTGGTCTTTCCGGCGCCGTTCTGCCCGACGATCGCGAGCGACGAGCCCGCCGGGATCGTGAGGTCGAAGCCCTCGAGGACCGGACGGCCTTCCGGGTACGCGAACGTCAGGTCGCGGAAGCGGATCTCGCCGACCGGCATCGCCGCTGCGGAGCGCGAGCCCGACGCGAGCGCCCCTGCGGGTTCCATTGCCGGCTCGAGCCGGAGGACGGCGGCCACGGGAGCGGCGGCGCCGTCGAGCGCCCAGTTGAGCCCGCCGAACGCGATCATCGACGTACCGACGGCCGCTTGCGCGTAGATCACGGCGGCGCCCAGGTCGAGCCCGCCGTTCGTCGCGGCCGTGGCGATCGACCACATCACCACGACGTTGGCCGCGGCCACGATCACGAGGCTCGACAGGACCGACTTCTCGCGCAACTTCGTCGCCTGATACTGAAGCCGGTGCAGCGTCGTACGGCGGTCGATGAAGCGGTCGATGGTCCAGCCCGCCAGGCCGAACATGCGCAGCTCCTTCGCCGCGGGCGGATCGACCGCCATGCGGTATGCGTAGTCCGCATCGCGTTGCGCGGCTCGCACCTCGTCCGTGTTGCGATCACGCCACACCGCGCTCTCACGCAGCAGCCAGTGTGTCGCCAACCATCCGTCCGCGAGCACTGGCGGCGCCCACCACGCGTAGCCGAACAGCACCACCGCCGAAGCGATGCCACCGACCATCATCACCATGCCGTCGGCGATGAAGTCCATCGAGAGGTAGAGGGGCGGTCCGGTCATGCCCGCGTCGAATTCCCGGGCGACCGTGAGGTCGTTCGTGAGGTTCGGATCCTCGAGATGGCCCATTCCCGGTGGCCGTATGCACGCGTCGGTGAGTCGGTCGTACAGCCATGCGGCCGTGCGGTCGCCGAGGTT
>JBEEFX010000112.1:0-7118 GCA_041166365.1 Acidimicrobiaceae bacterium
TCCGCAACTGGTGGAACCCGTGCAGTCCATCGGGGATCGTCACGGCCTCGAGGCCGGTCAACTCACGCGCGAGATCACCGAGTGCGTGCTGATGGAGGACACCGAGCTCGCCGTCCTCCAGCGCGGCGCGCTGAAGAAGCTCGGCGTGCAGATCGCGATCGACGACTTCGGCACCGGCTACTCGTCCTTGAGCTACCTCCGCAGCTTTCCCGTCGACGTCCTGAAGATCGACAAGTCGTTCACCGACACCGTTGCCGTCGATCTGGAGGGAGCGTGCTTCGTGCAGGCGATCCTTCACCTCGCTCAAGTGCTGCGCGTCACCACGGTCGCAGAGGGCATCGAGCACGAGGATCAGGCGGTGCGGTTGCGTGAGCTCGGCTGCGACATGGCCCAAGGTTTCTACTTCGGCCGGCCGGCGGCGGATCCGATTAGGGGCCGAACGGCCCACTCAAGCTCTGGAGCGAAAACGCCGATCCTTGAAGCGAGTTAGAGAATGGGGAACGTGGCGATGAAGACCTACCTGTGCGTCGTGGATGTGTTGCCCTCGGGCCGTATTGCTGCCATCGAGGTCAAGGCGATGGATGCGTTGGCTGCGGAGCGTTCAGCGATGCGGACCAGCCGTGAGCGTTACGGCGTGCATGTCGAGGTGCTCGAAGTCCTGCGCACCGACATTGCCGTTCCGGTCGCCTGAGTAACTAGTCACTCGACGGGCAGCGCGGCGGCGTTGCTGGCTCGCACGACGAGCACCACGCCGATCGCGATGAGCACCGCCGCCGGATACGCACCGATCGACGGTGACTCGCTGAACCACCACCACGCAATCAAGGTGGCCCCCACGATCTCGAAGAGGATCGCCACCGACACGGTCGTGGCGCTGATCGTGCGCAGGACGCGATTCACGAGCGTGTGACCGAGCAGCTGCGGACCAACGGTGATCGCGACGAGGATCCACCACGTGTGCGCCGAGTACGACCCGAGATGCTGACGCGTCGTGACGCACGCCATGAGCAGCAGTAGTGCCGCCACCGGATAGCACACGGAGGTGTAGGCGGTGGTCGACATCGTCCGCCGCGCGTCGGCGCCGACGGTCACATATGCCGCCCCGAACACGCCGCCGGCGAGCGCGAGCGCGTCGCCGAACAAGGCGCGCGCGGACACGGTGAGGTCGACGCCGGTCAGCAGCAGCGCGCCGCACAGCGCGACCGCGATGCCGATCCAGGCGCCGGAGGCAATCTGTTCACCGCGGGCTCGGGCCATCAGCGCGGCCCACACCGGCTGCGTGCACGTCAGTGCGACCGATGACGCCACCGTGGTGAACGACAGGCTCGGGATCCAGGCGCCGAAGTGCAGCGCCAGGCAGACGCCGGCGATCGCGGCCGTTCGCAGTTCCTCCCGGCGGAGGCCCCGCAGCTCGCCACGGTTGCGGAACGCGGCGACGGGCAGGATCACGGCGCTCGCGAGGGTCGTCCGCCAGAACGCGATGGCCAGCGTGGGCGCGCCGGCCTCCCGAATCAGCGGCCCGGAGGCCGAGACGGCCAGTACCGCGACGACGAGGAGGCCCGCATCGACCGTCGGCATCGTCCGCCTCACACGTCAGGGCCTACCATCCCGCGGTGCTGCGAGACGAAGACGTGAGCGACCGGGCGCGCCGATTGGCCAACGCCATCGAACCTGTCGTGGGGCAGGTGTACTTCTCGCCTGAATGCCACGCGGAGTACGAGGCGCTCGGCTTCGGCCCGAGCCCCGCGGCGGTCGAGGGCGTCGCCCTCCCCGACGGACCGGCCTACTTCACCAGTCGGGGATCGCTGCTGGGCCACGTCCCCGGCGAGCTCGTCGCGTCGGCCTTCGCCGTCTTCAATCCCGAGATCGTCGTGCCCTGCGTCCAGCACGGGTGGTCGTTGACCGACGCGGCGACGATCTGTGAAGCACGCACCCGCGGCGCGGTGGCACAACTCGTTCGCATCCTCGGTGAGAAGCCCGAGGGCATCGACCGCGCCAACGAGCTGCTCGCCGTTGCCGTCGCTCCGCTTCGGCCGGAGGGCAAGCCGCTGTATGCCGGCGTGCTCGCGCAAGGACTGCCCGGCGATCCGATGGGCGACTTCTGGCGCCAAGGGGATCAGCTCCGTGAGTACCGCGGCGATGCCCACACCGCGGCATGGACCGTCGCCGGCTTCGACGCGACGGAGATCGGCTTGCTGACCGAGCTGTTCTGGGGCATCCCGGCGCGGACCTACATCCGCAGCCGGGCCTGGAGCGACGCGCAACTCGACGCCGCCGAAGCACGACTCATGGCACGCGGACTGGTCGAGGCGGGCGAGTTCACCGACGAGGGGCGAGCCGCGCGTGCCGCGGTCGAGTCGAACACGGACCTCCAGATGCGACCGGCGATCGAGGCACTCGGCGACGACTTCGACGAGCTCGTAGGGATCATCGAGCCGTGGAGCGTCGCCGTGCGCGAGGCCGGTGGCTACATCAAGTCGACGATCTCGCTGACGGGCGCCCGCGGCTGAACCACTCCAGAGCGCGCTAGAACGCAACCGCCAGCAACTCGGCGAACAGAGCTTCGCCGTCGGCTTCGACCCCCTTCGACGCAAACCACGTGCTGACGTTGAGCGCGTCTCGGTGCAACAGGTCGAAGCCGTGCGGGCTCTGCACGAGGTCGACGGCTTGCGGGAAGTCGATCAGCCAGAGCCGCCCCTTCCACCAGAGCGCGTTGTACGCCGACAAGTCGGCGTGGACGTAACCCGCCTCGGTCACCAGCCGAACGTTCGCCCGCAGCTGCTGCCACGCGTCCTTCAGCTCCGGCTTCGAGAGCCGCGCCTGCGCCAAGCGGGGGGCGGCCTGTTCCTCGTCGCCGATGTACTCCAACAGCAGACCCCCGTCGTCGGCGACGCTGATCGGGAACGGCACGGACGCGCCGATCTCCCACGCCGCTCGCATGACCTCGAACTCGTGGCCGAGCCACTTCTGCTTCACGAGCTCCTTGCCGTAGTTCGTCATCCTCTCGACGGCGCGACGGTCGCGGCTTCGCCGGCCGTAGTTGCGGCCGTCGCGATAGACGATGTCGTTGCGGAAGGTGGGTGCCCGCTCGAAGCCGAGTTCCCGCAACTCACCCTTGTGCGTGATCTTGCGCGGTCGGTATCGCTTGCGGGCGACGAGGTGCGAACGAGTGCCGTCGTGCGCGATGCGCTCGACGAGTCCGACTTCGCCTTCTTTGCCTGTTGCGATGACACCGAGGTCGATGTCGTCGAAGTCATCGGTGATGACCCAATCGGGGGTGGCGCGCGCCAACGCGGGCTCCTTCAGTAGGAATGGCCGGACAGACACCGGCAGCGCGCGTACTCGGGTCGAGCGGTCAGGTGCGCGTGGGCCGGCGGGGAGAGGCAACGACAGTCATAGGACTCGGCCCTCCTTGGCTCGGCTCCGATACGAGGTCATATAGTCCGCCACAGAACGACGCCGGTCAACTGGGTTTGGGGGAAACAATGAGTCAGGAGGCAGTCGACGCGCTGCGAGCGGAGCGCGAAGAGGTGCTGAAGCTCGCTCGCAGCCTGACGGAGGAGGAATGGGCCGCGGCGAGTGACTGCGATGGCTGGCGGGTCCAAGACGTCATCACCCACATGACGATGGGCCTGCGTCAGGTCGTGGATCCCGCATCGGTGCCCGCGCCCGAAAGCGACACGAGCGATGTCGAACAGGACATGGAGCTCGGCGTCAGCGCTCGCAAGGATTGGCGTCCAGCGGAGGTGATCGCCGACTACGAGACGATCAGCGCGCAAGCGATCGAGGCCTTCGCCGGCCTCCAACAGGAACCGCTGGCGTCCACCCCGATCCCGATGAAGAACCTCGGCACGCACCCGCTGCACCTGGTGCCGAACGCGTTCGCGTTCGACCACTACTGCCACCTTCGCGTCGACATTCTCAAGCCAACCGGACCGATCGACCGACCGGCCCCGCCGAGTGATGAGCTGCGATTGGCGCCGACCATCGAATGGATGCTGGCGGGCTTGCCCCAGATGTGTGAAGCGACGCTGGCGAAGGTCGTCACGGCGCCGGTCCGCATCGACATCACCGGGCCGGGCGCGCGGTCGATGACGTTGGGCGGGGCCGACGATGGTGAGGTGGCCGCGACGATTCGCTCGTCATCGCGCGACTTCGTGATCTGGGGCACGCAGCGCAGGCCGTGGCGCGACTTCGACGTCACGATCGAGGGCGATGCGGTGTTGGCCGCCGCGGTCGCAGACAACATCAACGTGATCTAGAAGGAGCCAGACATGCCGCTCGACCCGGTCGTGAAGACGATGCTGGACCAGATGGCGGCGGCGGGAGGTCCGACGCTGCGCGAGGCCGGTCCGGAGCAAGGCCGCCAGATGCTCGAGATGCTGGCACTGCTCGAGGGTGAGCCGGTTGACGTCGCCCGCGCCGAGAGCGTCATTGTCAATGACAACATTCCAGCGCGCGCGTACGCGGCCACGACCGGCACCCCTCTCCCGATTCTCGTGTGGTACCACGGCGGCGGGTTTGTGATCGGCAGTCTCGAAACGGCCGACCGCATCAGCCGCAAGCTCGCGGTCGGCACCGGCGCCCTCGTGATCTCGATCGACTACCGGCTGGCGCCGGAGCATCCACATCCCGCCGGGCCCGACGATTGCTTCGCAGCATTGCGTTGGATCGTCGACCATGCGGCCGACCTCGGCGGGGACGCGTCCCGCGTGGCGATCGGTGGGGACAGCGCCGGCGGCAACATGGCCGCCGTGACCGCGCTACGAGCCCGCGACGAGGGACTTCCGCTGCGTCATCAACTGCTCGTCTATCCCGTCACCGACTGCACGATGTCGTCCGCTTCCTACGAGGAGAACGCCGACGGCTGCTTCCTCACGGCGGACTCGATGGACTGGTTCATCGGCCACTACTTGAGTGCAGGCACCGACGCCAAGGATCCCCGGGTCTCACCGTTGTTCGCTGACGACCTCCGAGGCGTGGCCCCGGCGCTGGTCATCACCGCAGAATTCGATCCACTACGCGACGAGGGCGAGGCGTATGCGGAACGACTGGGCGACGCGGACGTGCCTGTGGAACTGAAGCGGTTTGACGGGCAAGTGCACGGGTTCTTTCCGCTCGGCTCGATCTGGCCGGCGGCGAACGAAGCCGTCGATCTCGCCATCGCGAAGCTGAAGGCCGCCCTCACCTAATCCCCGAGCACCTGGTGCAGCACGCCTTCGCCGAGACGGGCGAACATCGGGTTGTCCGCAGAGTTGGCCAGATACGCAAGCCCGAGCGACAGCGCCCAGCCGCGCGATCGCGCCCAGGTGTCGTCGTCGATGGCGCCCGCCGCGGCCCGGAACGCCGGACGGGCCTCGACGGGTAGCAGCATCCAGGCCACTGCCAGGTCGGTCGCCGGATCACCGACGGTGATGTCGCCGAAGTCGATCACGGCCGACAGGCGACCGTTGTCGACGAGCACGTTCGCCGGATGAAGATCGCCGTGCAGCCACAATGGCGGTCCCGACCACGGTCGGGTGGCGGCGAGCTCGGACCAACACCGCACGACCGAGGGAGCGTCGATCAGATCTGCGAGCTGGGCGGCTCGTTGCCGGACGACATCATCGCGTTGCAGCAACGGCACGCCCCGGTACGGGTTTTCGGGCGCGTCGCTCGGCGCCTCCTGATGGAGCGCGGCGACAAAGGCGCCGAGGGTCTGCGCTGCCTCGTGGGGATCGTCGGGCGTCGCTCGCGTCGCGACGACCCCGGGAAGCCATGGGCACACGCTCCACGACCAGGGGCAGCCGCTGCCGGGCCGGCCGTTGCCCACGGGCGCAGGTATCGGTAGCGGCAACCTGGGCGCCAACTCCGGCAACCACCGTTGCTCGTGCTCGACGAGCGCGGCCGCGAGCGCTCGACGCGGCAGTCGCACGGTGAGCTCATCGCCGAGCCGGAAGATGGCGTTGTCCCATCCGTAGGCGAGCTCGACGAGCTCGAGGTCGAGTAGCTCGGGGAACTGCTCGGCCAGCAGGGCTCGTACGACCGTGGGCCCGACATCGACCTCGGCTGAGGGCATCTCCTCCGCGGGCATCCGTCGCTAGAACTCCGGCTCGTCCCACCAAGGATAGAAGTCCGGCATGTCGCGGCTCGGGCGCATCGTGAATTGGGCCGGGCGCTTCTCGAGGAACGACGACACGCCCTCTCGGGCGTCGGCCGATGCGCCCATGTAGTCGATGGCCTTCGAGTCGAGGCGGTGCGCCGACATCGGGTGGGGTTCGCCCAGCATGCGCCACAGCATCTGGCGCGTGAGGGCCACGGACACGGCCGACGTGTTGTCGGCGATCTCGTGGGCGAGGGCATAGGCCGCGGGTAACAGCTCATCGGCAGGATGCACGGAGCGCACCAACCCTGCGTCGACTGCCTCGGTCGCCGGGAAGACACGTCCGGTGTACGTCCACTCCGCGGCCCGGTTGACGCCCACAACGCGTGGGAGGAACCACGACGAGGCCGCCTCGGGCACGATGCCGCGGCGAGCGAACACGAACCCGAAGCGGGCCGACTCGGACGCGAGCCGAATGTCCATCGGCAGCGTCATCGTCACGCCGACACCGACGGCCGGCCCGTTGATCGCGGCGATCACCGGCTTCGAGCAGTTGAAGATGCGCAGCGCAACGAGCCCACCTTCGTCGCGGTGCCGTCCCTGCGCTGCGAGGGTCTCGGTGTGGTCGAAGGTCGAGCCGCCCGCCTCGCCGAGATCGGCGCCGGCACAGAAGCCCCTCCCCCGCCCGGTCACGACCACCACGCGCACGTCGTCGTCGGCGTCGGCCTGGTCGAAGGCATCGAGCAGCTCCTCGTGCATCCGGTACGTGAACGCGTTGAGGCGATCAGGACGGTCGAGCGTGATCGTCAGGACGCGATCGTCGACCTCGTAAGCGATCTGGGTGTACTCCACCGGGCCATCATGGCCCGCACGTCACGGAGTCGAGGAAGTCGAGCCCCGCTCGGCCATGACCTCGGCCAGCACCTGGTCGAAACGGACGAGGTCGGTCTTGGGCAGGACGGCGGCCGCGCCCAGTTCCAGCTCGTCGAGCTGCTCCATGCCGTACGCCGAGACCACGATGATCTTCGTGTCCGGG
>JBEEFX010000113.1:0-12610 GCA_041166365.1 Acidimicrobiaceae bacterium
AGTAGTCAGCTGTACGGACGCGTCGTCGGACGCGGAACTCAGAGGGCGGCGTAGAGAGCGTCGAAGATGGGGACCCAGCGCGGGTCGGAGCGGTCGGGGCCCCACCACAGCCGGTTCATCGCGTAGCCGAGGGACACGCCTGCATCCGGGTCGACGACGCCGAGCGATCCACCGCTGCCGTTGTGGCCGTAGGCACGCGTCCCCGGGCCGAACGGCCACTCGGGAATCGTGTGCTCGAACCCGAGGCCGAACGCGGTGGGCAGCTCCATCACCTTGTCGTCACCGTGGACATGACATCGGCCGAACTCCGCGACCAGCCCGGGCGAGGCCAACTCGAAGCCGGGCGCGCGGCCGCCGCCGGCCAAGACGCCGTAGAGCCGGTCGAGCGCTCGCGCGTTCGAGTGCAGGTTGGCTGCGGGGATCTCCGCTCGGCGCCACGCGTCCGTCGTGCAGTGCGCCGGGTCGTTGGCGTCAGGCGGGTTGCCGAACGCGCGCGGTCCGAGCGAGGTCTTGGGATCCCATCGGTCGAAGAACGTGCCGGCCGACGACAGGTCGACGACCAGGTCGGACGTCCGCTCGTCGAGCTCGGCGGGCAGCGGCATCCAGAGCTCGATGTCGAGCGGCGCGGCGAGCTCCTCGCGGATCAGGGCGCCACACGTGCGGCCCGTCGCCCGCCGCAGGACCTCACCGATCAGATGACCGAACGTGACGCCGTGATACCCGTGCGCGGTACCCGGCTCCCACCACGGCTCCTGCGCGGCGAGCGCAGTGGTCATCGCCTCCCAGTCGCTGAGTGAGCCGTGGGGCATCCGCGGCCCGATCGCCGGCAGGCCGGCTTCGTGGGTGAGCAGCCAACGCACGGGCAGCTCCGCCTTCCCCGACGCCGCGAACTCCGGCCAGTACTCCGCCACCGGTGCATCGAGGTCGACCAGCCCACGCTCGACCGCCCACATCGTGGCGATGGCGACAACGCCCTTCGTGCACGAGAAGACGCAGACGAGGGTGTCGCGCTCCCATGGCCGCGACTTCGCGGCGTCGAGATGCCCGCCCCAGAGATCGACAATGTTGCGACCACCGACGCTGATCGACAGCGACGCGCCGAGCTCGAGGCCGCCCGCGAAGTTCGCTTCGAACGCGTCGCGGACACCGGCGAACGTCGGATCGCAGCGCCCGTCGACCAGCGGCATCAGAGGACCTTGGTGGCCTCGGGGTTGTGGAACTCGCGCCAGTGGGAGATCTTGCCGTCGCGGAAACGGAACACGCCGATGTAGCGGTTCCGGTACTCGTTGCCGTTGCGTTCGACGACGGCATCACTGCGGTACTCCGCGATCAGCTCGTCGGGGTCGAGGCAGTCGTGTACCTCGATCAGTTGGAGAACGAACGACTTGAAGAGCTTGAAGGTCATCAGCTGCATGTCGTTCCATGCGTCGCGTCCCTCGACCGGGTTCGGCATGAAGTCCGGCCCGTACGGCAGCTCGAACACCAGGTCGTCGGTCACGTGGTCCGCCAGCTGATCGAACTTCCCGGCGGAAACGGTGTCCAGCACCGTGCTGACCACCTGCCGGTTGGCCGCTCGCCGCTCGTCGTCGTTCACGTCTTCACCCTTTCGCGATCTCACTGAGCACTCGGATGCAGTCGTCCTGCGACGCGGCCGGGTCAGGCCCCGCGCCGAACGGCGACAGCGCGACTTCGTCCGCGCCCGCCTCGAACAGCGCCTCGACCTTCCGCGCGATGCCGTCCTCGTCGCCCCACACGACGGACGCGTCGAGCATCTCGTCGCTCCACCCACGACCGCCGAGCGGAACCCCGGCCGCCTCGAACATGGCCCGGTAGAACGGCACGTGCGGGTAGATCGCCAGCTCACGGGCCGCCATCTCCCGTACGCCGTCGACATGAGCGCTGAGCACGCACGGCAGCTCCGCGATCAGCGGAGGCTTCGTGCGATCAGCTGCGTCGGCCCCCGCTTCGAGGCTCGGGGCCACGACCTTGTGCAGGTAGTCCGCAGGGCCGAGCCAGCACAACGCCCCATCCGCGTGACTGCCGGCGAGATGGGCCATCTGCTCTCGCAGCACACCGAGCAGCACGGGCGGCGGCAGCGCGTCGGCGACGTCGAGGAACGCGTTCACCTGATAGCGCTCGCCCTGGTGGGCGACGCTCCCTTCGTGCAGCAGCGTGCGCAGGACCGTCAGGTACTCGCGGGTGTGGCTGATCGGACGATCGAAGTCGACGCCGTACATCTGCATGACCGGCGCATGGCTCGGACCAACGCCCAGGCGAAAGCGGCCACCGCACGCCGCGCTGGCCGTGGCACCTTGCTGCGCCATCACGAGCGGATGCCGCGGCCACGTCGGCACGACCGCGACCCCGAGCTCGATCGTCGACGTCGACTCCCCGGACAACGCCAGCGCCATGATCGGGTCGAAGCCGAACGCCGACCCGAGCCACAGGCCGCAGAACCCCTGCTCCTCCGTGCGCACCGCGAGATCGCGCACCGCCGCGATGCTGCGCGTCTCCGGGAACAGCAGCGAGATCTTCACCGGCCGACCGTGGGGGTGACGTTGGGTGAGCCGAGTGGTCCGGCGAGGTAGCCACCGTCGAGCACGAACTCCGAGCCATAGCAGTACGACGATTCGTCGGACAGCAGGAAGGCCACCATCTGCGCGACCTCCTCGACTGTCCCGACGCGCCCCGCGGCAATGACGCTCGCCATCGCTTCCACGGGATCCGAGCCCGGTGGCAGGCCGCCACGAAGCATCGGCGTGTCGATCGGTCCGGGATGGATCGAATTGACGCGCACGTTCTTGCGAGCCAATTCGATCTGGGCGACGCGCGTCAGCCCGCGCAACGCGAACTTCGACGACGCGTACGCCGCGATCCCCCACGCGCCGACGAACCCGTTGACCGACGACACGTTGACGATGCTGCCGCCGCCCGCGGAGACGATCGCGGGCGCCACGACGTGGATGCCCGTGTAGGCGCCGATCTGGTTCACCTCGATCACCTTGCGGTAGTCGGCCACGGGCGTCTTGATGATCGACTTCGGCGGCAGGCTGATACCGGCGTTGTTGACCAGCGCGTTCACCTCACCGAACGCCGACTGCGCGGCGTCGAGCGCCGCATGCCAGTCATCCTCCGAGCACACGTCGAGGTGCCGATACACGGCGGCGTCGCCCAACTCCTCGGCCAACGCCTCGCCGGCGCCGTCGTCGATGTCGCCGACGAGCACGTTCGCGCCCTGCTCGACGAGCAGTCGGGCTTCCGCCGCGCCTTGGCCGCCGGCGGCGCCCGTGATGATCGCTACGCGCCCTCCAAGCCGCTCGCTCACGACGCCACCATGCCCGCGGGGGCGAATGCCGGGATGAGCGCTTCGCCGACGCGGCGGATACTGGCCATGGCCTGCTCGTGATCGAGTTGGCCGAACTGCATGAGGCACATCAGCCGACCGAAGCCGGCGTCGCGGAATTTCTCGATCTTGCGCTGGCAGGTCTCGACGTCGCCGATGATCACCGAGTCTTGCTCTTCGATGGCCTCGTACGCCTCGACGGGATCGATGTCGAGCCCGAGCAGTTGACGGTTCATCAGCCGGATGATCGGGTTGGGGTCGTCAGGGTCGAGATCGACCAGCACCTTGTCGGCGTCGGCCGCGCCGCGGGCGCGTCCCTTGCCGGCACCGACGTTGCCCCGGATCAAGTTCGTCCACACCGTGCGCGGCACCGAGAAAACCTTCGGAGCGGCGTTGACGTACCACATGGCTGCTTCCGCGGCGCGACTGGCGATCGCCGCGTCGATCGTCTCGGTGCAGTGCACGAACGTGAACACGCCGCGCTGATCGTTGACGAACTTGCCGACCGGGTCGACCGACGCTGCGAGCCCGGCGTCGTGCTCGGTGATCATGGCCGCGAGGATCGAAACGGGTGACAGCAATGTCGTGCACAGGATGCCCATGCCGAGCTCGCCGGCCATGCGCGCGCTGCCTGGCGTCGAGACGGTCTGCCAGAGCGCCGGATGAGGCTGCTGCACCGGCTTGGGCACCATCGTGCGCATCGGGATGCTGAGCCGCTCCGACTCCCACGAGAATTCGGGTTGTGTCCAGGCCGTGACCATCAGGCGGGCCGCCTCTTCGAGCTCGGCGAGCGTGGCCTCGGGATCGACTCCGAACGTGGCCCACTCCGCGCCACCTGAACGAGCCAAGCCCACCTCCACCCGCCCGTTGGAAAGGTGGTCGAGCACGGCGGCGCGCTCCGCCGCCCGGAGTGGATGGTTGATCTTGAAGGGCGTCAGCACCCCGGCGTGACCGATCCGGAGGCGCTCGGTTCGCATCGCGATCGCGGTGTTCATCAACTCGGGCGCGCCCGAGTACGAGAACTCGGGGCTGCAGTGGTGCTCGACCGACCACCAGCATCCGTACCCGAGTCGGTCGGCCAGCTGCGCCTGCTCCAGCGCTCCCATGAACACGTCGTGCTCGTCGACCGGGTGTGGTCGCTGCAGTTCGTTGAAGAGGTCGAAGATCAAGGGTGCCGCCTTCCGTTCAGAGGATCGCGATCGGATTGACCGGTGAGCCGGTACCGCCGCCGATCTGCAACGGCGCGACGACGAACAGGAACTCCCAACGCTGCTCTGTGGCGCACACCGCGGCCAGCCGGCCGAGGTGCAAGTTGTCGAGCAGGTGCACGCCCATGCCGACGAGCATGCACATGTGCAGCGGCATCGACCAGCGGTGCGGAAAGACCGGCAAGACGTCGGACACCCCGTCGCAGCCGAGCCCCGAAAGGTCGCGGTCCGCCAACCACGGAATGCACTCGGCATCGAGGCCCGCGAGCCCGACCCCGTTCGGATCCCATGGTCCGTGTTGCGCTCGCCGCGCGTCCCGTCCCGTGGCAACGAGCACGATGTCGCCTGCTTCGACCGCAACCCGTTGCGCAGCACACGCGCGGTCGAGCTCCCCGGGTGCGATGGCGTCACCAGGCTCGAGCCACTCGACCCCGCGGAGTCGAGGGATGTCGATGAGCACGCCCCGACCGACGATGCCGTCGAAGCCAGCCGCGATCGAGTTCTGCCTGGCCCCGACACTGGTGACCTCCGATGCCGGGTAGCCGTTGTACATCTGTCCTTCGACGAACACGTGGCACAACGCGTCGATGTGTGACACGGCCATGCCGTGAAAGGCGACGCCGACGAAGTCGGCGGACGCCTGCAGTCCGGCCCGTCGCACCCCGACATCGCCCGCCAGCGTCATGTGGTGTTGGGCCGGCAGTGGGTTGTCGACCGCGGGAGCCACCGCCAGCTCGCGTCCGCACGAGACGACAAGACCAACACGGGCGAGCGCAGTCGCACGACTCACGCGCTCGGCGGTGAGCAGGTTGAGCGCGCCTCGCTGGTCGTCGGCGCCCCAGCGACCCCACTGCTTCGTGCCCTCGTAGATGGCGGCGGCGCGCGCCTCGGTGACCGGGATCATCCGGTGCGCCTGGGTAGGCCTTCGATTCGGCTGCCCAGCAGCCCGGGCTCGTACTCGATCAACTCGACGAGCAGCCCGTCAGGGTCACGACAGCAGCAGACGTTCACGATGCCGCTGCGCCGCGCCGACTGCGGCCTCGACACGAACTCGATCCCTCGCGCGGACAGGTCCTCGTACGCCGCCTGCACGTTGTCGGTCCGCAGGGCGATGATGCGCGGTACGCGCTGCTCGATCGGCCCATCGGGCGGGGGGTCGAGCTCCGGCTCGAGCCACTCGATGAGATCGAGCCGGGTCTCGAGCTCGCCGTCACCGATTCCCAGTAGTGCACCACGGCCTTGGGCGACCGGCATCCCGAAGTTCCGCGCGACGAGATCGCCCCAGACGACGTCGCGGTTGTCCCGCAGGATCTTGAATCCGAGCATCGTGTAGAAGTCGAGTGAGCGCTCGAAGTCCGTCGCGTTGACCGTGAAGTGAAAGATCGACCTCACGGTCCACGCCGCCGGTGCAGGCATCAGAGCGGAGCGGTGAGCTCGAGCGCGTTCCCGCCCATGACGCGATCGATCGTGTCGTCGGGCAGGCCCGCCAGCTCGTCGCGGTACGACGCGGGCTCCGAGATGCCCTCCGTGTGAGGCCAATCCGAGCCGAAGAGCGTGCGATCGGGCCCGATCATCTCGACGGCGGCCACCGGGTTGTCCTCCCAGAACGGCGACACCCACACCTGACGTTGGAACAACTCGCTCGGCGACTGTGCGAACCAACCAGGGCTCATCGCCGCCGACTTCTCCACCAACCGCAGCAGATGGGTCACCCAACTGGCGCCGTTCTCGATCGACGCGATGCGCAGCCGATGATGACGCTCGAGCAGGCGATGACACAACAGGGCGGCCATCGTCTCCGTGATCGCTCGATTGCTGGTGATCGCGCGGGAGAGGGGTGTGGCGAAGAATGCCTTGGCCTCGGTGTCGGGCTCCCACGCATCGACGTGCGCGCCGTAGCCGGAGTCGCCGCCATGGAACGCGACGGTGATGCCCGCTTCGGCGACCCGCGCCCAGAACGGATCGAACGATTCGATGAACGGCGAGGTCGTACCGCCGGCCGTGTGCACGGGCCCGGGGCGCATGCAGATGACGCGAGCGCCGAGATCGACCACACGCTCGAGCTCGCTCACCGCGCCATCGAGATCCATCAGGCACAGGTACGGCGCCGCGAAGATGCGACCGCAGTACGCAAAGCCCCAGTCCTCGTGCAACCAGGTGTTGAACGCGGAGAACGCACTCATTGCGGCCGGACCGTCGTCCGACAGTGCCGCTTCGATGCCGACGCCGAGGGTGGGGAACAGCCACGCACCCTCGAGTCCCTGCTCGTCCATCACCTTCAGGCGGGCGTCGCGGTCGCGGTACTCCGGTCGGATCGGCTCGAGCTCGCCGAACGCGGCCTTCACGTCGGTGCCGGCTCGACCGTTGAAGAAGTCCTGCAGCGCGCCGGGCTTGCCGACCGGGTCGAACGTGGGGTTCGGGATGAAGCTGTTCAGCCGGCCGCCGACCAGCAGTCGCTTTCTGCCCCCGACGTCCGCCCACTGGACGCACCGCTTCGCCATCGCCCGCGGCACGTGCCTCGTGAACGCGTCCTCGGCTTCGTAGTAGTGGTTGTCGCTGTCGAACACCTGGTCAACATAGTTGACTACGTTAAGGATGGCAAGACAGACTGGTACGGTGACCGCTGCGATGAAGACGCCTGCCCGTCGTCCGCAGAAGATGGCCGAGCACATCGCCGAACAGCTCAGGGGCCAGATCGTGCGCCGCGAGCTGGCCGACGGCGACTTCCTGCCACTCGAGGCCGACCTGTGCGAGTTCTTCCAGACGTCCCGCCCGACGATGCGCGAAGCGTTCCGCATCCTCGAGGCCGAAGGCCTCCTCAGCATCCGGCGCGGTGGCCGGTACGGCCCGCAGATCTGTGCCCCCGATCCGGCGGTCACCGCACGCGCGCTCGGTCTGCTGCTCCAGTACCAAGACGTCGACCTCGGACACGTCTACGACGCGTTCCTCGACCTCGTCCCCACCGGGGCGCGCCGGCTCGCCGCCCGTCACACCGACGACGACCTCGCTCGCCTACGAGAACAGCGCGGCCGTTGCGAGGCGGCGATCGACGACCCTGCCGCGTTTCTCGACGACTCGACCGAATTCTCGCTGCTCGTCGTCGAGCTCGCGGGCAATCCGGTGCTCGCGTTGTTGAGCCGGCTGCTCGCCGAGGTCTTGCGCGCCCACCGGGCGGCGATGTCCGCGTACTTCGAAGCCAAGCCGGCCGTGCGCGCCAAGCGAGCGAACGACGTCCTCGCGAGCACCGCGACCGTCATCGACCTGATCGAGGCCGGCGATCCCTCCGTCGAGGACTTCCTGCGAGAGTCCCTGGAGTCGATCCAGCGCAAGGCACTCCGCGTGCCCGCCCGCAATCCCGTCCAGCTGGTCTAGCGGCCTCGACGAGCGCCTCGGTCGGCGGGCGAACCCAGGGCCGGCTCGCCCGGTCAATGTCGAGATCACGGCAGGAAACGGACAGCCGAAGCATTTTCGTTGAGGTCCGGGCCCGGCGTGCCGATGCCATCGCATGGCCCGCACTCCACGCCGCGCGCGAACCTCCGCCCTTCCCCGACCGACCGAGCGCCTGGCGCCCTGGCTCGGCGGGGCGATTCTGATCGGGTGCCTCCAGGTCTTGGTCACCGTCGCCGGTGTGCAACCGTCGCCGACACAACGAGCCGCCATGATCCTCGGACTGTGCGGCTCCCTGGCCGTGGCCGGAGTGGTCGCCGCTCGCTCCAGTCGTGAGTCGGCCGTCGTCGACCGAGAGGAACGGAACCGTCCGGCTCCCCACGAGGTCTCGGGGGCTGAGGGCGCCTTCGGCCAGCCCCAGAACGCCGGGCCGTCGGGCTACATCGAGGGCATGCTGCGGTGGACCGAGGCGATGCTCGAGCTCACCGAGCACGCCGCCGCGGTTCCCGCCGCGGGTGAGGTCGACGCCCACGCCGAGCTCACCTCGGCGAGCGAGGACACCCGAGAGCTTCGGGACCTCTTGCACGCCCAGGTCGACATGCCACTCAAGGTCAGCGCGATGGCGACCCTGCGCAGCATCTGCTCGATGTGGGAGAACGACCAGCCACGGCTCGAGCAGGTCGCGGCGAGCGTGGACCCGGAATGGCACCGTCGCTGGCGTGCCCGTTGGGTCGCCGAGCGCCTGTTGCGCCGCGGCGTTCGTCAGCCCGAAGCCACCGCGCTCCCGTACCGGTGAGTGTGGCCGAAAGCCGCGAATCGGGCGCGAATCACAACGGACGCACAACCTTTCGCTGTGAGACAGAAGCCGACACGCCCCGCGTGCCGATGCTCAACCGTGCCGTCACTTGACCTACCCGTCGGCCGGTCGAATCCGATGTTCGCTGCGGCGGAGGAGCCTGCATCCGGTCGCCCGCCCCTGGCCACGGTGACCGAGTTGGCTCGCCGACCGTCGCCCGTGGTCGTCCCCGCCGAGCGGGAGCTCACCGCGCACGCCCGTTTCCTGAGCGATCGGTACGGCGACCGCTGGCTCGATCTGCCCGCGACGCTCGGGCAGCCTCTCGTGCACGCGGAGGCGCTGCTCAGCAGCGGACCCGTAGCGATCCCGCCGACGATGCCGGCCGGGAGGGCGATCGTGCGCGCCCGCCGAGCGGCACGCGCCGCCGCCGTCATGGTCAAGATCGTCCGCAACGAATCCGAGGTGCTCGAGCAGGCGCTCGGCGCCAGCCTGGTCGACGTCTCGTTGCCACAGCTCGCCGAGATCGCCGAAGCCGTACTCGGCCTGCAGGCCGCGCCGCCGGCGGAACCATCTTGGGCTTCGCCCCTTTCGGCGCAAGCCGCCGAGGCGCTCCTCGACGCGTGCTGCGACGATCTGCGCGAGGGCTCACAGACACATCGCGCGGTCTACGCCCAGTTCACCGACCGCATCTGGGACGTTCCCGTGCGACGGTTGCAGAAGAGTCGACGGCCGTGGCGGCGCATCGCACGGTTCCGGCTGCGGCGGGCGCTCGCAGCAAGCAGCCGAACCGAGAAAGCGCCGAAGCCGATCTCCGTCGCCATTGATCTCGTGCTCGAAGCGCACGCGGTACGGGATCGACTGGCGACAGCTGCCCCGCTCCTCGCGAACCATCTCGGTGACCACGACCGCGGCCCGCTCACCAACGTCGACGCGGCCCGCGAGTCGCTGGCAGCCGTGCGCCACCTCCAGCGCGCCCTCGGAGATCGCCTCAACGAGGAACGTCTGGCGCGGTTGTTGGCGGCCGGCGCATTCGACGACGATGCCGTGCTCGAGCCGGCTGCAAAGCTCGTCGTCGAGTTGCAGGCCTGGAACGCGAAGGTCGACCGCCTCGGCGGCGCCCGCGGAGTGGACATGGATGTCGTGGGGCTGGTGCGGTGGGCATCGCTCGTCGACGAGGCCCTGCCGGCGGTCGAAACCGCCGTCACGGCGGTAGATCGCGCGGGCGGCGCCTCGACGCTGCGCGATCTGGTGTACGACCTGCTGGTCCGGGAGCGCTACGAGAAGCTCCTCGAGGAGGCGCGGTCCGCATCTCTGAACGCGACGGATGCTGGGACGGCGTCGTGAACCGGTTGTCCGTCGTTGCCATCGCCGCGATCGTCGCTCTCCTTTCGGGAGTCGGCCTCGTGCGCTACGTCGGCGGTGCCGAGCAACGCGCGACGGCGTCGGCGGAGCTCGTCCCGATCATGACGGCCGCGACCGACGTTCCCGAAGGCACGACGTTCGCGAATGCGTGGGCCTCCGGCCAGGTCGTTTGGTCGAAGACGCTCGCCGCGGTCCGTCCGCCGACCGCAGTGGTCGATCCGGCCGCACTCTCCGGCATGGTCGCCAACCGTGCCCTCGTACGCGGTCAGGTGGTCGTCCAAGGCGAGTTCGTCGACCCCGCCGCGGCGCGCCGATCCGGTCCGCCGACGTTTGCGACCAACCTCCCTGACGGGACCGTGGCCGTGTCGTTCGAGGCGGTCGGCGCCCAAGCCGTCTCCGATCTGATCACCCCCGGCGATCACGTCAACCTGCTCGTCCAGGTGCCGAACGCCGCGGAGCTCGGGCTCCCCGACTCCGGCGGACCGGCCGTCGTGCACGTCTTTCAGGATCTGCTGATCCTGGCCATCGGTTCCACACCGGCGCCCGAACCGGGGGCGACCAAAGCGGCCGTCAACCCCGGCACGGGTACCTACACCGTCGCCGTCTCACCGCTCGACGCCGCCCGCTTGCTCCTCCTGACGCGGCAGTACACCGTCTTCCTCACGCTCGTCGGCCCAGGCACGGCGCCGGCCAATCAGGCACCAGTCGACAAGGCCAACGCGCTCCCCGACTCCCTGACTGCCGATGTCACCAAATCGAGCTCCCCGTGACGGAGCGGCAGTGAGTCAGCTCCGTGAACGCATCGCGGCAGCCCGCGCCGAGTTCGCCGCACCCGAGATGGTGGACGGCGATCTCGACGCGGTCGCGGACACCGTCGACGGCGCGCCGGACGACATCGCCAACATCCTCCTTCCGACCGCGCCGCCCCCGCCCCCGACGCCACGCGTCAGTCTGCCGGCCGACGTGCACGCGTCGGTCCATCGGCGCGTCGTCAAGGATCTCGGGCCCCTGCTCTTCGACGAGTCCGTTGACGACAAGGAGATCGAACCTCAGCTGCGCGAGACCATCGTCGCGGCGTTCACCGCCGCGGGCATCGCGGCCGACGGCGAGCTGTACGAGCAGTTCGTCACCGACATCCGCAACGATGTCATCGGGTACGGACCCATCGAGGCGCTGCTGAACGACGACAGCGTCACCGAAGTGATGGTCAACGGTCCCGACATCGTGTTCGTCGAGCGCTCGGGCAAGGTCGAAGAGGTGGCCTCCGGTTTCGTCGACGCCCAACACGTCCGCCGCGTGATCGACAAGATCGTGTCTCACGTCGGCCGTCGCATCGACGAATCGTCGCCGATGGTCGATGCTCGGCTGCCCGACGGGTCGCGCGTCAACGCCATCATTCCTCCGCTCGCAATCGACGGCCCGTTTCTCACGATCCGCAAGTTCGCGACCGAGCCGTTCATGGCCGCCGACCTCGTCGGTTTCGGAACACTCGACGAACGCAGTGTGCGCTTCCTGCGCGCGTGCATCGAGGGCCGGCTCAACATCGTCGTGTCCGGAGGGACGGGAAGCGGCAAGACGACGCTGCTCAACGTGCTCTCGTCCTTCATCCCGAACGGTGAACGCATCGTGACCGTCGAGGATGCCAAGGAGCTTCAGCTCCATCAGCGTCACGTGCTGTGCATGGAGACCCGCCCACCGAACGTCGAGCGCTCGGGTGAGATCACGATCCGCGACCTCGTTCGCAACAGCCTGCGCATGCGCCCAGACCGCATCGTCGTCGGCGAGTGCCGCGGTGGTGAGGCGCTGGACATGCTCCAGGCGATGAACACCGGCCACGACGGATCGATGACCACGGTCCACTCGAACAGCCCTCGCGACGCGCTCAGCCGCATCGAGACCCTGACCCTCATGGCGGGTTTCGATCTCCCGGTCCGGGCGATCCGCGAACAGGTTGCCTCCGCCGTCGACGTCATCGTGCAGCTGAGCCGGCTCCGCGACGGATCGAGACGGGTGACCCACATCACCGAGGTGGACGGAATGGAGGGCGACAAGATCACCCTCCAGGACATCTATCTGTTCGACTTCCACGCAGGGGTCGACAGCAATGGCCGGCACCAGGGCATCCTGCAGCCGACGGGCGTGCGGCCGGGATTCGCCGAGAAGCTCGAAGACGCCGGCCTCGTCGTCGGGGCCGCGATGTTCGGCGCCGTGGAGGGCGACCACCGGCCTGAGCGATCTCACTCGCGGCGGTGAACACGCTCCAGGAGCCCGTGGTGCTCGCGCTCGTCCTGGGCGTGGTCATCGGCCTGGCCGTGGTCGTATGGACGGTGCTGCGCATGGGAGCCGGGCAGGCTCCGCGCGAGCGCGTCGTGCAGACTCGGCCGGACCGTCGAGCGCAGCGCCTCGACGACGCGGTGGCGGCGTCGCCCGCCCTGCGGCGCGCAGTGGAGCTGACGGCGAACCTCGCCAGTCGTCGCGGCGCGCTTGGCGCAGTGGAACGCGCCCTGCGCGCCG
>JBEEFX010000114.1:0-5013 GCA_041166365.1 Acidimicrobiaceae bacterium
AAGGTCGACCGGATGTCCATGGCGCACGGTCTCGAAGTGCGTTCACCATTTCTCGACGTCACCTTGGCCGACTTCGCACTGCGCTTGCCGCGGCGCCACAAGCTGCGTGGTCTGTCGCTCAAGCGCGTGCTGAAGCACAGTCAGCGCGATCGGCTTCCGGCGAGCATCCTGCATCGATCGAAGCGGGGATTCGGTGTTCCGCTCGACCGGTGGTTCCGCACCGACCTGCGCGTGTTTGCGCAGTCGACCCTCGGCGCGCCGAGCTCGCGGCTTCACTCGTACGTGCAACCGGGGGCGGTGACCTCGCTGCTCGACGAGCACCTTTCGGGCCGGGCCAACAACGGTCACGCTCTCTGGACGCTGCTCACCCTCGAAGTGTTTCTCCGCAGCGTCGCTCCATGACTTCTCGGCGATCGGCGCTCGTCCGAGTCATCACTCGTCTGAACGTCGGCGGACCGGCGCGGCAAGCGCTCCTCTTGACGCGCGAGCTGGCCGACGAGTTCCCGACGACACTCGTCGCAGGAACGCCGGCGCCGACCGAAGGAGCGCTTTCCGACCCCGCAGTTCGCGTGACCGCGGCCTCGTTGGTGCGTCCCGTCCGTCCCGCGGCAGACCTGAGATCGTTTCGCACGGTGCGGCACATCATCCGTTCGCACGAAACCCGCATCCTGCACACGCACATGGCAAAGGCGGGAGCCGTTGGCAGGCTCGCCGCGAAGTCGCTCGGACGCACTCGTCCCCGGACGGTGCACACCTTCCATGGGCATGTGCTCGAGGGCTATTTCTCGCCCGTGGTGCAGCGGTCGTTTCTCGCGGCCGAGCGCTACCTGGCGCGATCGACGGATGTGCTCTTGGCCGTGAGCCCCGAGATCCGGGATGAGTTGCTCGCGCTCGGCATCGGCCGACCTTCGCAGTACGAGGTCATGCCGCTCGGGCTCGAACTCGACCCGTTTCTGGCCGTGAGCGGGTCAACCGGCCGGCTGCGTCAGGCACTTGACCTCGACCGCGACGTACCGCTTGTCGGAGTCGTCGGGCGGCTCGTGCCGATCAAGTCGGTCGATCTGATGCTCGAAGCGATGCCCCTTCTTCCTGGCGTCCACCTCGCGGTGGTGGGCGACGGTGAAGAGCGACCCGCGCTCGAACGGCTCGGGCGAGACCGCGGCATCGAGGATCGCGTCCACTTCACCGGTTGGTTCGATGACATTCCGTCGGCGATGAGCGACCTCGACGTTGTCGCACTCAGCAGCCGCAACGAGGGCACACCAGTGGCCTTGATCGAGGCGCTTGCGGCCGGTCGGCCGGTCGTCGCGACTCGAGTCGGGGGGGTCGAGCATGTCGTGCTTCCCGATCAGACGGGGGTGCTGGTTCCGCCGAGCGACCCCGCAGCGCTTGCGATCGCAATTTCACGTCTGCTCGGCGACCAAGATCTGTGCGATCGCCTCGGCGCGGCCGGCCGGAAGCACGTGCGAGCGAACTTCAGTGCCAGTCGCCTCGTGGACGACATGCGAGCGTTGTATCGAGAGCTGGCCCGCTGAGCTGGCCATGACCGGTCGGCGCCCGGAAGGTTCGCCCTGACGGTCGTCGTGACTATTCGGGCGTACCTACGCCTGACAACGCATCGCGCCATTCTTGGTCGCTCAACGGGTGGCGGCCCCCGCAGTACTTGCAGCGCAGAACCGGAAATCGCGACGAGATGTAGGCGCCCTTGCGGTCGCACAAGCCGCACGGGATGTACGTGATGACTCCGGGCGGTTCGGCATTCTTGTCGAGCAACTGCGCGCGGGGAAGCAGACCGATGATGGCGGCGGTGGCGGCTACGCCGTTCTCCTCCAGCTCTGCGACGAGCCGACGCACGACCGTCTCGCCGTTCTCCGGAGGACAGTTGACGGCCAGCACGCACAGCCGGTCTGGGCCGACCCGTCCCACGAAGTCGCACCCTCGAGCCGCGACGGCCAGGATCTGAGTGGCGTGGTCGACGAGCGCGAGGAGATCGCCGTCGGACAACTGCGCCGGGGTGGCCGCGGTCACCTCGAGCTCGATCACGCACGCGGGCTGGCTCGTGCGGGCGGAGCGTTCGTACTCCTTGTCGAGCATCGTGTTCCACGACTCTGTGTCGAGGATCGTCGACGGCTGGCGCCGAGCGCCCGGCGCGACCGACGAGCTTGTGGCACCGAGATGGATCGCCAACGAACGCGAGACCCAGCGCAGAAATGCCTCATCGAGCGTCGGCTGAAGGTCGAGCGCGGTGGGGTGGGTGGCGCAGAGGGTTCCCCACAGGCGCCCGCTGGCGTCGTGGAGAACGGTCCCGGCATACGCGCCGATTCCGAGCCGACGGCATTGCGGTGTCGACGCATAATCGGGCACGGCCTCGACCGACAGGGCGATGCCCGGTCCCCGGCCCTCGGCCATCACCGCGCAGATCGTGTCCGCCCAGGCAAAATTCGGCGGCGGCGCGTCGGGCGGCTCGCAGTACTCGACGACCAGCTCGTCGCCCACGACGCGGTTGATCATCCAGCGCTCGAAGGCAAAGTGCTCCGCCAGAACTCCGAGCGTCACTCGCGCGTGGTTGGCAAAGGTCGAGAACGGCCGAACATCGTCTTCTCCCGACCGATCACGCGGTTGTCCCGCGAGTGGTTCCGCCCTACCCACTGTGACCGCCTCCCCAGCTGACCCAGGAGAACTGTACGCCGCCCGACGTTCACGTACTAGTCCGATCGACCGACCCAGTAACCGTCAATCGGCGAGAAGGGACCCTTTTCGTTACCCGCCAGCTGAGGCGTTAGCGCGAAATGACTACTGCAATTCGGACATCCGGCTTCAGCTTTCAGGTCGCCGAGGCCGAACGAAGATCACCCGCAGACCGCGGGAGGCGATCCCTTGAAGGAGGGTGTCATGAAGAAGTTCCGCGGCCGGGCCCTACTCGGCAGTGTTGTGCTCCTCGGTTCGATCGGCGTGGCGGGCTTCGCGTTCACCGCGTCGAACACCGTGCCCGCGACCAAGGCGGGTGACGGCACCGGCACGGTGACCGGCTACGTCGTGAGCAGCGTCCACTACGGGCTGAACGCCACCGATCCGTCGAAGACCGACTCGGTCACCTTCGATCTCGATTCGACGCCGATTGCCGGCTCGACGATCAAGACGAAGCTCGGCGGCAACTGGTACACGTGCACCAACACCGCCGCGGCGGTGTCGTGCCCGACCACCAGCCCGCAAGCCACCGTGCAACCGATCACGTCCCTGCAGGTCGTCGTCGCAGACTGACGCGAACCACGCGGGCGGAGTACCGCGATCCAAGAGGTGTGACGAGAGCGGGGCCGCGGTGGCCTCGCTCTCGCATACCGGGCGAATGGAGGAAGACTGATGAGAACAGCTCGAAGAACATCGTTGTGGGCGGTCGTGTTCACGCTGGCGCTGGGCGCCGGGGCCTACGCCTACACCAACTCGAACACGGTCGGTGCCACCCAGGCCGGTGACGGCACCGGTGCGATCACCGGCTTCGTGGTGAGCTCGGTGAAGTACAACCTCAACGCGACGAACCCGAGCAACATCGACTCGGTCACGTTCACGCTCGATTCCACCCCCGCCTCCGGCTCGACGCTCAAAGCGCAGCTCGCCCCGGCGGGAACCTGGTACACGTGCACCAACGTGTCCACCGCGGTCACGTGCACCGTCACGAGCCCCCAGGCGACCGTCGCGGCGGCGACCAACCTACGAGTGGTCATCGCGCAGTAGCGCTGGTGCACCGTGCGATTCCTGTTACGACCGTGGCGCAGCCTCACGCGCAGTCCGTTGCGACGGGCCTTCTCAGCGATCGGCGTCGCGCTCGGCGTCGTCCTCTGGTTGGCCCTCGCACCGGCTGCGCTCGGAGGATCGTCGACGTATGTGACGACCTACGGGATCAGCATGGAACCGACGCTGCACCGCGGCGACCTCGCCATCGTCCGGGCGCAGCCGGCGTACCACGTCGGCGAGATCGTCGCCTATCACAGCGACTCGCTGCACGCCGTGGTGCTGCATCGCATCATCGCTCGCGAGGGTGATCGCTTCGTCTTCAAGGGCGACAACAACACGTGGATCGACTCCGACCATCCAGCGCAGTCGGCGCTCATCGGCAAGATGGAGATCAGGCTGCCGGGCGTGGGCACACAGGTGCAGAAGGTGGCGTCTCCCCCGGGAGTCGGCACACTCGCGGCAGTCGTCGCCCTGCCGCTCGGGCTCAAGCGCGGACGGCGACGCAACGACCCCGACAAGGTGCTTCGCCCCGCTCGCCGCCAGCCGCTGTGGCGACACGTCGAGCCTCGGCTGCTCGTCGCGAGCGCGGCCGCGGTCGGGCTCGTCGCGCTGGCGTTCACGAGGCCGCCGACGACCCACACGACGAGCGATCTCCCCTTCGACGACCGTGGCGAGTTCTCGTATTCCGGTGACGCACCCGGCGGGCACGCGGTCTACCAGGCCGATGCGGTGTCGTCAGGCCAGCCGATCTTCTTCAGCCTCGTCCACAATGTCGACGTCGCGTTTGCATACAACGTGTCGTCCGTCGTCCCGCTCGTCGCCCGGGGCGACGTCGCGCTCACGGCCGAGTTGAGTGACGTCGACGGCTGGACGTACCCGGTCGAGGTCGCGTCTCCGCTGCACTTCGAAGCCAGCGAGGCCAAGGCGTCCGGGGTCCTGGACCTCGACCGCCTACGCGCCACCGTCGCCGACATGGAGGCCGCCACCGGGGTCAAGCGAGACTCGTACACGCTCGACGTGAAGGCATCGGTGAACCGCGAGGTGCGGCGAAGCGATGTCGTCGTGTCCGGGGTGTTCGCGGCGAACCTCGAGTTCAAGCTCGACGCCACCGAGATGCACCTCGCCACGCCGGGCGGCAACGCGCTGACACCGAGCCAAGGCGGGCTGCTGAGCCTGCCGCGGCAAGTGGAGAATCATTTCGACTTCCTCGGGCAATCGCCCTCCATTGCCGCCGTGCGCGCCCTTGCGCTCGCGTTCATTCTGATCATCGTCGCCCTGTGG
>JBEEFX010000115.1:0-10273 GCA_041166365.1 Acidimicrobiaceae bacterium
GAGCGCGATCGTGCGCTTGTTGCGGTTCAGCAGCTTGAAGAAGAGCGAGTCGCCGTCGGGGTGCAGGAAGCCCATCGCCCGCGCGCTGTCGCCGCCGTCAGGCCGCTCGACCTTGACCACGTCAGCGCCGAAGTCTGCGAGGTAGCGCGCGCAGTTCGGTCCGGCAACGACCGTGCTCGCGTCGATCACGCGCACGTCAGCGAGCGGGGCGGCCGTCACTGCGCCAGCCTGCCCCAATCCTCCACCGACAGTTCTTCGGCGCGAGCTTCGGCCGACACGCCGGCTCGTTCGAAGCCCGCCGCGTCGACCAGGCCCGCCAGCGAGCCTCGCAACATCTTGCGGCGCTGACCGAACCCGGCGCGCACGAGGGTGAACAGCGCATCTGGATCAGCGGTGGTCGCCGGCTCGATTCGGCGCTCGATGCGTACAAGTGCGGAGTCGACCTTGGGCTTCGGCCAGAACACGGTCGGTCCGACGCGTCCGACGACCTGCGCGTTGGCCCAGTACGCCACCTTCACCGACGGGATGCCGTAGGCCTTCGTGCCGGGAGAGGCCGCCAGCCGCTCGCCGACCTCGCGTTGCACCATCACCAACATCCGCTCGATCGCCGGCACACGATCGAGCAGGTCGAGCACCAACGGTGTGGCCACGTTGTACGGCAGGTTGGCCACGAGGTGCCAGTGCTCCGCCCTCGCAAGCAGCCTCGACCAGTCGAGCTCGAGGGCGTCACCCTGTACAACAGCGGGTCGGGGCTCCACGTCGGCGAGCACCTCGGTCAAGATCGGCAGGAGGTGGCGATCGAGCTCGACCGCGGTCACGTCGGCCCCCGCCTCGACCAAGGCGAGGGTGAGCGCGCCGATCCCGGCCCCGACCTCGACCACGTGATCGCCCGGCTGGACCCCGGCCAGGCGTACGACCCGCCGGACGGTGTTGGGATCGACCACGAAGTTCTGGCCGAGCGCCCGGCTGGGGCGCACGCCGTGGCGGTCGAGCAGCTCTTGGGCCTGGCGCCGGGTGACCGTCACCCGGCTAGTTCACCAGGCGATCCGGTTCACCAGGAGATCTCGACCTGGACGACGCCCAACGCAGGATCCTTCAGCTCGGCAAAGGTGGCGCGGTCGAGGTCGATGATCCGTCCGGCCTGATACGGGCCGCGGTCCGTGACGACGCAGGTGGTGCTGGCCCCGTTCTCGAGGCTCGTGACGGTGACCACGGTGCCCTTCGGCAGCGACACGTGGGCGCACTCGCCCGGCCGGTAGTCGTACCAGGACGCGCCGCCTTGCTGCGTGTTCGGCGGGGCGGTGGTGGTGGTCGGCGCCGGCGCGGTGACCACGGACTTCGCGGCCGGCTTGGGTGGGGAGGTGGCAGGCGTCGTCTCCGGCGCGGCCGCCGCCTCTTCCGGCGCGCTCGTCGTCACGACGATCGTCGTCGTCGGCGCCGCGCTCGTCGTGGTGATCTCCACGTGCGCGGCGTCGACCTTGACGGACGCCGCCCTGGCCTCGGTCTTCGGGATGTTGTCGAGTATGAGGATTGGCAGGGCGAACACCGTCAACCAGACGGCGAACACCAGGCGATGTCGCGGCACGACATACGGCTGCCGCATCTCAGCTTCGTTGGCCTCCAGAGCTCCGTCCTTTTCTCTCTGGTGGTCTGCGTGGCTTCGTGCGCCGGGCACGTTACGGGGGCCGTAACACGAACGCAAACTAACGGGCTAGTCCTTGCCCCGCTGGTTCAGAGGCCAAACAAGATTTCTGCGTTTGCCCAGGTCACGGCAGCAATTTGCTCTGGCGGGAGGTCCTTGACTGCGGCGACGGCCGCCCCGACGAGGGTCACGAAGGCCGGCTGATTGGGGGTGCCGCGGCGCGGTACGGGGGTCAGGAACGGGGCGTCGGTCTCCACCAACAGCCGGTCGAGCGGACAGGTCGAGGCGGCGGCGCGCACGTCGCTCGCGTTCGGGAACGTGACGATGCCGGAGAACGAGAGGTAGGCCCCGAGCGCGACGGCGCGCTGCGCTTCTTCGACGCCGCCGGTGAAGCAGTGGAACACCGTGCGTCGGGGGACACCGTGTTCGGCGAGCACGGCGAAGGTGTCGTCCCACGCCTCGCGCGTGTGGATCACCAGCGCGAGGTCGTGCGTGTGCGCCAACCCGATCTGGCGTGCGAACACGTCGCGCTGCACGTCGACCGGCGAGTGGTTGTAGTGGTAGTCGAGCCCGCACTCCCCCACGGCGACGACCTCGGGGGCGCGCAACAGCTCCTCGAGCCCGTCCGTCCCGTCCTTGGCATCGTGGGGATGCACCCCTGCCGTGGCCCAGACGCCGTCCACGGCCCGGGCCACCGCGATCGCCGCTTTCGACTGCTCGACGGTGGTGCCGACCGTCACCATCCGGGTGACGCCCGCCGCCGCCGCGGCGGCCACCTGTGCCCGGGCGGCCTCGAGGTCATCCGGAAGATGGCAGTGGTCGTCCGTCCAGACGACCTGCTCAGGCATTGATTCGCGGGAACAGCGGGGCGCCCTTCTCGACCGGCAGGCCGCCGGGATACCGGCCCCACTCCGCCGCAGCCGGCAGACGCTGGTCCTGCGGTGCCCCGGGCAACCCGATGCGCCGCCAGATCTCCGCACTGGCGTCGGGCGCCGCCGGCGAGGCCAGGATCGCCACGATGCGCAGCGCTTCCAGCGCGTCGCCGAGCACCCCCTCGACGTCCGGGCCCGGGTCGGCTTTCCATGGTTCCGTCGCCTCGAGCAGCGCGTTCGTCTCGCGGATGAGGCGCCACGTGGCGTCGAGCGCGATCGAAGGCTGCACGCGGTCCCACGCATCCGCGGTCGCGTCGTACGCCTCTGTCGCGACGGCGCGCAGCGGACTGTCGGCGCGCGGCGCCGGACCGACACCGCCGCATTTCTTGTCGATCACCGTGGCGACACGCGACAGCAGGTTGCCGAGGTTGTTGGCCAGGTCGCTGTTGTAGCGGTCGACCATCCGCTCGTAGCTGAAATCGCCATCCGGACCGAACGGCGTGTCGCGCAAGAAGTGGTACCGGAACGCGTCGACACCGAAGTCTTCGACGAGCCTGGCGGGGGCGATGTCGGTGAGCTTGGCCGGGCCGTGCACAGTCTTGCTCAGCTTCTCCCCGCCCAGCAGCAGCCAGCCGTGGACGTGGACCCGGTGCGGCGGCTCGAGACCGGCGGCGAGCAGCATGGCCGGCCAGTACACGCAGTGGAAGCGGATGATCTCCTTGCCGATGAGGTGATGCACCGCCGGCCACCACGCCTTGAACCGCTCGTCGTCGGTGCCGTAACCGATCGCCGTCGCGTAGTTGATGAGCGCGTCGTACCAGACGTAGAACACGTGGCCCTCGGCCCACGGAACGGGCACACCCCAGTTGAGCGAGGTGCGAGTGATCGACACGTCGTCGAGCCCTTGGCGGATGAAGCCGAGCACTTCGTTGCGCTTGCCCTCAGGACTGATCGCTTCGGGATTCGATTCGATCCAGTCGAGCAGGCGCTGCTGATAGCGGCTCAGCCGGAAGAAGTAGTTCTCCTCCTTCAGCTGCGTGACCGGTTTGCCCGTGTGGATCGGGCAGTAGATGCCGTCGACCAACTCGGCCTCGGTGTAGTACGCCTCGCACGACACGCAGTACGGACCCTCGTACGTGTCGAGCTCGATGTCGCCGTTCTCCTTGATGCGGGTGAGGAGCGCCTGCACCGCGGCGTGGTGCCGAGGCTCCGTGGTGCGGATGAAATCGTCGTAGGAGATGCCGAGGCTGTCCCACGTCTCGCGAAAGCGGGCGGCGTTGCGGTCGGCCTGCTCCTGGGGCGAGATCCCGGCCTCCTCGGCCGATTGCGCGACCTTCAGGCCGTGCTCGTCGGTGCCGGTGAGGAAGTAGGTGTCGTCGCCGATGAGCCGGTGCCAGCGGGCCACGGCGTCGGCGATGACGGTCGTGTAGGCGTGGCCGATGTGGGGCGCGTCGTTGACGTAGTAGATCGGCGTCGTGACATAGAAGCGTGCGATCCGCCAAGGCTAGAGGCCGTTGACCTGGCGCAGCACCGGCGTTTGCGGGTCGTCGTCGTCGCTCAGACCGCGGCGGGTGCGGATCGCATCGATCTCGTCGAGCCGCCGCTCGAGCTGGCCCCGCCGGGTGGTGGCCAGCTCGTCGAAGGTGCCCTGCACGGTGTTGAGCTGCTTCCCGAGCTTGTCGACGTGATCGGAGAACCGCACCCACTGATCCGAGAACCGCCCGAGGGCGACGAGGATCTCGTCGGATGCTCGTTCCAACAGAAAGCAGTCGACGGCCTGGCGGATCACGCCGAGCACGGCGAACAGCGTGAACGGCGAGCACAGCACCACCCCTTGACCGAGGGCGAAGTCGCCGACCTCGCGGTCGTGCTCCTGGATGAAGGCGTACACGCTCTCGTTCGGGATGAACAGCAGCACGTAGCCCGCTGTGGTCGCGGGATCGGCGTAGCCGCGGTTGGCGAGGTCCTTGATCCGCGCCCGGACATCGCGCAGGAACGCCGTGCACGTGCCGTGCCGCTCCGGGTCGGTGGTGGCCTCGAGGTGGCGCAGGTAGTTGTCGACCGGGAACTTCACGTCCATGTGCAACAGCAGATCTCGGGGCATCAGGAACGTGACGTCGGGGATCGTCCCCCCGGCGATCGCGGTCTGCTTCCGGTAGTTGACGCCTTCGATCATGCCGGCAGCCCGCAACACGTCGTCGGCCATGCGCTCACCCCATTGGCCGCGTGCCTTCGGGCTGGCGAGGGCCTGCCGCAGCGCATTCGTCGTGCTCGCGAGCTCGCCCGTGGTGCGCAGCGTCTCGCGCAAGCCTTCGATCAACTCCCCGTGTTGAAGTGAGCGTTCCCGCTGCATCGCGCCGACGAGCTCGTTGACGCGTGAAAGCTCGCCGCCCATCGCATCGAGGCGATCCCCGATTGCATCGCGATGGAGGGCGAGCTCACGCGTGCCCGCTTCCGTTCTCGTACCGAGTTGCTGATCGGCGACCGACACCACCGTGTCGACCGCATTTCGCACCGCGATGACTGCGGCCAAAGCAACGATCAGCACCACGACCACGACGAGGAGTTCCATGTCGTGAACTATGACGAAGGGGTGTGACAGTGCCGAAGTCTGTGCCACCACTGGGATGTGCGGCGACTGGAGCTACACGACCATGACGCCTCGGTCATGCGGGTGCACTCCAGTCGGCTGGATCACACGTCGTATTCGCGCTCGACGACGGTGCCGGGACGACGTTCGACGATGGTGGTCCGTCGGCTCCGGTAGTAGCGAGGCCCGCCGAGCGCACTCACGAGCAGGACGACGACAACCAGGATCAGGAGCAGTGTCAGCATCCGCCCGGCGTACCCCGGACCGCCGGGAACGAAGCGCGCGCGTCAGCGATGAGCCACGGCCGGACGATGGCTCGACTCGCTCTCGGTGCGCCTGGCACGTGATGGTAGGAGACCGGCAGTTGATCGCTCCACAGCGAGTCGAGGTCGATCTCCTCGATGATCGGGTCGGTGTGCTTCGGCTCGAGCACGTCTTGGACACCGAGCGCGACGGCCGTCATCAGCGCAGTTGCCCCGAGGCTCGCCCGCCAACCTGACGCGACTTCTGCCGGCAATCGCCGCGGCGGTGTCTGCCAACGATCCACGGCCTCCCAGGCGGCGTCGTCGTAGAGATCGTCCGGCATCGACGTTCAGCCTAAGAGCTGGTAGCGCACCGACTCCCACGATCCTTGCGGCTCGGTTTCGGTGCGGGCGCCCCCGTCGTGCCACCAGCCGTGCCGCTCGTAGAACGACCGCGCCTTCGAGTTGCCCTGGAACGTCCACAACCGCAAGTCCTCGAACTTGTGCTCGTGCAGCCATGTCGTGGCGGCCGTGAGCAATCGATGACCGATGCCGAGGCCGATGGCGAGGGGATCCACGTACAGCAGGTTGATCTCGCCGGTCACCGCGGGATCGAGGTCGGCGTCACGAGTCGGGCCCAGAACCGTGAGCCCGACGACGGTGCCCGGCCGGCCGGCGACCAGTGCGCCGCGGCGGCGGGTCGGCGGCAATCGCAAGAAAGGCCACCAACTCGAATAGGCCGCGCCGAGATCCATCGCGTCGAGCACGCCCTGCGGCATCACGCCGGTATACGCGTGCTGCCACGACCGATGCCGTACAGAACAGAACGCCGCGCAATCGCTCGCGGTCGCCGCACGTATCGGCTCATCCCCGGTGATGCGCGCGTAGGGAGGTGCCACCGACTCGCCGGTCGCCGCGGCCAGGAGCGCGATGTCGGACCGATCCTGTTCATCAGGCTCGTACTGACTGTGCGTCACCACTTGCATCCCGGACGAGAGGCAGCGCACCGTTCGGCCCAGGATCGTTCCTTCGCCGTGCAGGGCGTACGTGAAGCGGCGACCGTCGCCGACCTCCTGCACCATCCCGCGTTCACTGGGCGTCACGACATGGAGGTCGACCCGCTGGTCATAGGGCGTGCGCAGCACGATCCGGGCCGGAGGTTCGTCGATCCGCTCCGTGAACCCGAGCGGTCTCAGCGCGTCGACGATGGCGTCCGCGCGAGCCAACGGGACGACGAGATCGAGATCGTCGTGCGCTCGGGTCACGCGACCGATGAGCGCGTCGATGCCCCACCCGCCGTCGACGATCGCGTCGGGGACATGATCGAGGACGTCCAACACGAAGTCAGCGCTGAACATCGATCGCCACCGCATAGGCGCGTCGTTTCGGAACACCGAGCGCGCTGGCGACGACCGCAGCCGCGTCGCGGGGCGAGAGGCCGCGCCGGAGCGCGTCGTCGACCGCGTCGCGCACGTCTTCGTCGGTCGCGTCGCCCGGTGCGGGTGCGCCGTCGATGACGATCACGAATTCCCCGCGGGGCTCCTGTTGAGCGACCCAGCTGACCGCGTCGCCGATCGTGCCGCGCCACACCTCCTCGTGCAACTTGGTCAGCTCTCGCGCGAGGGCGATTCGTCGTTCGCCACCCAAGGCGGTCGACAGATCGGCCAGCGTCCTGGCCAGCCGATGCGGAGCCTCGTACACCACGATCGTGCGCCGCTCGCCCGCGAGCTCCGCAAGGCGTTGCGTCCGACCACTTCCCTTGCGGGGCAGGAATCCTTCGAACACGAACCGTCCCGCCGGCAGGCCGCTGGCCACGAGCGCCGCGACCGCGGCCGATGGCCCGGGCACGACCTCGACGACATGCCCCTCGGCGGCCGCGGCGCGAACGAGGCGCTCTCCCGGATCGGAGATGCCCGGCGTGCCCGCGTCGGTCACCACCGCGACGCGTTCACCGCTCGCGAGCCGCGCCAGCACCTCGCCGATGCGACCAGCCTCCGTGTGATCGTTCACGACGAGCAGCGGTGAGGTGCGTTCGATGCCGGCGTGCGCGAGCAACCGCCCGGTACGGCGGGAGTCCTCGCAGCAGATGACGTCGGCCGTGCGCAGTGCCTCGATCGCGCGTGGCGACAGGTCGCCCATGTTGCCGATGGGAGTGGCGACGAGGACGAGCGCGCCGCTCACCCCTTCATCTCGGGGGCTGCGCCCCCGGGCCCCCATCGCCGTTCGGCTCGCTGGCGCTCGCTCGCCCGGCGGGATGATCTCGCGGCGCTCGCTCACCCCTTGATCTCGAGCTGGTCGCCCACCTTCAGGTTCCAGTGACCGAAGGCCCCCGCCTCCGCCTCGATCACGCCGTGGGCCTTGAACACCGGCCGGCCAAGTCGCCAGCGTGGCATCGTCACGATGCGCAGCACGACCATCTCCTTGTCGACGAACGCGACATCGACCGGAAAGCGCATCCCGAGTGTGTGCACCGACTTCGCGGGCTGCAGCAGGATCGCACCGTCGAAACCGTCGCGGCCGAGCAGCCCACGAGCGCGCGCCTTGCTGCCCTCCGCCACCTCCAACGTGGCCAGCACCTCGCCGTCGTCGCGCACGAGCCATGCCATGGCTAGACGTTGAACCGGATCTCGAGCGTGTCGCCGTCCTGGACCTCGTAGTCCTTGCCTTCGATGCGGAGCTTGCCCACTTCCTTGGCCTTGTTCCACGACCCGAGCTCGAGCAGCTCGTCCCAGCGGATCACCTCCGCCCGGATGAAGCCGCGTTGCAGGTCGGAGTGGATGACGCCCGCACATTCCGGGGCGTGCGCGCCGGCACGGAACGTCCACGCCCGAGACTCCTTGTCGCCGGTCGTGAGGAACGTGCGCAAGCCGAGCAGGTGATACGCGGCACGCGCGACCCGTGGGAGGACGCCCTCGCCGAGGCCGAGACCCTCGAGCATCTCGGCCCGCTCGTCGAACGGCAGCTGCGCCGCCTCCGATTCGAGCTGCACGCACACGCCGAGCACTTCGGCCGCGTCTCCGAGATCGTCGGCCACCGATTGCACGATGCTGTCGTCGCCGATCTGGTCCTCACCCAGGTTGACCACCGCAAGCACGCGTTTCGTCGTGAGCAGGAAGAACGACTTCAACGTCTCGCGTCGCTCGGCCGTGAGGTCGGCGCGGTAGAGCGGGGTGCCCTCTGACAGCACGCCGATCGCCCACTCGAGCGCGGCGACCTCGGCGGCCGCATTCGGCTCGGGCTTCGCGCCCTTGGCCGCCTTGCGCCGCCGATCGACGAAGGTCTCGGCGCTGGCGAGATCCGCCAGGGTGAGCTCGAACTCGAGCGTGTGCAGGTCGTCGAGGGGATCGTTGCTCCCCACCACGTTGTCGTCGGCGAACGCCCGCAGCACGAAGAGGATCGCGTCGACCTCGCGGATACCGCCGAGGAAGCGGTTGCCCAAGCCCTCGCCCTGCGACGATCCCCGCTGCAACGCGGCGATGTCCACGAACTCCGCGGTCGCCTGCACCACCTTCTTCGATGCGCTCATCGCGGCCAGCGCGTCGAGGCGAGGATCGGCGACGTGAGCGACGCCGACATGCGTCTCGGTGGTCGAGTAGGCGTGGGGCGCCACGACGGCCGAGCCGCCGGTGAGGGCGTTGAACAGCGCCGACTTCCCGGCGTTGGGTAGCCCTACCAGCCCGAACCGTTCCATCGCGAAGGTCGAGCGTAGTCTCGACCCCCGATGAATCCGTCCGACGCCCTCGACCGTGTCATGTACCTGCTGGACCGCGAGCTGGCCCCCGCGCCGAAGGTCAAGGCATTCGAGCGCGCCCGCGACCTCGTCAACGAGATGGATCCGAACGAGCTGCGCAAGCTCCACGGCGAAGGACGATTGAAGGAGCTCCCGGGCATCGGCGACAGCACGGGCGGTGTCATCGCGGAGGCGCTCGAGGGCAAGGTTCCCGCGTATCTCACGAAGCTGGAGAAGAGCAGCCAGATCCCCGTCGGCGAAGGCGCGGCGATCCGGGCTGCGCTCAAGGGTGACTGCCACACGCACTCGCACTGGTCCGACGGCGGCGCGCCGATCGAAAAGATGGCCGAGACGGCGCGCGAATTGGGTCATGAGTACCTCGTGATGACCGACCACTCCGCACGGTTGACGATCGCCCACGGGCTCTCCGCCGAACGGTTGGAGGCGCAGCTGGTGGAGATCGAGCGGCTCAACGAGGAGATGGCGCCCTTCCGAATCCTCACCGGCATGGAGGTCGACATCCTCGAGGACGGCACGCTCGACATGACCGACGAGATGCTGGCGCGGCTCGACGTCGTCGTCGCCAGTGTGCACTCCAAGCTCAGCATGGAGCGCGAGGCAATGACGAAGCGGATGGTGCTGGCAATGGCCAACCCGCACACCGACATCCTCGGGCACTGCACCGGGCGCAAGGTCGTCGGTCGCGGCCGCCCACAGAGCAAGTTCGACGCAGAGCTGGTGTTCGCGGCGTGCGCGCGCTTCGACAAGGCCGTCGAGATCAACTGCCGGCCCGAGCGGCAAGATCCGCCGGAAGAGCTGTTGCAGCTCGCGCTGGACTGGGGATGCAAGGTGTCCATCGACACCGACGCGCACGCTCCGGGGCAACTCGAGTGGCAGCCCTACGGGTGCGACAAGGCAGCGCGGCTCGGCATCGAGCCGGAGAACATCGTGAACACGATGAAGGCGGATGACCTGGTCGCTTGGGCCGGTTCACACCCCAGCCAGTAGGGTGCTCTCCCTTATGTCGAAGAAGACGGCGAAGCGCAAGAAGAACGCTCGAAAGAACAAAGCCAATCATGGGCGCAAGCCCAACGCCGGCAGCGGCTGAACCAGTCGCGGAGCTGATCCACGGGGTCGAGGTCCTCGATCCTCATCGGTGGCTCGAAGACGGCGGTTCCCCGGCGACGATCGCCTGGG
>JBEEFX010000116.1:0-8767 GCA_041166365.1 Acidimicrobiaceae bacterium
GTACGGGTGCTCGTGGTCGGGAACCCGGCCAACACCAACTGCCTCATCGCTCAGCAGAACGCCAAGGATCTCGATCCCAGCCAGTTCACCGCCATGACGCGCCTCGACCACAACCGCGCCGTCGCGCAGCTGGCCAAGAAGGCGGGCGTGCACACCACGGACATCACCAAGATGACGATCTGGGGCAACCACTCCGCCACGCAGTACCCAGACATCTTCCACGCCGAGGTCAACGGCAAGCCGGCCTTCGATGCGGTCGGTGGCGATCAGCAATGGCTCGAGTCCGAGTTCATCCCGACGGTGCAGCAGCGCGGCGCGGCGATCATCAAGGCCCGCGGGCTGTCGTCGGCGGCATCAGCGGCCAACGCCGCCGTCGATCACGTGCGGACGTGGGCGCAAGGCACGACCAAGGGCGACTGGACGTCGATGGGCATCGTGAGCGACGGCAGCTACGGCGTGGCCGAAGGGTTGATCTCGTCGTTCCCGGTCACGACGGCCAATGGCGCGTACGAGGTCGTGCAGGGACTCGCCCTCGATGACTTCTCGCGCGCCCGCATCGACGCGTCCGTCAACGAGCTCGCCGACGAGCGCGCCGCCGTGAAGGACCTCGGCCTCATCTAGCTAGCCCCTAGCCCCGTTCTGGCGTCCCAACCGCCCGTATGTGGGCCGTTGGGACGCCAGAACGCTTCATTTGAGGAACTTGGACGTGGTGTTGTCGGCCAGCACCTTGCCGCCGGTCTGGCAGGTGGGGCAGTAGTCGATCGTGTAGGAGCGGTACTCGACGGCGCGGATCTTGTCGCCGCACACGGGACACACCTCGCCCTGCCGGTGATGGACCGAGCCCGGTCGCTCCGCCGACGAGCTCATGTTGTCGCGTCCCCGCTCGTACGCGAGCGACTCGTTGATCGACGCGTGGATCGCTTCCACCAGCCCTTCGGCGTCGGCGGCCGTGAGCTTCGCGGTCGAGGTGAACGGCGAAAGCTTGGCGCGATGGCAGATCTCGTTCGCCAGCCGGCGGCCGAGGCCGGCGACGCCGTGCTGATCGCGCAACCAGCCGTGAAGCCGCATCGGGTGGTCGTGCAACAACGTCAGCAGATGCGGTGGATCGACCGTGTCGGCGTCTGGTCCGAGGCCTTCGAGCGGAGGCTGGCCCTCGGGGTCTCCACCGACCGCCCACACGCCCGCCTTACGCTCCGTGCCCGCCTCCGACAGCAACAACGCCCGTCCGTCTTCGAAGACCCAGCGCGCCACTCCGGTCTTGGGTTTCACCGGCTGCTTGCCGGGCGCCTCTTCCTTCACGCGTCCACCCTGCATCAGGTGCACCACGAACGTCAGCGTGCCGAAGTCGAACAAGAGGTACTTGCCGCGCCGCCCAACGAACACGAGGTCGTGACCGTGCGCGTCTGTGGTCGGCGGCACCGCCGTCTTCAGCGCGGTGAAGGTGAGCGGTGTGAAACGCGTCAGCTGCGCACCGGCATAGCGCTTGTCGAGGCGCTCGGCGTGGGCCTGTAACTCGGGTAGCTCAGGCATCAGTACGTGGTGTCGGCCCGCAACTCGACGAAGGCGTCGTCCATGTCGCCGAAGACGTTGGCGTACTCCACCAGCTTCGGAAGGTTCCCCCGCACCCGGATGAGTCCCGTCATGAACGCTCCCTGTGCAGACTGCTCCCCTTTGCTGATGGCGACCGCGGTGTCCCAGCCCTGCGTGAACGTGACGGTGGCGTCGCTCGCCTCGCCGCTCACGACGCGCACCGAGCCGTTGTCGATCACCACGTGGTATGCCGCGTCACCGTGGGGACCACCGGTGACCACCTGCTGCACCGTGAGTTGCACCGACTCGGCGGCGGCGGCCAGCGTTCTGTCGGTCTGGACGGCGCGCTGCGCGGCCTCGAGCCATTCCTCTGTCAGATAGCGGGGCACTGAACGGTGACGTTATCGTCGCCCGCGGTGCGGATCGTCGGACGAGGGGCCAAGGTGTTCGATGCCGCGCCGGTGCGCGGCCGCTGGCGTTCGATGGAAGGGCCCGACGACGTGCTGGAGCTGATGGGCAGCGGCGCCGACGGGGTCGTCGCCCTCGTGCGCGACGCGGGCGCGACGTTCCTTGCGCCGATCTACCACGAGCTGACGGCCATCGTGTGCACGAGCGGCACGCCGCGCAGCCACATCGGGATCGTCAGCCGCGAGTTCCAGGTGCCGTGCGTCATGGCCTGCGTGTTCGATGGCGGCGAGCCGGCGAACGGGGTCGAGGTCGAAGTCGACTGCTCCGGCGCCGAGGGCGTCGTGAGCGCATGACGGCCGCGCGCGACCGAGCCAACGAGCTCATCGCCTATCACGCACCGATCAGCAAGCAGCTGACGGCCGAGCGCACGTCGCTCGAGTCGAAGCTGATCCCCGTGACGGCGTACATCGTCGTCGCGTGCGCAGAGGCGTACCTGCGCTACCCCGACATGATGCGCACCATCGACGCCGCGCTCCCCGCGGAGCAGATCGGGCGCCGCGCCCGCCGGCCGGGCTGTCAGGTGGACACGTGCTACCTGTGGTCGATCGCCAACTTTCCCCTCGTCGGCCGCAAGGTCTTCGGGCTCATCGACCCGTCGGTCGACACTCCCGACCGGATGCACACCGTGCTCGACTTCTGGGAGCGCGCCGCGCTCGCGTACCGCGGCGGTGACGGCACGCGGCAGGCCTGGGACACCGGGACGTCGACGCCGTACAGCGAGGCCGTGGTCGCCGACCTGATCGCGGGCGCAGCGGTCGTCGACGATCCCGAGGTTCGGATGCGGATCAAGCGCTTCAACGCCACGCTGGTCAACCATCTGTTCCTCATGTACTTCGACACCCGCGCGGGGTACGGCGACACCGGGCCGTACCCCGTTCCCGGCCACTCCGGTCGCCGGCTCCTCGTGCGTGACTTCTACCGGTTGAGCAAGAGCGACTACTGGTGGAGCGACGTTGCCGCCGGAGTGCCGTACCAGAACCTGACGGCCGCGCTCGTGCTCGACGACGTCGAGTTCACCGTCACCGACTTCGGCACGTCGAACCATCAGCCGGAGGACTACCTCGACCACCTCGTCGGCTTCGGGCTGTACACCACCGACGGCTGCCCGCCCGCAGAGTTGCGGGCCGTGCCGCTCGACGAGCTCGACGACATCGTCGCCGCCGTTCGGGTAGCCCAAGCCGACCACTACCGGCAGATCGCGGCGATGTCCCGCGACGACAAGATCCGCTGCGGCGCGTACGTCTACTTCTCGTTCCTGCGCCCCTTCGCCGCCGAGGCGGGATGCGTCGACGACATCGACTGGACGGTGCCGCGCGATCTGCCCGAGCCGGCGTACACACTGCTGTCCGCCATCGAGGGCGACAACACGAGCGTCGACGAGGACGCGGCGTACTACGAGCTGTTCCCGGAGGTTCCCGATGAATGACGTCCCTGCCGTTCTTCCGTCCGACGAGCAGCGCCACGAGCCGGGGCCCGAGCCGTTGTGGGGGGAGTCGTGGTACTTCGACTTCTTCTCACCCGACGGGTCCATCGGCGGATGGGTGCGCGTCGGGCTGTATCCCAACCTGGGCGTCACGTGGTACCACGCGTATCTCGTCGGTCCCGACCGCCAGACGGTGGCAGTGGCGGACTACGAAGCGCCGTTGCCCAAGGCGCCCGGTCTCGAGCTGCGCACGCACGGGCTGTGGGCCGATCACATCGTCGAGACGCCGCTGGACCATTTCACCGTCGGCAACGAAGCGCACGGTTTGGGAGTCGATGATCCGGCGACGTTGTACGACGCGATCCCGCGCGGCGATCAGGTCCCGATCGCGTTCGACCTCGAATGGGAGACGGCGGGCATTCCCTACCACTACCTCGCCACCACGCGGTATGAGATCCCGTGCACCGTGCACGGCACGATCGATGTCGGACAGGAGCGCATCGAGCTCGACGGCTTCGGTCAGCGTGACCACTCGTGGGGTGTGCGCGACTGGTGGCAGTTCGGCTGGGTGTGGACCGCCGGACGGCTCGACGACAACACCCGATTTCACGGATCGGACATTCGCATTCCGCAGCTGGATGTCGGGTTCGGCTACGCGCAGCGGGACGGCGGCATCGAGCCCACGAACACGGTCAACGCCGACGAAGTGGTGGATGCCAACGGCTTCGCCGAGTCCGCCAACATCGCCATCGGCGACCTCCGGCTGGGCCTGACCCCGCTGGCGTTCGCGCCGGCGTTGCTGGAGCACGAGGGCAAGGTCTCGCGCTTTCCGAGGGCGCTGTGCTCGTTCACTTCTGCGGACGGCCAGAACGGGCTGGGCTGGACTGAATGGAACCAGCCCGCCCTTTAAGGTTGGCGGGTGCTCGACCCCAAGAACCTGCTCGAAACGTTTGGGGTCATCGGCCTCTTTGCCATCGTGTTCGCCGAGACCGGGTTGCTCATCGGGTTCTTCCTGCCCGGCGATTCGCTCCTCGTCCTGGCCGGCCTGGTCTGTGCCGTAGGCGCGCAGTCGAACCTCGACATCCACCTGAACCTCGGCGTCGTTCTCGTCGGCTTGTTCGTCTCTGCGGTGGCCGGCGCACAGACGGGTTACTTCATCGGGCTGAAAGCCGGTCCGGCGCTCTTCTCCCGCCCGGAGAGTCGGCTGTTCAAGCAGGAGTACGTCGACAAGGCACAGCACTATTTCGACAAGTACGGCGCGAAGACGATCGTGCTGGCGCGGTTCATTCCCATCGTCCGCACCTTTTCGAACCCGATGGCCGGAGTCGCGGGCATGCCCGTCCGCGCCTTCACCACGTTCAACCTGATCGGCGGCGCGCTCTGGGCCGTAGGCGTGACGATGGTCGGGTTCGTGCTCGGCAAGACGATCCCGAGCGCGGAGGATCACCTGCTCGTGATCGAAGCCGTGATCATCGTGCTGTCGCTCGTGCCCATCGCGGTGGAGGTGCTGCGCGCCCGTCGGGATCGCGCCCGCCAGACCGCCAAGACGTGACGGACATCTCCGGGGGCGACGGCTGGTGGCAGGCGTCCGATCACAAGTGGTATCCGCCCGAGCAACACCCCGACCATCGAGCTCCCGCGTCGGAGACACCGCCGACCGCCCCGATTCCCGAACCACCACCCGTCGTCGCGCCACCTCCCGTCGTCGCGCCATCTCCCGTCGCCGCGCCGCCGGCGCACGTGCCGCCGGCCCCGGGGCCGGCCAACAACTCGAAGTGGATCGTCGTCGGCGTGCTCGCCGTGGCCGTGCTGGCGCTCGCGGCGTTCCTGCTCTTCGGGCGAGACGACGGGAAGAGCAACACGGTCGCGGTGTCGTCGACGAGCACGAGCAGTTCGTCGTCATCAGCATCGTCGTCGTCGAGCAGCCAGCTGTCTGACGCGCAATTGCAGGCTCGCATGCTGACGGCCCAGGAGATCGCGCCGTCGTTCAAGGCCGGGACGTTCACGGCCGACAGCACGACTCCGACGCCGTGCGGGCAGGAGAACTCGAACATCACGGTCCCCCCGACGACCGACCTCGGCTCAGTGGCCTCGGATGCCGCGACGAAGGCGTTCTTCCGTGAGGAGCTGTTGCTCTACGAGGATGCCGTGCGTGCGGCCCGCGCCTTTGACCTCGGCAAGCAGGGCTTGGCCTGCACGCAAGGCACGACGAGCACCGGCGCCCGCTTCACCTTCTCGCCGCCGCGGGACGTGTCATCGGCTCTCGGCGGGCCCAACAGCGTCGCGATCGACTATGAGATCGGCGCGACGTCCGGCGGGCTGATCGCCGTGCAGACCGGAAACCGCATCGTCTCGTTCCAGTTCGAACTGCCGTCGTCGGGTGCCGACACGACCGGGTTGCCCGACGCCATCACGATCGCCAAGCGGGGGCTTGCCAAGCTCGACCGCTGACCGGACCTACAGTGCGAGCCCATGAGCGAGGGCACACAAGGCGAGGGTTGGTGGCAGGCGTCGGACGGGAAGTGGTACCCGCCCGAGCAACATCCGAACTTCCAGGCGGGAGCAACGCAGCCGATCGAGGCGATGCCTCCTCCGACCACTGCGATGCCGCCTCCCGCGCCGCCGACCACGGCCATGCCGCCGGTCGCGCCGCTGCCCCCACCCGGAGCGCCGCTCGGCCCGCCCCCGGGCCCGCCTGTCGGGCCCCCACCTGGTGCACCCGGCGCGGGGTCGAACAACACGAAGTGGATCGTGGGCGGCGTGCTCGCGGTTGCGGCCATCGCGATCGCAGCGTTCCTGCTGCTCGGTGGCGACGACAAGAAGAAGGTGGCGGTCACGTCGGCGAGCAGCTCGTCGAGCTCGTCGTCGTCGTCGTCGAAGAGCTCGAGCTCGTCATCGAAATCGTCGTCGTCGTCCAAGTCGTCGTCCTCGAGCTCGGTCATCCCACAAGGACAAGCCCGGATGCTCACGGCGGCGGACATCGGCCCGGACTTCGTGGACGGCACGTTCACGCCCGACAACGGTCCTACGGCCTGTGGCGCGCCGAGCCCGAAGGCGACGGTCGGGCCGACGACCGACATCGGATCGGCCGCATCGAACGGCGTCGCGTCCTTCGAGGAAGAAGGTCTCGTCTTCAGGTCGCCTGACGATGCGCAGCTGGTCCTCGACCAGACCAAGGAAGACACGCAATGCACGTCACCGACGGTCAGGGGTGGCGAACCTGTCGCCTTCAGCTCGCCGATCGATGTGACGTCGAGCATCACGACACCGGTCGAAGCCGCGTTCGAGATCGACTTCCAGACCACTGAAGCCCAGGGTCAGCTCTTCATCATCAAGGATGGCGTGGCCATCGTGACGTTCGTGTTCGTCACGCAGCAGGGAGCCGACACGTCGAGGCTGCCCACCGCGATCTCCCTGGTGAACAAGGGCATCGACCGGATCGTCAACGGCTGACCATGTCCCTGGCATAGGCACACCGGAGTGTGTCGCTATGCCAGGGAACTCACATCGGGTTGCTAGTCCGCGACGACGGCGGCGGCGGCACCGAGCACGGGGCCGGCGTCGAGCGCTTGCGTCTTGCGCTTCGAGAACGCGACCGCGCCGATCAGGATGAGGAGTGCGACGCCGGCGATGACGTAGCGGATGTTGTTGTCGCGCAAGCTGATGACCGCAGGCAGGATCAGCAGCGACACCAGGTTCATCACCTTGATGAGCGGGTTGAGCGCCGGACCGGCGGTGTCCTTGAACGGATCGCCGACGGTGTCACCGATGACCGCCGCCTTGTGGGCCTCCGAGCCCTTGCCGCCCTCGTTACCGTCCTCGATGTACTTCTTGGCGTTGTCCCACGCGCCACCGGAGTTCGACAGGAAGTTCGCCATGAGCTGGCCGGTGAGGATCACCGCGGCGAGGAACGCGCCCAGCGCGAGGTAGTTGATGCCGAAGCCGATGATCGCCGGGGTGAGCACGGCGAGCAGTGCCGGTGTGGCGAGCTCGCGCAGCGAAGCCGCGGTGCAGATGTCGATCACCGGGCCGTACTCCGGCTGCTTCTCGCCGCTCATGATCTTGCCGTCGGCGAACTGGCGCCGCACCTCTTGCACGACCACGCCGGCCGTACGCCCGACCGCGCGGATCGCCAGCGCCGAGAACATGAACGCGATCGAGCCGCCGATGAGCAGACCGATGAACGTCTTGGGATCGGCGACGTTGATCTGCGTGATCGGCTGGTCGAAGAGGTTGACGTTGGGCAGCAGCTTCTCGGGTAGCTCCGAGCCGATCGTCTCGATGAAGGACGCGAACAGTGCCACCGCGGCGATGACGGCGGAGCCGATGGCGAAGCCCTTCGTCACGGCCTTCGTCGTGTTGCCCACCGCGTCGAGGCTCACCATGATGCGCTCGGCCTCGCCGTCGAACTCGCCCGACATCTCGGCGATGCCGGCGGCGTTGTCGGACACCGGGCCGAACGTGTCCTCCGACACGATCACGCCGGTGGTCGCGAGCATGCCCATGCCGCAGAGGGCGACGAGATAGAAGGAGAACTGGAGGTTGCCCCCGCCGAGTCCGATCGAAGCGCCCAGTGCGATGGCGATCAGGATGATGGCGTACACGGAGGACTCGAGGCCCGACGCGATGCCGGAGAGGACCGTCGTCGCCGGGCCGGTGCGAGCCGCTTCCGCGATGTCGCGCACGGGCGTGGTCTCGGTGGAGGTGAAGTACTCGGTCAGGCGGCTCAGCGCTTGCGCCAGCACGAGGCCGATCACGACGGCCGCGAGCACACGCCAGCCGACGTTCGACACGGCGTCGGGGCCAGTGCCCTCGTCGTTCCCGACGTAGAGCAGAGCCACGGCAGCGGTCCCGATCACGGTGAGGATGCCGGCGGTCAGGAAGCCACGGTTGATGGGCTTCAGCGCGTTCGTCTCACCTTCGCGGGCGCGTACGGCGAACACGCCGACGATGGAGGCGAGCACGCCGATCGCGCGCGCGATCAACGGGAAGATCAGGCCGAGCACCCACTTCTTCGGGTCTTCGGGGTAGATCGAGTGGAAGGCGGCGACGCCGAGGATGATCGACGCGACGAGCGTCACCTCGTAGCTCTCGAACAGGTCGGCGGCCATGCCGGCGCAGTCGCCGACGTTGTCGCCGACGTTGTCGGCGATCGTCGCCGGGTTGCGCGGGTCGTCCTCGGGGATGCCCGCCTCGACCTTGCCGACGAGGTCAGCGCCGACGTCGGCGGCCTTGGTGAAGATGCCGCCGCCGACACGCATGAACATGGCGAGCAGTGCGGCGCCGAAGCCGAAGCCCTCGAGCACCTTCGGGGCCTGGCCGGCATAGACCAGCACGACCACGGCC
>JBEEFX010000117.1:0-5256 GCA_041166365.1 Acidimicrobiaceae bacterium
CTGCGCTTCAGCTCTTCGGGCTTCAAGGAGGTGTGGTTCCCGACCGGCACCTCCATCACGGGCGCGAAACCCATCACGGTGACCGCCACCACGCAGACCAAGGGCATCAACGTCACCATCGAAGGACTTCCCGGATCGCTCAGCGGCAAGGTCGATCCGGGCTTCGCCAGCGGTGCGGTACCGGTGGTCGTCTCGGTCCGCCCGGTCGTCGCGAGCGTGGCCGGCACTCCGATCGGCGGAGCCGCGACCGACCCGTTGAACCAGTTCCTCGTGACCAACCTCCCGACTCCGGGCACGTATGAGCTGAGCTTCAGTGCGGCGGGCTATCAGGCCACGACGGTGACCCAAGACCTCAAGGGCGGCGAGCAGCTCGTCACCAACACCGTGCGCCTCGTGGCGAACACCGGCTCGATCTCCGGGACCGTCACGGACGGCAACACTCCACTCGGCGGGGTGGTCGTGACCGCGATCTCCGAAGGCAAGGCGCTCACGAGCGCGACGCCGACATCCGGCGCGGTCGGCCGGTTCACGATCCCAGGCCTGGCCAGCCCGCAGACGTACCTGATGACGTTCAGCAAGGAAGGGTTCGGCGCAGAGACGATCACCGTCGACCTCGGCCCCGGCCAGGACCGCAACGACCTCGTCGTCGTGTTGACAGGCGGCACCGGCAGCGTCTCCGGCAAGGCACTCGACGGCGACGGCTCGACCGCGCTCGGCGACGTCACCGTCACGGTCGCGGGCGGCACGACGAGTCTCACCACCAAGACGCTCACCGCCGGCATCGTCGGTGCGTACATCGTGTCGGGCCTGCCGACACCGGGTTCGTACACGGTCACGTTCTCGGTCGACGGCCACGCGACACAGACCGTGCCCGTCACGCTCGGCTCGAGCGGCCTTGCGCACGACATCAACGCGGTACTGCCGGCGACGCTCGCAAAGCTCTCGGGAGGGGTGTGTGACACCACCTCACCAGGCGCCTGCGAAGCGCCTCGAACGACGGGCTACATCACCAACGCGACGATCACCGTCACCGATGGCAGCTCTACACGCACGGCCACGAGCGCGTCGAACCCGGCCGGCCTGTACACGGTGGTCGCGCTGCCTCCTGGCTCGTACACCGTGACCGCGAGCGCGCCTGGCTTCAAGGCGAAGACGACGTCGATCACGGTGAGTCCCGGTGTCGACGTCCATCTCGACGTGTTCCTGGACAAGGCCACCTAGTGCGCGTCGACGTCTTCCCCGAGCACGCCACACCGGCCCCCGGCCAGCCGGTCGTGCTCACCGTGCAGGTGTTCAACAGCGCGCCGGTCATCAGCGCTCACCGCATCCGCGTCCTTGGCGTTGACGAGAAGTGGGTCACGGTCGACCACGACCAGCTCTCGCTGTTCCCCGAGTCGACCGGCGTCGTCATCGTCACGATCACGTTGCCCGCCGGCATCCCGTCCGGGATGCGGCGCATCTCGATCCAGGTGCACGAGCTCACCCCTCCGAGCCGCACCGAGACGGTCAACGTCGATCTGACGATCCCGGCCGAGCAAGGCGCGCGCATCTCGATCGATCCGATCTCGGTGACAGGCGGTACGCGCACGACCGTCGGCGTGATGCTGGCCAACGACGGCAACACGGACCTCCGGCTGACGCTCGATGCGGTCGACGAAGAGGACAAGCTCCACTTCGAATTCGATCCGCCCATCGTGGAGCTGTCGCCCGGCGAGCGCATGACGTCGTCCGCCCGCATCAAGGGGCACCGCCCGCTCGCCGGCTCACCGAAGCCGCGCACCTACACCGTCCGCGCGCTCGGGACCGATCCGCCGCTCGAAGCGTTCGGATCGTTCGTGCAGCAACCGCGCGTCGGGCGCGGCACGCTCGGCCTCATCGGCCTGCTCGCGGCGGTGTCGGTCTTCGCGATCGTGATCACGACCTCGCTGGCCAAGGTCGTCGACAAGTCGACCGCCGACCGCGACCTGTTGCTCCAGGTGATCCAGGGGCGCAAGGGCGGCACGGTCACGAACCCGGGCTCGCTCGGCGGCAAGGTGTCGCTGCTCACGTCGGGCGCCGGCGTCGGCGGTGTGACCGTCGAGACCTTCGACGCGGGCAACACCGGCGTCGCCATCACGACGACGGCCACCGGGGCCGACGGCGCGTACGTGATCAACGGCCTGCCGAAGGGCTCGTACAAGTTGCGCTTCCAAGGCGCGGGGTTCAGCGAGCTCTGGTATCCGCAGAGCCTCGTGCCCGACAACGCGAAGGCCGTCGATCTGCAAGCGGGCCAGAACGCCGCGGGGCTCGACGTCCGCCTCGGCGGCGTGCCTGGAAAGCTCAGCGGCCGCATCACGGGCGACGCCGGGGGTGCGACCGTGTCGCTCTACCTGCCCGGCGGATCGTCCGCCCCGGGCGGCAACGCGTCGTCATCGGGCACCGGTGTCGCGTTGAGCAACCAGACGACGCCGACGACAACGGCGGGCCCGACGTCGGCAGTCGACACGGGTGGTCTCGGCGCGCTCGTCGCCAGCACGTCGATCGCGGCCGACGGGGCGTTCGTGCTCGACAAGATCCCATCGCCGAGCGTGTACGACCTCGTCGTACAGAAGGACGGATTTGCCACCGAGATCCAACGCGTCAACCTCGGCGCGGGAGAAGAACGCGCCGGCCTCGAGGTGTTGCTGCGAAAGGGCGACGGGCTCATCCAAGGCAAGATCTTCGACGCGTCCGGTGCCTTGGGAGGCGCCACGATCACGGCGTCGGACGGCAAGTCGACCGCCGCGACCGTGAGCCTGACCCAGGACAACGTCGGTTCGTTCACGCTGCGCAGCCTGCCGACGCCCGCCACGCTGACGTTGCTCGTCAGCAAGGCGTCGTTCGCCACGCAGAGCCTGACGCTGTCGCTCGCACCGGGTCAGCAACTCACGGGCGTCGTCGTGACGTTGAACGGTGGAGCAGGTTCGATCAGCGGCACCGTGTTCCTCGCGAATGGCGGCAGCCGGGCCGGTGGTGTCAGCGTCCAGGTCTCGAACGGCAGCATCACCCTGCAAACGGTGACGTTGAGCATCGGATCCGTCGGCTCGTTCCAGGTGACCGGCCTGCCGGTACCGAGCACGTACACGGTGACGTTCTCGCGTCCCGACCTCGCGAGCATCACGCAGGCCGTCGACCTGGATCCGTTCGGTCAACGCGACGTGAGCAACGTGAACGCGAGCATGCCGGACTCGACCGGCAGCGTCTCCGGCACCGTGATCGAGGAGGTCTCCTCGGTTCCCGTGGGCGAAGTCGACGTGCAACTGTCCGATGGCGCCACCACCTTCCGAACGAAGACGGCGTCGCTGCCGGTGGCGGGCCTCTACGTGATCGCGGGCGTGAAGCCGGGGACGTACACGCTCACGTTCAACCGGCGGGGCGCGACACCGGTGTCGGTCATCGTGTCCATCGGCGCCGGGCAGGCCATAACGCGGGACGCGATCGTGAGCCAGCCGGCCTCCATCACGGGATCGGTCGAGTACGTCGACGGCTCGAACGTCCACCAGCCACTCGTCGGCGCCGAGGTTCGTCTGTTCGTCCTGTCGCAGTATCCGAACACGGTGCTCACGAAGACGACGACCGACGCGAATGGGAACTTCAGCTTCACTGACCTCGTTGCGCCCGAGTCGTACCTTCTCGAATACGCGTATCCGCCCGGTGCTCCGGCGCAAACCACCCGCACGGTGTTCGATCTCGCGACGGGTGACGCATTCATCGTCCCGATCGTCACGTTGGCCACCTGATGGGCGCGTCGGACGCTGTACCTTGTGAGAGCTCCCTAGCGGGCAGGGGTCATCGTTGAATTCGTCGCTCCACGTGGAGGCGGGCACCACCGCCGTCACACCCGGCACCGCTGTGCCGGTGCCCGTTCGCGTGTGCAACACCGGCGACACCGCGATGCAGGTGCTCGTCCGCATCGTCGGCGTCGAGGACAGCTGGGCGGGACCACCGCTCATGGTCGGTCCGCTCGAGGCCGGCGAGGAAACCACCGTTGAATTCCCGATTCGAATTCCGGTCGGGTTCCCGCCCTGCGATCACCTCGCGGGAATCGAAGCCGAGCCGATCGACCCGACGACCGGGGCGCCGCTGGGCCGCGCCGTCTTCGTCGAGGTGGTGCTCGAGATCGGCGATGGATCGCAGGTGCGGGCCTCGCTCGAGCCCGCGGACATCCACGGCGGCGGGCGCGGCAAGTTCCGGCTGAGCCTGCGCAACCGCGGACGTCACCCGGTGAACGTCACGCTCGCCGGCGAGTCGCCGGGCGACGCGCTCTCCGTGCGCTTCTCCGAGAACGAAGTCGTGCTGCCTCCGGGCGAGTTCGTGCGCGTCAAGGGCAAGGTGAAGGGGTCGAGACACCTGCTCGGTCCACATCGCCGGCTCCCGTTCGTCGTCACGATTCGCAGCCGCGGCACACCCCGACATCTGGACGGTTCGTTCACCCAGTCGCCCGCATTGAAGAGCGGTCTGATGAAAGGGCTCGCCCTCGTCGCCGTCGTGGGCATGTGGGCGAGCATCCTCGTGATCGGGCTCGGGCGAATCAGCCCGCCGAAGAAGGGCACCAGCACGCAAGCCGCGGCCACGCAGAGCACGACCGCGAGCGACGCGGGCGGAGGTGATGCCGCGGCTGGAGGTGGTGCCGCCGGTGGGGACGCGAACAGCGGCGGTGGCGGGAGCGGTGGCGACTCCACCGCGGCGGCCGCGCCAAAGGGCAGCAACGAGATCAAGGTCGGCGGCAAGGTCACGGGGAGCGATCCGAGTGGCGCCACCGTCTCGATCGAGGCGACGTCACTCGTCGACGAGAACGCGCAAGGCGCGAGCTTCGTCAACGATTCGCCGTCGAACGCGCTCACCATGCACTACGGCCACACGGGCGTGAGCGCGCCGTCGCTCGTCGGGGCCGCGCGCACGACGACGACCGACGCCGACGGCGCGTGGGCCTTCGGCGGCATCAAGTCACCCGGCTACTACCTCATCATCATCTCGAAGGCGGGCTTCGCCACCAAGAAGTTCGTCGTCACCGCACCCGAGGACGGCTCGCCGATCGTCCTCGATTCCGAGCTCATCGCCGGCGACGGAACGCTCGGCGGCGCGATCAACGGACCCGACGGCGCACTCGGAGGCGTCGATCTCACGATCACCGACGGCACCGTGACCCTGAAGACACTCACGCCGACCACTGGCGACATCGGAAAGTGGTCCGTGACGGGGCTCACGACGCCGGGCACCTATCTCGTGATGGCGAGC
>JBEEFX010000118.1:0-6899 GCA_041166365.1 Acidimicrobiaceae bacterium
TCGACGGTTCCGTTCGCCGATCCGGCGCCGGCGAAGCGCTCGTTCGCGAATGCATCGACCGCGCCAGGCGCGACGGCCGGGCGGAGGTCTTCCTGCACTCGACGCCGTGGATGACCGCCGCGCACCACCTCTACGCGAAGCTCGGTTTCGTCCGCGATCCATCACATGACTGGGACGTCAACCCGCAGATCGCCTTGTGGGCGTTTCGGTTGCCGCTCTAGTCGAGCAGCACGATCTTGCCGAGCTTGCCACCGGCGGCGAAGTGCTCGTATGCCTTCGCCGCCTCGGCCATCGGGTAGGTCGCCGCGACCGGCACCTTGACGGTGCCGCGCTCCAAGAGGGGCAGGACGTGGGCCTCGACCAGTTGGGCTGCCATCGCTTTCTGCTCGAGCGGGCGCGCTCGCAGCGTGGATCCGTGGATCCGCCCACGCTTGCCCATGAGTGCGAGGAGGTTCAGCTCGGCGCCCGCGCCCCCGCCGACGCCGATGACCGCGATGCGCCCACCGACCGCCAGCGACTCGACGTCACCCGGCAGGTTGGGCGCACCGACGAGCTCGAGGATCACGTCGTAGGGGCCGTGCGCGACGAAGTCGTCGGGCGCAACGACCGCCGCGCCGAAGGCAGCGACCGACGAACGCAGCTCGGGGTTGCGGACCGTCGCGACGACGTTCGCGCCGGTGGCGTGCGCCAGTTGCACTCCGGCGACGCCGACACCACCGGCGGCACCATGCACGCAGACTCGTTCGCCGAGTGAGAGCCCGCACTGGGTGAACAACGCGTCGTGCGCGGTCGTGAACGCTTCAGGGAACCCACCGGCCTGGGCCCACTCGAGGCGTTCCGGCACCGACATCGCCGTGCGTTCGTGCACGACGGCGAGCTCGGCTTGCGCGCCCCCGCCCACGATCGCCATCACGCGATCGCCGATGGCGAATCGGTACACACCGTCGCCGACGGCGACGACCTCCCCCGCGAGCTCCATCCCCGGTATGTCCTGCGGGCTGCCCGGAGGTGCCGGATAGAACCCGGCAACCTGCATCAGGTCGGCACTGTTCAGGCCCGCGGCGTGCACGCGGACGAGCAGCTCACCCAGGCCGGGAGTCGGGGCCGGTTGTTCGCGCCACTCGAGCGCGCCGCCGACGATCGTGACGGCGTGCATCGCAAGCGCGCTAGGAGCGCTGGTCGATCGGCACGTACTTGCGTTCGGGCTCACCGATGTAGAGCTGTCGTGGCCGGGCGATGCGCGAGTCCTGCTCGAGCAGTTCCTCCCAGTGCGCGAGCCAGCCCGAGGTGCGAGGGATGGCGAACAGCACCGGGAACATGTCGATCGGGAAGCTCATCGCCTGGTAGATGAGGCCGGAGTAGAAGTCGACGTTCGGGTACAGCTTGCGGCTGGTGAAGTACTCGTCCTTGAGCGCGACCTCCTCGAGCTTCAGCGCGATGTCGAGCAGCGGGTTCTTGCCCGTGACCTCGAACACCTCTTCGGCCGTCTGCTTGATGATCGTGGCCCGCGGGTCGTAGTTCTTGTAGACGCGGTGCCCGAAGCCCTGGAGGCGGCCACCCGATCCCTCTTTCACCGACTTCACGAAGTCGGGCACGTTCTCGATCGAGCCGATCTCGGTGAGCATCCGCACGACCTGCTCGTTGGCCCCGCCGTGGCGGGGACCGTAGAGCGCGGCGGCCGCCGCGGAGCAGGCGGTGTACGGGTCGGCGTGCGAGGAGCCGACGACGCGCATCGCGGTGGTCGAGCAGTTCTGCTCGTGGTCCGCGTGCAGGATGAACAACACGTCGAGCGCCTTGGCGAGCACTGGGTTGTCGAAGTCGACCCACTCGACCGGGTTGAACATCATGTTCAGGAAGTTCTCGGTGAACTTCTTCGAGTTGTCGGGATAGACGAACGGCATGCCCGAGTAGAACCGGTGGGCGCAGGCGGCGATCGTCGGCATCTTCGCGATCAGGCGCACGATCTGCTTGTGACGAACATCGGGATCGTCGATCGCCTTCGCTTCCGGATAGAACGTCGACAGCGCGGCGATGGCCGACACGAGCATGCCCATGGGATGGGCGTCGTAGTGGAAGCCCTCCATGAACCGCTTACGCATGTTCTCGTGGATGAACGTGTGGTACGTGACCTCGTGGTTCCAGTCGTCGAACTGCGCGGGCGTCGGCAGCTCTCCGTGGATGAGGAGGTATGCGACCTCGATGTAGGTGGAGTGCGCCGCGAGGTCCTCGATCGGGTACCCGCGATAGCGCAGGATCCCGTTGTCGCCGTCGAGCTCGGTGATCGAGCTGCTGCAGGCGGCGGTGGTCATGAACGCTGGATCGAAGAACCAGACGTTCGGCAGGAGCTTGCGCCATTCGGTGGCATCGACGCCGCCGTCGACGATCGGTACCTCGATCGACTCGCCGGTGCGATTGTCGGTGATGGTGACGGATTCAGGCATCAACCGACGAGGCTACCGCTACCCGAGATGGTCTGGGATGGTGCGGTTGATGGTGTCGATCACGTCGGCAAACGTCTTCTCCGCGTGGTCTGAGTCATCGAAGCTCATGGAGATGACGGCACCGTTGGCGAGGTGGATCTCCATCTTGCGCTGCACGCTGTTCATGGAGCCCGTGAGCTTCACGTAGGCGATGTGGCCGGCGTTGATGGCCACCATGTTCGTCTCGGCCGCGTTCCCGAGATCGAGGTTCACGGTCCGCGTGATGCTCTCGCCCGACATCGTCGTCACCCTACCGTTGGCCCGCCGGCAGGCTGTCGTTCGCTCGGTCGACAGCTCGGTCGTTGTCTTACAACGGCGTGTTGTCGTGCCGTCGCGGCGGGAGGTGCTCCTGCTTGCCCTCGAGCATCCGGAAGGCGGCCACGATTTCACGACGCGTGTCGGCCGGGTCGATCACGGCATCGATCGAACCGCGCTCCGCTGCCGGCCAGGGACTGAGGAGCCGGCTCTCGTAGTCGAGCTCGAGCTCCGCCCGCTCCTCGGGCGTCACCTTGCGGTGCAGGATCTCGACGGCGCCCTTGGCGCCCATGACCGCAACCTCGGCGGTCGGCCAGGCCAGATAGAGATCGCTGCCCATGTCACGCGAGTCCATCACGATGTACGCCCCGCCATAGGCCTTGCGCAGCACGATGGCGATGCGCGGAACGGTGGCACGCGCATACGCGAAGGCGAGCTGCGCGCCATGGCGGATCATCCCGCGCCACTCGAGATCCTTGCCCGGGTAGAACCCCGACGTGTCGATGAGTGTCAGCAGCGGAATGTTGAACGCGTCGCAGAAGGAGACGAAGCGAGCGCCTTTCTGCGAGGCGGGGATGTCGAGTGTCCCCGCAATCGACTGGGGCTGGTTGGCGACGACGCCGACGGGCCCGCCGGCGACGGTCGCGAATGCGGTCACCAGGTTCGGCGCCCATCGAGCGCGCAGCTCCAGGAGGAAGCTGTCGTCGACGATCGCGCGAATGGCGTCGCGCACGTCGTAGCTCGCCGTACTCGACTCGGGGATCAACGACCGGAGCTCGGGGGTGGCGCGATCGTCCGGATCATCGGTTGCGACCCGCGGGGGCAGCTCGTCGACGTGCGATGGCAACAGTGCCAGGAGGTCCCCGATGGCATCGAGCGCGGTGTCGAGATCGTCCACCACGAGCGCCGCGAGCCCGGTCATCGCGGCGTGCACTCCGGCGCCCCCGAGCTCGTCGGTGTCGACGACGATCCCGGTGATCTGATGCACCATCTGTGGGCCGCTCACGAACGCGTACGCGTCCGACGTCATCACGACGTGGTCGGCCAAGCCGAGCAGGAGGGCAGGGCCCGACACCGCGGGGCCGTGCGCGGCCATCAGCACGGGCACGACACCCGAGCAGATCGTGATGGCGCGCGCCGCGATGCCCCACCCGAAGCTCGCGGCGAGGCCTTCGGTGACGTCGGCGCCGCTCGACGCGATCGTCACCACCAACGGCAGACGGGCCTCGAGCGCGTGCGCCGCGGCGTCGGCCAGGGTCTGCCCGTCCTCTGGGGTGAGCGCGCCGAGGCGAACCGTGGGATCACAGCGGGCGAGGATGACGTCACGATCGCCGAGACGAGCGCGGCCTGCGCTCACCGCGCCGTGCACGCCGGCGCGGATCGGGAGGTCGGTGGTGCTCACGCTCCGCCGCCCGATGCGAAGTGGATGCCGGCTTGCTGTTCCGCTTCGGTGGCGACCGTGCGGCGCAGCACCTCGGTGAGCGCGCGGGCCGGCGCCGACGGCAGACCTCGGCGACGGCGCACGAGTCCGACGGAGCGGCGAGTGAGCCCATCGACGCCCACGACCTTCCACGGGGGCGACGTGCCTCCGAAGCGCGGCGCCGCCGACGCCGGCAGCACGGCCGCGCCGACCCCTTCGACCGCGAGCGCCGCGACCAGCCGCATGCCGTCGACTTCCGCCTTCGTGGTGAGCGTGACACCCGCTTCGCTCGCCTGCGCGTCGAGGTCGTCGCGAAATGCCGTACCCGGAGGCTCGAGGAGCAGGTCGTGCTCGGCGAGCTGCGCGAGCGTCACGCGCTCCTCGGCCGCCAGCGGATGGTCGAGTGGCGCGACCACGAGCAGCTCTTCTTCGAACAACAGGTCAGCGTCGACATCGGGATCGTGCACCGGCAAGGCGAGCACCGCCAGGTCGAGCTGTCCGCTGTGGACCTGGGGGAGCAGCGACGTGGTCGTGGCATCGACGACCACGACGCGCACCCCGGGGTACTCGGCGGCCATCGCCTCGAGGAGCGGTGGCACCAGCCACCGGGCGGTGGTCCCGATCACACCGATCCGCGCGACGCCACTGATCTCGCTGTTGACGGCGGCAACGTCCGCGACGAGGGCCTCGAGCTCTCGCTGGATCCGGCGGCCGCGGCTCACGACCGCCTCCCCTTCGGCGGTGAGCGTGCCGCTCGCCCGGTCGACGAGCGTCACGCCCAGCTCGCGCTCGAGGCGGGCGATGTGGGTCGACACGTTCGACTGGACCGTGTGGAGCGACCGGGCGGCGGCGGAGAACGAGCGGTGGTCGGCCACCGCGACCAGGGCGCCCAGCTGGCGGAGATCCATCGCCAGACATGATGGCATCTATCGACAACAACTGTTGGACAGATCGCAGGGCCCAGGGGAGGATGGCCGCAAGAAAGACGCCGAGCGTCGAAGCCCTGTCCCCCTGGGGGTTCCGCTCGAGCACAAGGAAGAGACCGGCTCCCCCCGCCGGTCTCTTCCATTTTTCGCCACAATCGCTCGCCTTCGGGGCACGCGGCCCGGGAGTAGCTTCTTCGCGATGGGCCGAGAGGCGGCGTTCTTCGATCTCGACCGCACGTTGTTGCGCGGCGCGAGCGGGCCGGTGATCAGCGACGCGCTGAAGAACGTCGGCCTGGTCAGCGATCGGAACATCCCCGGCGAGGGGCTCGTCTACCGCATCTTCGACCTGGTCGGTGAGAGCCGGCCGACGATGCAGCTCGCCCGTCAGGCCGCCCGGTTCGCCAAGGGTTGGACGCGCTCGCAGGCGCAGGAGGCCGGACGAATCGCGGCGGAGACGTTGACCGCGGCGGTGCAACCGTTCGCCGCGCCGCTCATCGACGAGCATCACGCCGCCGGTCGCCAAGTCGTGCTCGCGACGACGACGCCGTACGACCTCGTGAAGCCGCTGGCCGACGCGCTCGGGCTCGATGCCGTGATCGCAACGCGGTACGGCGAGATCGAGGGCAGATACGACGGCACGATCGACGGCGAGTTCGTGTGGGGCAAGGGCAAGTTGCGCGCGGTGCAGGAGTGGGCCGCGGAGCACGACGTCTCGATGAACGACTCGTACGCGTACTCCGACAGTTGGTACGACGCGCCGTTGCTGTCGGCTGTCGGCCATCCGCATGCGGTGAACCCCGATCCGCGGTTGATGGTGCGCGCGCTCCTGCAGCGGTGGCCGGTCCTGCATCTCGACGTGCCGAGCGGCATTCCGAAGGTGCTGGGCATCGAGCCTCAGCAGGTGCTGATGGCCGGTGCGCACCCGTTGCTCGTGCCGTACGCCCGTTTCGACATCAGCGGCACCGAGAACATCCCGGAGTCGGGGGGCGCGATCGTCGTCGGCAATCACCGCAGCTACTTCGACCCGATGGCGATGGGCCTCGCGCTCGCGCGGCGCGGCCGGCCCGTGCGTTTCCTCGGCAAGAAGGAAGTGTTCGATGCCCCCGTCGTGGGACAGCTGGCGAAGGCATTCGGCGGGATCCGTGTCGATCGCGGCACCGGGTCGGACGAGCCCCTGGTGGCTGCGGCCGACGCGCTGCGAGGCGGCCAGATCGTGGCGATGATGCCGCAAGGGACGATCCCGCGCGGCGAGGCGTTCTTCGACCCGGTCCTCAAAGGAAGGTGGGGTGCCGCTCGTCTCGCGCAGATGACCGGAGCGACGGTCGTGCCGGTCGGCCTGTGGGGCACCGAGCGGGTATGGCCGCGCAGCAGCCGGTTGCCGAACGTCTTGAACATCACGAACCCGCCGCTCGTCACCGTGCGGGTCGGCGAACCGATCACGCTTGCCGGCGAGGATCTCGACACCGATACGCAAGGGATCATGGCGGCCATCGTCGACCTGCTGCCGCCCGAAGCGCGCGAGCGGCGCACGCCGACGGCGGAGGAGCTGGCCCACAGCTACCCGGGCGGCAAGGCCCCGCAGGAAGCCACCGACGAAACGGAACGCCGCCCAGGCCGGGACTGACCTACGTCAGTCGCCGGTGACGCCGTCGATGCGCTCGCGCAGCAGGTCGGCGTGGCCGTTGTGGCGGTCGTACTCCTCGATCATGTGGATCATGATCCAGCGCAGCGAGAACGGTCCGCGTTTGTGGCCGTCCTAGTCAGCGCCGTCGTCGTCGAGCGACGTCGCGGTGGCCTCGGTCTCGCGGCTGCGCTCGA
>JBEEFX010000119.1:0-6069 GCA_041166365.1 Acidimicrobiaceae bacterium
TCGTTCAGCCGGTTGGGTGCCAGCCGGATCCGCAGGGGCGGGGCGCCGTCGGTGATCCCCTCGAACACCTCGATCTCCATGGCGATGAGCTTGGGCGACTCCTCGCGCTTGTCGACCCGGGCCTTCACACAGACGGCCACGTCGTCTCCGAGCTTGTGGCCGTGCTCGGTCATCGTCTTGGGGAAGACCATGACCTCACAGCTCGACTGGAGGTCTTCGAGAGTGAACACGGCCATGAGCTCGCCCCGCTTCGTCCACTTCCGTTGGAGGCCGGTGACGATGCCACCGAAGATCTTCATCGCGCCATCGTCGAATTCGGCGAGATCGGCGATCGTGCCGTCGGTCTTGCGCCGCAGCAGACCCTCGGAGCCGAGCAGCGGGTGGTCGGAGACGTAGAGGCCGAGCATCTCCTTCTCGAACGCGAGCCGCGCCATCTTCTCGAATTCGGTGTCGAGGATCCGGGGCCGCTCGTCGAAGCCGACCTCGCCCATGTCGACCTCGCCGAACAGCGACATCACACCCATGTCGCGCTCGCGACGCCGGGCCACCGTCTGGTCGATGATCGCTTCGAACGCAAGCAGGAGCCCCTTGCGGGCGTGGCCCATGCAGTCGAAGCCGCCGGCCTTGATGAGCGACTCGAGTGTTCGCTTGTTCAGGACGTTGAGATCGACGCGCTCGCAGAAGTCGTAGAAGTCGAGGAACGGACCATTGGCTTCGCGCTCCGCGACGATGAGTCCGACCAGCCCTTCGCCGACGTTGCGCACCGCGGACAGGCCGAACACGATCTGCGGCTTGCCGTCGTTGAGGTTCGGCGTGAAGTCGGACACGGACCGGTTCACGTCGGGAACCATGACCTCGATGCCCATGGCGCGACAGTCGGCGAGGTAGATCGCGGCCTTGTCGAGGTTCGTCTTGACGCTCGTGAGCAGCGCCGCGAAGTACTCCGCCGGGTAGTTCGCCTTCAGGTACGCGGTCTGATACGCGATCAGCCCGTAGCCGTACGCATGCGCCTTCGGGAACGCGTAGTCGGCAAACGGCTCGATGATGTCGAACCACTGCTTGCCGACCTCGGGGCCGTAGCCCGTGCGCGTGCAGCCCTCGAGGAACGCGTCGCGCTCCTGGCGCATCTTCTCTCGGATCTTCTTGCCGCACGCCCTGCGGAGGTTGTCGGCTTCCGCCAGCGAGTAGCCGGCGAACTTCTGCGCGACCCGCAGCAGGCTCTCCTGGTAGATCATCAGGCCGTAGGTGTCGCCGAGAACGTCCTCGGCGTCGGGGTGGAGGTACGTGACCGGCTTGCGGCCGTTCTTCCGGTCGGCGTAGTCGTTGTGCATGTTCGCCGCCATCGGCCCTGGCCGGTACAGCGCGACGAGAGCGCAGATGTCCTCGAAGCACGTCGGCGCGAGCGACCGCATCAGGGCCCGCATCGGCCCGCCCTCCAATTGGAAGACGCCCATCGAGTCCGCGCGCCGCAGCAGCTCGTAGGTCGGCTCGTCGTCGAGCGCGACGTTGTCGATGTCGAGCTCGACGCCGTGGACCTCTTTGATGATCTGCACGGTGTCGGTGAGGACGTCGAGGTTGCGCAGGCCGAGGAAGTCCATCTTCAGCAGCCCGAGGTCTTCCACGCCGTGCATCTCGTATTGCGTGACGATCGGCGAAGCGTCGGGATCGGCGCCCGGATCCGGCTTGCGCTGGATCGGGAGGTACTCGGTGAGCTTCTCCTTGGTGATCACCACGGCTGCGGCATGGATGCCGTCCTGCCGGCGAAGGTTCTCGAGCCCCTTGGCCACGTCCATCACGCGCTTGCAGTCGGGGTCGGTCTCGTACATGGCCCGGAGATCGCCGGCCATCTTGTACCCGTCCTCGAACTTGGGCGTGAGCTCGAGACAGGCCTTCAGCGGCGTGTCGCGCCCCATGATCAGGGGCGGCATCGCCTTGGCGACGCGGTCCCCGATCGCGTACGGGTAGCCGAGCACACGGGCGGCGTCGCGCACCGCGGCGCGCGCCTTGATCGTGGAGAACGTGACGATCTGGGCCACGTGATCGCGCCCGTAACGCTCGGCCGCGTACCGGATCATCTCGTCGCGGTAACGCGAGTCGAAGTCCATGTCGATGTCGGGCATGGAGATGCGTGACGGGTTGAGGAAGCGCTCGAACAGCAGGTCGTACTTGATCGGATCGAGATCGGTGATGCGCAGGCAATAGGCGACTGCGCAACCGGCGGCCGAGCCTCGGCCCGGACCGACGCGGATGTTCGACTGCCGCGCGTGCCGGATGAGATCCCACACGATCAGGAAGTACGAGCTGAACCCCATGTCGTCGATGACCTTGAGCTCGTAGGCCAGCCGCTCGACGACGCTGTCGGGGACGTTCTGGCCCCACCGCTCGCGCGCGCCCTCCATCGTGAGGTGGTGCAGGTAGTCGCTGTCCGATTCGAAGCCGGCGGGAACGTCGAAGTTCGGCAGCTGAGGCTTGCCGAACTCGATCTCGACGTTGGCGCGCTCCGCGATCAGCAACGTGCTGTCGCATGCTTCCGGCAACTCGCCGAAGAGCCGGCGCATCTCGTCGGCCGTCTTCAGGTAGTGGCCTTCACCGCTGAACTTGAAGCGCTCGTCGCCCGACTGACTGATCAACGCGTTGGTCTGCACACACAGCAGCGCGTCGTGTGCTTCCGCATCCTCCGGGCGCGTGTAGTGGCTGTCGTTCGTGGCGAGCAGCCGGGCACCCAGCTTGCGCGCGATCTCGACGAGCTGCGGGTTGGTCTTGTGTTGCTCCGGGATGCCGTGGTCCTGCAACTCGATGAAGAAGTTGTCTTGGCCGAAGATGTCCTGGAGCCGTCCAGCCTTCGCGAGCCCGGTCTCGAAATCACCGTTGAGGAGCGACTGGAGCACGTGACCACCGAGACACCCGCTGGTGGCGATCACGCCTTCGCTGTGATCGGCGAGCAATTCCCAATCGACCTTCGGCTTGCGGTAGTAGCCCTCGAGGAAGGCGCGACTCGCGAGCTGGATCAGGTTCTTGTAGCCGGCGTTGCTCTCGGCGAGCAGCGTGAGGTGGTACCACGCCTTCTTGCCGCCCTCGCCCTCGCCGCCGGTGTCGTCGACCTTGCCGCGCGTGTTGATGCGTTCGTAGCGGCTGTCGTTGGCCATGTAGGCCTCGAAGCCGACCACCGGGGTGATCCCCGCGGCCTTGCAGGCCGCGTAGAAGGGCAGGACCCCGTACATGTTCCCGTGGTCGGTGATGCCGAGCGCCGGCTGCCCGTCGGCCGCGGCGGCGGCCACCACCTCGTCCACCCGGGACGCGCCATCGAGCATCGAGAATTCCGTGTGAACGTGGAGGTGCGCAAAGCTTTCCGACACCTGCGCTGCGTCCCTCCTCTACCCGTCCACACGTCGTCCACAGCGGTTGTCCACCGTCTGTGGACGGAGTTACACCGGTGTTGTTTGCCGAGTCGAGAGTAACACCGAACGGCGCCACGAGAAACGGTTGTCGGCCCGAGAATGCCGGAGCGGAGCGCTCACTCGCCCCGACGAGCGTCGGCCAGCAAGAGCGCGATCAGGTCCTCGCTGCTGCGCACCACGCACCGCAGGCCCGTCTCCACGGCCTGTACCTCGCCCATGACACGGCCACGTTCGAGTTCTTCCGGAACGAGACGGATGATGTACGCCACCAGCATCGGCCAACGGTAAGGATTTGCCGTCCCGGCCCCGTACCCGACAGAACCATGCCGAACGGACTAGAGCGACACCGCTCGGTGAATTGGGTACCGTTCGCCCCTCGACGGAGGCGACCCGATTTGACCGTTCTGGAGGCACTGGACGCGCTCCTCGCCGAGGAGGACGCGTCAGCCGGGGTGTTGGTGGCAGTGCTCACCGCGATCGTCGTGCTCGGTGCCGACGCCACCCGTGCCGCCGTGTATGCCGTCTCGGGCAGGTCCCGCGATGCCGTCGACGGCGCAGTGGCGCAGTTCGCTGCCGCCCGCGTGATCACGATGGCGCCCGTGCTGGCGCTGACCGACGCCGACGTCGCAACGCGCGCGCTGGAGCACGCACCCCCTCGGCAGCTCGCGGAGCTGCACGCGCGGGCCGCCGAGCACTTGCACGACCAAGACGCGCTCCCGTCCTCGGTCGCGCAGCATCTGCTGGAGGCGCCGCCGATGAAAGCCCCGTGGGCCATCGACGCGCTGCGTCACGCGGCGGTCGAACGTCGGCGTGCCGGCGATCAGCGGGCCGCCGCCGTACTCCTCGAGCGGGCCCTCGAGGAGCGTCCTGCGCTCGAGATCCACAAGGAACTGTTGCTGGAGCTCGCCGCCGTGAACGCACGCGTCGAGACGGAGGCCGCGATCGGCCGCTACGAGGAGGTCCTCACCCTCATCGATGACCGCGCCGAGGAGAGCGCCACGCGCCTGCGCCTGGCCGTGTGTCTCGGCTATGCCAACCGGGTCCACGAGGCCCTCGCCGAAGTCGATCGCGCCGCCGCGATCGCTCCCTCCGAGGCCGAGCGACTGCGCGCGGGGATGATGTTCGTCGGCCTCGCGCGCCAGAACCTCGACACGCGCCCGCTCGGCCCTGAACGTCTCAAGTCGCTGGCCGCCACGTTGGAGGGTCGTGCTGATGCGAGTGGTCGGGCGCTGCTCGCCGAGCTCGCCTACGAGCAGTGCCTGGCGGGTGAGCCGCGGGAACAGGTACGCAACAACGCCCTCGAAGCCCTCGGCGGGCCATCGATGTCCGGCGTCCACGACCTGCCGCCGCTCGGGCGCCACGTCGCCCTGCTCTCGCTGATCTGGTGCGGCGAGCTCGGTCACGCGGAGCGAGCGATCAAGCTCGTCCTCACCCGAGCGGTGCGGCGCGGCGACACGGTGACCCAGGCGGCCGCCTATCAGCTGATGACCACGGTGCACTGGTACCGCTCCGAGCTGCGGGATCTCGTCGATGCCGCATCGCGCTCGCTCCAACAGCAGGACACGCCGACCCTGCCGGCGGCGCACGGGTTCAAGGCACTGGCCCACGCCTGCCTCGGCGAGCGCGACGAGGCCACCGCCGCGTTGCAGCTCCCCGGCGGCGAAGACGGGTGGACGGCCATCGCCAGCTTTCACGGCTACCTGGCCGCGTCGGCGTACACCGCCCTGGTGCTCGGCGACCACGAACGCGCATACCGGGACGCGATGCGCTGCGGCACCTTCGCGAAGGCGATGGGTACGTTGAATCCGGCGGTACTGGCCTGGCAGGCCATCGCCGCGGAGGCCGCCGCCGAGCTCGGATTGTTCGAGGTCGGCGCGAGCTTGGCCGACGATGCCGTCATCGCCGCCCGTCGGTTCGGTGAGCCACTCGCGCTCTCGACCGCGCTGCACGCGGCCGCGACGGTCCAACGCGACCCTGCTGTCGTCCTGCCACTGCTCGAGGAGGCCGTGCGGCTGGCCGAGCAGACGCCGCAGCGCCTTCACCTCTCCCGATGCCTGCGGGACATTGGCCGCGCGCTGGTGAGGCTCGGTCGGAGAACAGAGGCCGCAGAAACATTCAGCCGGGCGATGGCCATTGCCGAGGAGATCGGCGCGGTACAGGTCGCGGCGACGATCGCTTCCGATCGCGCGTCGCTCTGCGACGGAGATGTCGACGTCGACGTCGAATCACGGTCCGTCCTGTCGGATCTCGTCCGTCGTACGCACGTGCAGGTGCTCGGAGGCTTCCGCGTCCTCGACGCCGAAGGACGGGACGTGACACCGTCAGGCGTTCCGGGGAAAGCCGTCCGGATCCTCGTCGCCGCACGACGGCCACTGCATCCCGAGGAGCTGGCTGACCGACTCTGGGAGGGCCTGTTCGATCCCGCGCAGGTGCGGGCGCGGCTTCGCAATGTGCTCAGTCGCGCCCGCACACCGGACGGCCCACTGATCGCTCGTTGTGGCGACCTGTTGGAGATCTCCCCCGAGATCGTCACGGACGTGAGTCGCTTCGAGCAGGCGGCCGGCGCCGCCGTCGCGGCGAACAAGGCATCTGGTGCATTCGAGTCCGCGTTGGCGGCGATCACGCTCTACAGCGGCGATCTTCTCCCGACCGATCCGTTCGCGGACTGGTC
>JBEEFX010000120.1:0-8532 GCA_041166365.1 Acidimicrobiaceae bacterium
GCGATCGGGGTCGGCGGCAGGCCGACGTTCTTGCGCGAGTTGTACGGATCATCGCGTGCGAGATCGCTCTGATGCAGCACGCACGGGCGCTCCTCGTGCAGATAGCAGAGGGTCGCGTCGACGCCGAGCGCCATCCCCTTGGACAAGCGGTTGTAGATGACCTGAGCGATCTTGGGCCGGTCCGCGTCGACCTTGGCCTCCTCCTCGACGAGGGAGGCCACGATGAGCACCTCGTAGGGGGTGTGGCCGACGAGGGTCTCGGAGTCCGCAAGGCCGAGCTCGGTGGCGACCTTGTCGAACTGCGTCACCATCGCCTGGATGGCGGCCGTCTCGTCGGCTCCCTCGGCGATCTGATACGTGTCCGGAAACAGGAACCCTTCGATGGACTTGTCGGCCGGTTGGAACTGCGATCGCACCTGGCCGGCGGCCAGCACCTCGTTCAGCTTGTCGACCGAGAAGGTCGGGACGTTGGCGACGATCTGCGCGGGAACCTGTCGCAGGTTGAGCCCTGGCGGCACCGTGAACTGGAGTGTGGGGGGCGGAAGCGGCCCGGCTTTCAAGCGGCGCAGGACCTCAGAGGCCGAGTCGTGCAGCGGCATCCGATAGGTGCCGGCTTGGAACGGTCCACCGCCCTTCGCCTTGACGTACAGCTTGAACAAGAACGCGTTGTTGATCACGTTCTTCTTCTCGAGCAGGTCGGCGATCGAGCTCGTCGACGAACCCGACGGGATGTCGAACACGATCTCCGGCCCGGAGCGTCCTGTCGGGAACAGCTGCCGGTAGCCCCAGAAGCTCACGACGCCGGCGATGAGGACGACGACGATGAAGATCCCGAGTGTGACGACGGCGACCTTGCGCCGCCGCGACATCTCCGGGCGCAGCACCTCGTACTCCTCGTCGAGTTGCTCTTCGTTCAACTGTGTCCTGACTCCTGGCGGTCGAGCCACGCTTGCAAGAGCACGGCCGCGGCGGTCTGGTCGATCATCTTCGAGCGGTCGCGGCTGCGCACCCCGCTGGCGGCCAGCTGCTGGTCGGCGGTCACCGTCGTGAAACGCTCATCCACCGTCTCTACCGGCACAGCGAGCACCTGCGCCAACTCGGCCACCTCGGCCAGCACGGCCGTGGCGGCCGGACCGACGCTGCCGTCGAGCGAGAGCGGCAGACCGACGGCCACCACCTCGGCCTCCCATTCGGCGACCAGACCGGCGATGGCCCGGTGATCGGCGCCCCGGTCGCTCCGGGCCGAGCGCTGGAGCGTGGCGATCGGAGTGGCCACCCGACCGTCGCTGTCGCTCACTGCCACCCCGATGCGGCGGGCACCGAGATCGAGCCCGAGTGCTCTCACCGCGGCGGAATGCCTGCCGCCGCCCGCGCTTGGTCGAGGGCGGCGTCGAGACCACCGGCATCCTTGCCCCCGGCCACCGCCAGGACCGGATCCTTGCCGCCGCCCCCCTTGATCGTCTTCGCCGCGTCGGCGATGAGCTCCGCGGCATGGAGGCCGCTCTCCTTGCTGACCGCACTCACGAGCGCGGCACCACCACCGGAAGGGGCGCCGCCGAGCACCACCGCGCGCACCCCCGGTTGATCCCGCACGGCAACGGCGAGGTCGCGCAGCCCGTCGCGATCGATGTCGTCGACCCTCGCCACCACGACACCGTCGACCGCGTCCGCGGCCAGCGCCGACGAGCGACCGACGGCCGCGTGCTGCCGCAGACCTTTGATCTCCTCGCGCAGCGCCTTGATCTCGTCGAGTCGCTTGCGGGCACCTTCGACGACGTCACCCGCCGGGACGTTGAGCACGCCCGCGACCTCGGCGATGACCTCCTCTTCGTGCCGTAGCCGCTCGATCGGGCCGAGACCCGTGACGGCCTCGATGCGGCGGAGGTTCGCGCCGATCGACTCTTCCTTCACGACCTTCAGCGGACCGATGTCGCCGAGCGCCCGGACGTGCGTGCCCCCACAGAGCTCGAGCGAGTGGCGCCCTGCTTCGAGCACGCGGACCACCTCGCCGTACTTCTCCCCGAAGAACGCGATCGCGCCGAGCTCGGCGGCGGTCTCCTTCGTCGTCTCGTAGTGGCGTACCGAGGCGTTCCCGAGGATCTCCTCGTTCGCGAGGTCTTCGATCTCGCGAACCTGCGCGGGGCTCAGCCCTTCCGACGGGCCGAAGTCGAACCGCAGCCGATCCGGCGCCACGAACGAGCCCTGTTGCTTGACGTGCTCGCCCAACACCTGTCGCAGCGCCCAGTGCAGGATGTGCGTGCCGGTGTGATTGCGCCGGATGGCGTTGCGCCGGTGCACGTCGATCGCCGCGGTGGCTTGCTGGCCGGGCGCGATCTCGCCCTCGACGACGCGTACGACATGGCGGTGCAGGCCGGGCATGCCGTACGTGGTGTCGAGCACCTCGGCTCGGCCCGTGTCGGTCGTGATCGTGCCCGTGTCGCCCACCTGGCCGCCGGACTCCGCGTAGAAGGGCGAACGGTCGAGGAAGACGCTGTCGTCGACGACCGCGAGCACCTTGGACTTCGTCTCGAACTCCTCGCGACCGACGAAGTCGGTGGGCCCGAACTGGTCGAGCACCTCTTGGAAGCTCGTGAGGTTCGCGTAGACGTCGCCCTTCTTGCTCGCCTGCTTGGCGCGCTCGCGCTGGGCGCCCATCAGCTGATCGAAACCGTCGACGTCCACATCGGCGCCGCGCTCGGCGGCGATCTCCTTCGTGACTTCCACCGGGAAGCCGTGCGTGTCGTGCAAGCGGAACGCGACGTCGCCCGGTACGAGATCGGAGCTCGCGCCGAGCGACTCCTCGAGCAGGGTCATGCCGCGCTCGAGAGTGGCGCGGAAGCTGCCCTCCTCGTTCGCCAGGATGTTCGTGATCCAACTCTCGTTGGTCCGCAGCTCGGGATACGCGTCGCCCATCGTGTCGATCGTCGTTGCGACGAGCGGAGGCAGCACCGGCTTGTGGACGCCGAGCAGGTAGGCGAACCGGATCGCGCGACGGATCACACGGCGCAACACGTAACCACGGTCCTCGTTGCTCGGCACGACGCCGTCGTTGACGAGAAACGTCATCGTCCTGGCGTGATCGGCCAGGATCCGCAGCGCATAGTCCGTCTGGTCGTCGGCGCCGACGCGCTTGCCGGTGACCGACTGCGCGGTGTCCATCAGGCCGTGGAAGATGTCGGTGTCGAACGCGTTGCGGCCACCCTGTTGCAGCATCAACCAGCGCTCGAGGCCGGCGCCGGTGTCGACGTTCTTCGCGGGCAGCTCGGTGAGATGGCCGTCACCGTGGCGGAAGTCCGTCATGAAGACGAGGTTCCAGAACTCGACGTAGCGGTCCTCGCCGCCGAACTTCGGGCCACCCTCCTCGCCCCACTCCGGCCCGCTGTCGTAGTGGATCTCGGAGCAGACGCCACAGGGGCCGGTCTCCCCCATCTCCCAGTAGTTGGGCTTGCCCATGCGCTGGATGCGCTCGAGCGGTACGCCGATCTCCTCGTGCCAGATCGCCTCGGCCTCGTCGTCGGTGTCGTGCACGGTGATCCAGATGCGATCGCCGTCGAAGCCGGTGACGGTCGTGACGAACTCCCAGGCCCACCCGATGGCTTCGCGCTTGAAGTAGTCGCCGAAGCTCCAGTTGCCGAGCATCTCGAAGAAGGTGAGGTGGCGGCGGGTGCGCCCGACCTCGTCGATGTCGTTGTGCTTGCCCGCGAGCCGCACGCACTTCTGGAGGGAAGCGGCCCGCGGCGGGTTGTACGGAACCGGTTCCTCACCGAGGAAGAACGGGACGAACTGCATCATCCCCGAGTTCACGAACATCGGAGCGGTCGGGTGATGCGGGATGAGCCCCGCAGATGGCACGAGCGTGTGCTGGCGCTCGCGCCAGAAGTCCGTCCACGCGCGGCGCAATTCGTCGGACTTCATAGAACGTTCCACGCTATCTGCGCGTCGACGCCAGCTCCGCTCGTATCTCGGCCTCTCGCTCGCGCATCGCGTCACGCCCGTCGGCCACCGCCGCTCGCAGGTCGGCGCCCAAGCCCTTCATGGCACCGGCGAGGTCGGCCGACACCCGTTCGGGGGTGTAGCGCTGCATCGTGTCGCGGATGAACCGCATCATCCAGAACGAGACGCCGAAGCCGAACCCGACTCCGATCATCAACCAGAAGAGCCGCTTGAACATCAGTCCTCGCCGCGATGGCGGCGGAAGCGACGAGCGGCCCGACCGGTACCGGACGCGAAGGCGAGGCCCTTGATCACCGGGTTGGAGAATGCGAGGTACGCGAGCCGCGACGCGGAGTCGACGGTCGACGAGATGGACTCCGCGGTGCCCAACAGGTTGTCGACCCGCTCGAGCTCGACATTGGCCTGGCTCACGGTGGCCCGCATCTCGGTGACCACGGGAAGCGTCTCGCGGCGAAGGTCTTCGATGGCGGAACGCAGCTGGGCCAGCGTGCGGTTGAGCGCCACGATCGCGTAGACGAGCACCGCCACGGCGAGTGCACTGGCGACCGCGACGACGACTGCGGCGGCGTCACTCGCCTCCATCGTCGCTCTCCTCCGGAAGGCCGTCGTTGCTCTGGTGTCGAAGCCTCGACATGCGCGTGGCGATCTCCTTTTCGAAACCGTGGGGAGAGGGGTCGTAGTACGTCCGCCCCTCGGACTCGGGAGGGCGGTACTCCTGCGCCACCCAGCCCCGAGGGTCGTCGTGAGGATACTGGTATCCGGCCCCGTGCCCGAGCTTTGCCGCGCCGTAGTAGCCGGTGCCCCGCAGGTGCGGTGGCACCTCCCCCGCAACACCGTTGCGCACGTCCTCGAGGGCCGACCAGATCGCCGTCGCGGAGCGGTTCGACTTCGGGGCGGTGGCGAGGTGGACGACGGCTTGGGCCAAGTTCAGCTGTGCTTCGGGGAGCCCGACGAACTCGACGGCGCGCGCCGCGGCGTCGGCCACCACCAACGCCATCGGGTCGGCCATGCCCACGTCTTCCGAGGCGAGGACGACGAGCCGTCGAGCGATGAACCGCGCGTCCTCTCCGGCTTCGATCATGCGCGCCAGCCAGTAGAGCCCAGCGTCGGGGTCGGACCCGCGGATGCTCTTGATGAACGCGCTGATCACGTCGTAGTGCTCGTCGCGTCCATAGCGCAGCGCCTTCGTGCCGATCGCCGCCTCGGCATCGGCGAGGGTCACGTTCGGAGTGGAGCCTTCGTCACGGGCTCGAGCCAGCGCCGCGGCGACCTCCACGGTGGTCAACGCTTGACGGCCGTCACCGGTGGTGAGCATCACGAGGTGCGCGCGGGCGTCGTCGTCGATCGTCGCGCCCTCGGCCTCGAGGCCGCGAGCGATGAGCGTCTCCGTCGCTTCCGCGTCGAGCGGTTCGAGCCGGAAGAGTGTCGAGCGGGACAACAGCGGCGCGTTGACCTCGAAGTACGGGTTCTCGGTGGTCGCACCGATGAGCACGATCAGGCCGCTCTCCACCGACGGCAACAGCGCGTCCTGCTGGGCCTTGTTGAAGCGGTGCACCTCGTCGAGGAACAGGATGGTGGCCTGGTCCTGCTCCCCGAGCCGCCGGTCCGCACGATCCAGCACCTCGCGCACGTCCTTGACACCCGCACTCACGGCGGAGAGTTGCTCGAACGACTTCGCGGTGACCCGGGCGATGACCTTCGCAATCGTCGTCTTGCCGGTTCCCGGCGGTCCCCAGAAGATCACCGATGACAGACGGTCGCCTTCGATCAGCGCGCGCAGGGGTGCGCCGGCTCCGAGGAGGTGCTGCTGCCCGACGACCTCGTCGAGACGCGTCGGGCGGAGTCGATCGGCGAGCGGTGCCCGTGCGGCGAGGCGTTCTGCCGCGACCGCGGCGAACAGATCCTCTCCTCTGGGCATGATCCGGAGGCTAATGCTGCCCTGGTGGTAGACAACGGGGAGCGATGGATCCCAAGATCGTGCTCCTCCTCACGTGGGTGCTCGCCGGGCTGGTGGTCGCCGCGTACATCTGGTTCGTCGTCTGGCGTTTCCGCGTCGAGCGCCGCAAGAAGGCCGCGGAGGCGGTCTCGGACGCCGCCATGTCCGAGGCGATCGCGAAGACCGCGCAACAAGCGGCCCCGGCAAATGCTCCGACCGCGCGGTCCAGCTCCACCGCGCCGAGCTCACCGCCGCCGAGCGTCGGGGCTCCGACCGTGTCATCTGGGACGGTTGCACCCGTCGTGCCGGTCGCAGAGGCGACCGTGGCCGGCTACCTCGCGGGCATCGCCCTGCCGCACGATCTCGTACCGCTCACCACGATCCTGACCCGCCCGGCGGTCGGCGATCGCGTCGCGTTCTGGACCGACCGAGCGCCGGTCGAGATCGTGGGGCCCGCCTTCGCCGAAGAGCTCGAGCGACTCGGTTTCACCGTGACCGCCATCGACGAGCGGACATTGTCCGTGCACCGGGGCGACGACCGTTTGCTCGTGATGATCCATCCCGACGGCAGCAAGGCGGTCATCGGCGACCAGCTCGCGTTCTCGACCGTGCCGGAACACTCGGTCGTCGTCGAGGTGTGGGTTCCCGCTTAACCCTTCTTCGGCAGAACGGCGAGGCCGAGCTCGCGGAGATGTCGTTCGTCGATCGGCGTCGGAGCGCCGGTCATGGGATCCGTCCCCGACTGTGTCTTGGGGAAGGCGATCACCTCGCGGATGTTCTCCTCGCCGGCGAGGATCGCGATGAGTCGATCGGTGCCGATGGCGAATCCTCCGTGGGGCGGCGCGCCGTAGCGGAACGGCGTGAGGAAGAAGCCGAAGCGCTTCATGGCCTCTTCCTCGTCGATGCCGAGCAGATTGAAGACGCGTTGCTGCAACTCGGGCTCGTGGATTCGGACGCTGCCCGAACCGAGCTCCCATCCGTTGAGCACGAGGTCGTACGCCTGGCTGCGCACGGACATCGGATCGGACTCGAGCTTGTCGGCATCGTCGGGATGCGGGCGGGTGAAGGGATGATGGGCCGGCTTCGGGTGACCGTCCGCTGATACGCCGACGAACATCGGGAAGTCGACGATCCAGACGTAGCGGTAGGGCCCGTCGCTCACGGGAGGCTGGCCGAGGTCGTTGCGCAGCTGACCGAGGACGTCACACACCGTCATCCACTCATCGGCGACGAGCAGCAGGACGTCGCCGGCCTCGGCGCCCATCGCGCCGATCAGCGCCTGTTGCTCGGTATCGGACAAGAACTTCGTGAGCGGCGAGTCGAGGGTGCCGCCCTCGCCGACCTTGAACCAGGCAAGGCCCTTCGCGCCGAGCTGTTTCGCGCGATCCGTGAGCGCGCCGTTGAGCTTGTTGCGCGTCAACTCGGAGGATTGGCCTTCGGCGCGGATCCCCTTCACCGACGCCGCCTGGAAGACCCGCGCCGCGGTGCCCGCGAACACGTCCGTGAGGTCGACGAGCTCCATCCCGAAACGCAGGTCGGGCTTGTCGATGCCGTAGCGGTTCATGGCCTCATGCCACGTGATGCGCGGGATCGCATCGGGCCGGACACCGGTCACCGCCTCCGCGGCGTCGAGCACGGCTTCGTCGGTGAACGCCAGCACGTCCTCCTGGTCGACGAAGCTGGCCTCGAGGTCGAACTGCGTGAACTCGTATTGCCGGTCGGTGCGCAGGTCCTCGTCCCGCAGACAACGAGCGATCTGGTAGTAGCGCTCGACGCCCGCCACCATCAACAGCTGCTTGAAGAGCTGCGGGCTCTGCGGCAACGCGTAGAACGAGCCAGGACTCTGACGCGACGGAACGATGAACTCGCGCGCGCCTTCCGGTGTGGACGGCATCAGCATCGGCGTCTCGACTTCGACGAACCCCTGACGTTCCATCGCGCGCCGGAGCGCGGAGTTGACCGTGGCGCGCACGTCGAGGTTGCGCTGCATGCGATTGCGGCGCAGATCGAGATAGCGGTGACGAAGGCGCACGATCTCGTCGACGTCGATGCGGTTGTCGAGCGGGAACGGAGGCGGCTCGGCCACACTGAGGATCTCGACCGTGCAGTCCTTGACCTCGACGTCACCCGTGGACAGCTTCGCGTTCTCGTAGCCCTCGGGTCGGCGTCGGACGATTCCGGTCACCCGCACCACGTACTCCGACCGCAAGTCGTGGGCGCCGTCGACGACGCACTGCACGATGCCGGTCCGGTCGCGCAGATCGAGGAACGCCAGGTGCTCGCCGTGCTCGCGGCGACCTGCGACCCAGCCGCACAGCGCGACCTCCTGGCCGACGTGCTCGGCGCGCAGCTCGCCCGCCCAATGCGTCCGCATGCTCATTGCAGCTGCTTCCTCACGTGGTCGATGACGTCGGCCCGCGGTATCGATTCCTGCTCGCTCGATCGGAGGTCGCGCACGGTGACGGTCCCGTCCGCCGCTTCCCGCTCCCCCACGATGACCGCGACCCTCGCGCCGGCGCGGTCCGCCTGCTTCATCTGCGACTTCATCGACCGACCATCGAACGCCCGATCGGCTCGGACGCCGGCGGCGCGCAACCGGTGGGTGAGGTCGAGGGCCTGCGCGCCGTCGACCACGTCGATGA
>JBEEFX010000121.1:0-17201 GCA_041166365.1 Acidimicrobiaceae bacterium
GTCGTGGTGGTGCTCGGCGCAGCCTTGTCGCCGCCGCCGGAGCACGCGGCCAGCAGCAGCACTGCCGCCAGCAGCGCGACTAGCGAACGGCTTTTTGGATCTTGCCGGCCTTGATGCACGACGTACACACGTGCACGCGCTTCGGTGAGCCGTTCACGATGGCCCGGATCCGTTGGATGTTCGGGTTCCAGCGTCGCTTCGAGCGCACGTGCGAGTGGCTGATGCTCACGCCGAACGACGGCTTCTTGCCGCATACCTCACACACCGCTGCCATGACGCGATTCTCCAACCTCAGATTCGGGACGAGGGAGCAACGCTACCCGCGAGCCGCAGGGAGCCGCCACCGGACGCGGACCGTCCTCGCCTCCGCCGCCACCCCATTCGGCCGTTCCCGGCGCCGCCGCAGTACGTTCGCTCATCATGGCCGTGCTCGAGCGCCTCGGCGCTGCCGAACTACGTTCCGTCCTGCGGGGGTACCGGGACGCGTTGCGAGCCCATCAGGACGCCATCAACCGGCTCAACGTCTACCCGGTGCCGGACGGCGACACCGGAACGAACATGGCCTTGACGCTCGAGTCGGTCTGCCAGGAGCTCGACGGAGCCGATGAGGGCATGCCGGCGACGTGCAAGGCGATCAGCCACGGCTCGCTCATGGGGGCGCGCGGCAACTCCGGCGTGATCCTTTCGCAGGTCCTGCGCGGGATGGTCGATGTGCTGCGGGACGGCGACGGCGCCGATGGCCCGATGTTCGCCGCCGCCCTGACCGCGGCGTCGGAAGCGGCGTACGGGGCGGTGATGAAGCCGGTCGAGGGCACGATCCTCACGGTCGTGCGCGAGGCCGCAGAAGGCGCGACGAGCGAGGCGAAGAACGACGGCGCCGGGTTGTGCTCCGTGGTCGAAGCCGCACGCGAGCAGGGGAGCGATGCGCTGGCCCGCACCCCGGACCTGCTGCCGGTCCTGAAGGACGCCGGGGTCGTCGACGCCGGCGGCGCCGGCTTCGTGCTGCTGCTCGATGTCCTGTTGCACGAGCTCGACGGGCGCGAGGTGCCCGCACCGGAGCCGATCCCGGTCGGCGCAAACGTCGGCGCCGTCGTGTCCATCGACCACGACGAGCACCACATCGGCGACCTTCGCTACGAAGTCATGTACTTCCTGGAGGCGCCGGACCAGACGATCCCCGCGTTCAAGGACGTGTGGGCCGGCATCGGCGACTCGATCGTCGTGGTCGGTGGCGACGGCATCTGGAACTGCCACATCCACACCGACGACATCGGTGCCGCCATCGAGGCGGCGCTCGACTGCGGCCGGCCGCGCCAGATCCGCATCACCGATCTCATCGAGCAGGTCGAGGAGGAGCGATGGGTGCGCGAGGGCGCTGCCGCCGGCGGGGGCGTCGACGAGCCGCCGCACGTCAACGTGCCGGTGACGACGGCGGTGGTCGCCGTGGCGACGGGGGACGGCATCCGGCGGATCTTCTACAGCCTCGGTGTGCAGCGGATCGTGACCGGCGGGCAGTCGATGAATCCGTCGACGGCGCAGCTCCTCGAGGCCGTCGAGTCCGCGCCGGCGGGCGAAGTCGTGATCCTGCCGAACAACAAGAACATCATCGCCGTCGCCGAGCAGGTGCAGTCGCAGACCGAGAAGGTCGTGCACGTTGTGCCGACGCGGGGCATCACCGAGGCCTTCGCGGCGCTCGTGTCGTACGACCCCGAAGCTTCCTCCGACTCCAACGCCGGAGAGATGACGGACGCCGCGAGCAACGTGATCGCCGGCGAGGTCACGCGGGCGGTGCGCGATTCGTCGAGCGACGCGGGGCCGATACACGAAGGCGACTACCTCGGGATCAGTCGTGAGGGAATCGTCGCGGTGAACGCGGCGCTCGACGGCGCGGCGACGGCGCTGCTCGAGCAGCTCGTGAACGACGACCACGAGATCGTGACGATCATCGAGGGCGACGGCGCCACGCATGCGAGCACTCGCGCGATCACGGAGTGGCTGAGCGAGCACCATCCCGCTGTCGCGGCCGAAGTGCATCACGGTGGCCAACCGCTGTACCCGTACCTGCTCGGCGTGGAGTAGGGAGTGGCGGTCACGCTCGACCGGCTCGCGGCGCTGCCGGTCACGGAGTTGAAGGGCGTCGGACCGGAGCGCACGAAGGCGTTGGCGGAGGGGTTCGGGATCGAGAACGTGCTCGATCTGGTCACGCACTATCCGCGCCGCTACCTCGACCAGTCGCGGATGGCCACGATCGGCGAGCTCCACGTCGGCGACCGCGCCTGGATCTTCGGGCAGGTCGTGAAGACCCACGTCGTGCCACGACGAGGAAAGGTGAAACCGAGGCTCGAGGTGCACATCACCGACGGGTCCGGCCGCATGAAGGTGACGTTCTTCAACCAGCCGTGGCGCCAGAAGCAATTCCCTGACGGCACCGAGGCGCTGTTCTTCGGCAAGGTCGACTCGTTCAAGGGCGCGAAATCGATGGCCAACCCCGAGGTCGACCTCATGGGAGAGCCCGAGCTCGGGATCCGGCCCGTGTACCCGCAGTCGGACAAGCAGCAGCTGTATTCGAAGGACCTCCGGGCGTGGATCGCCAGCGCGCTCAATCGAGCGGTCGAGTTCGTGGATCCGGTACCCGAGGCGGTGCTCGACCGCTTCGACCTCGTCGATCGGACAGCGGCGTTCAACGGCATCCACCGCCCGTCGTCGATGGAGGAAGTCGGCGTGGCCAGGCCGCGGCTGGTGTTCGACGAGCTGTTGCGCATCCAGCTCGCGCTGGTGTTGCGGAAGCGCACTTTGGAGCGAAGGTCCGCGGGCATCGCCCATCACGTCGGTGGCGAGTTGGTGCGTCGCTTCCATCAACAGCTGCCGTACACGCTCACGAACGCGCAGCATCGGGTGATCGACGAGATCGAGCGCGACCTCGCCTCGGTGCATCCGATGCATCGGTTGTTGCAAGGTGACGTCGGCTCGGGCAAGACCGTGGTAGCGGTCAGTGCGTTGCTCGTCGCGGTCGAAGGCGGGATGCAAGGGGCGCTGATGGCGCCGACGGAGGTGCTGGCGGAGCAACACGCCATCAGTGTGCGGGCGCTGCTCGAAGGCTTCACGATGTCGGCCGAGAACAACCTGTTCAGCGAGCGGCCGCTGCAGGTCGACCTGTTGACGGGCCGCACCCCGGCGGGCGAGCGCAAGCGGATGCACGCGCGGCTCGAGGCGGGGGAGACCGACATCCTCATCGGTACGCACGCACTGATCGAACAAGGCATCGCGTTCAAGTCGCTCGGAGCGGTCGTCGTCGACGAGCAGCATCGCTTCGGTGTCGAGCAGCGGGCCGCGCTGCGCGAGAAGGGCGCGGGTGAGCTCGTTCCCGACGTGCTCGTGATGACGGCCACGCCTATCCCTCGCACGGCGGCCATGACGGTGTACGGCGACCTCGATGTCTCCACCCTCGATGAGATGCCGCCGGGTCGCGAGCCCATCAAGACGATCTGGGAGCAGGTGCAGCCGGGGGAATTGACCCTGGGCGAGCTGTCGGTGTGGGCGCACGTCCGGGAGGAGGTCGCGGCCGGCCGGCAGGCCTACGTGGTCTGTCCGTTGATCGAAGAGTCCGAGAAGCTCGACGCGCGGTCGGCGGAAGCGACGTACGAGGAGCTGATGGCCGATGAGCTCGCCGGCCTGCGGCTCGCGCTGTTGCACGGCCGTCTGACGTCGGCCGAGAAGGAACGCGTGATGACACTGTTCCGTTCAGGCGACATCGACGTGCTGGTGTCGACGACGGTCATCGAAGTCGGCGTCGACGTTCCGAACGCGACGATCATGGTGATCCTCGACGCCGACCGTTTCGGCATGGCGCAGCTGCATCAGTTGCGCGGTCGCGTCGGCCGCGGGCCCGGACTGAAGTCCTGGTGCTACCTCGTCGGTGCGGGCGCCTCCGAAGGCGGCGAGGAGCGTCTCTCCGCGATGGTGCGTACGCAGAACGGCTTCGAGCTCGCGGAGATCGATCTCGACATCCGCGGCGAAGGCACGATCATGGGTGAGCGGCAGAAGGGCCGCAACGACTTGAAGCTCGCGTCGTTGCGGCGCGACCGCGAGTGGGTGAGCAGAGCCCGTGATGTCGCGTTCGAGCTCGTCGACGCCGACCCGACGCTCGCCAGCCATCCCGAGCTGCTCGGCGAGATCGAAGCCTTTCTCGACGAGGACGAGCGCGAGTTCCTCTTCAAAGGCTGACCCCACGTTCACGATGCGTCGTCGCCGTCGGCGACGTCGTCCTCCGTGAGCTCGAGGTACCAGACGTCGAGGCAATCGCGGCAGCGGTAGGCGACGACGTCGCCGACCTCCCACCCGAGCTCGGGGTCGGAGGTCAGTCGACCACACGGCCCGCCGCAGTCGACGCAGACGATCCTCTCGGCGACGGGCATGTCAGGTCCCGGGCACCTGACGCTCACGGCGCTCGAACTGTGCGACGCCGTCAGCGAACCCCGCCGCGAAGATCGTCTCGCGGCCCACCGCGTCCTCGTGCGCGAGCGCGGACTCGAGGTCGCGGCCGAGCCCGTAGTAGACGCACCGGCGATCGTTCACGAGCCCGGTCCACGGGAACGACGCCAGCTGCACAGCGAGCGCGATCGCCGCGTCGAGCGCGGCGCCGTCGGCTACGACGCGGGTGAGGAAGCCGATGCGTTCGCCCTCCTCACTGCCGAACTCGCGTCCGGTGAGGATGAGATCGAGCGCGCGGCCGAGGCCGACGATCTGTGGCAGCCGGTAGGTCCCGCCGTCGATGAGGGGGACACCCCATCGCCGCTCGAGGCAACCGAAGCGAGCGGACGTTCCTGCGATGCGCAGATCGCACCACGCGGCCAACTCGATCCCGCCGGCGACGCACCAACCTTCGATCGCGGCGATAACCGGTTTCGAGAGTTGAAGCCGCGTGGGGCCGAGCGGCCCCGACGGGCGCAGCGTGGGAAGGTCGCGCAAGTTCGCGCCGGCGCAGAACGCGGTCTCGTCTCCGGTGAGCACCGCGACCTTGGCAGTCGAGTCGGCTTCGAACGCGATGAACTCGTCGTGCAGCCGCTCCGCGGTCTCGGAGTTGACGGCGTTGCGGGCGTGGGGCTGATCGATTCGGACGATGCGCACGGCCGGGCTCGGGTCGCTCATACGGCGGACGTTAGGTTCCCGCCATGCGTGTCGTGGCCGGGACGGCCGGAGGTCTGCGCCTGGTGGCCCCGACCGGCCAGGACACCCGCCCGACCAGCGATCGCGCCCGCGAGGCCACGTTCAACTCCCTCGGTTCGCTCGGCGTTGTGGAGGACGCGACCGTGCTCGACCTCTTCGCCGGTTCCGGGGCGATGGGAATCGAGGCGTTGTCGCGCGGCGCCCTGCAGGCGACGTTCGTGGACAACGACGAGCGGGCTCTGCGAGCCATCCGAGCCAACCTCACGGCCACGAAGCTGGCCGACCGCGCCACGGTCGTGGCCGCGGACGCCTTCACGTTCCTCGGCACCGCCGGGCGGCACTTCGACATCGCCGTGCTCGACCCGCCGTACGCGTTCGACCGCTGGAGCGACGTCATGGCGGAGTTGCCCGCAGGAGTGGCGGTGCTGGAGAGTGACCGCCCGATCGACCCAGGGGAGGGCTGGACCGTAGTGAGGACACGTCGATATGGCACTACCGTTGTGACCATCTGCCGCCGCAGCTCCGACCCGCAGGAGAACCTCACGTGACGACCGTGCTCTATCCGGGCTCGTTCGACCCTTTCCACAACGGGCACCGCGAACTCGTCGAGACCGCCGCGTATCTCTTCGACGACGTCGTCATCGCCGCCATGCGCAACCCGCAGAAGGGTGAGCCGCTCTTCACGCTCGAGGAGCGCACGGAGATGATCGAGGAGTCGCTGATCCATCTCGACAACATCCGTGTGGTGCCGTTCGCCAAGCTCGTCGTCGACCTCGCCAAGGATGTCGGAGCGGACTTCATCGTCAAAGGGCTGCGCGCCGTCGTCGACTTCGACAACGAGATGGCGCAAGCCCAAGCCAACCTGAACGTCTCCGGGGTGCACACCCTCTTCATCCCGTCCGCATCGGCGAGCTCCGCGATTGCATCGAAGTACATCCGCGAGATCGCCCGCTTCGGCGGCGACGTGTCCTCGATGGTCCCTGACGCGGTCGCGCTCCGACTGAGGAAGAAGTTCAGCAAGCCATGACGATGTACGACAACGAGAGCGAACGGATGGCGGAAGCCACGCCCGCGGGGAGCACGGTGCCGTCGGGCTCCGCCAACTCGGGCAACAGCTACCAGCATCCGGAGAGCGAGGCGTTGCTGCGCCGTGTTGGCGAGATGATCTCGGGTGCCCGCCCGATGCCGCTGTCTTCGTCGGTCATGATCAACAAGGACGAAGTGCTCGAGATGCTCGACGAAGCGCTCGAGCGGTTGCCGGACGAATTGCGCGCGGCGCGCTGGCTGCTCAAGGAGCGCGAGGAGTTCCTGGCGAAGACGCGACGTGATGCCGACGACATCCTGGATGCCGCGCGCGCCCGCGCGGAACGAATGGTGCAGCGCACCGAAGTCGTGAAGGCCGCCGAGCTGCGAGCCCGTCGCACGATCGACGCGGCCGACGAAGAGGCCCGCCGGCTTCGCCTCGAGTGCGAGGACTACTGCGACCAGAAGCTCGCCAGCTTCGAGATCGTGCTCGAGCGCACCCTCAAGACCGTGGCCGCCGGCCGCACGAAGCTGCAAGGCAACCCGTTGAGCGGTGAGGTTCCCGTTGTCACGCTGGATGAAGACGAAGAGAACGCGCAAGCGTTCTTCGACCAAGATCACGATTGAGCGATGACGGGCGCGCCTGGTCCGCTCGTCATCGGAGTGGCCGAACTCCTTCGCCGTCTCGGCCTGCGGCGCGAGGTCACGGTGTCCGCGGTGCTCGACGACATCGCGATCAGTTCCGCGGCGGTGACCGAGGGCCAGGAGATCGAAGGCCGTTTCACGCTCGAGGCGATGAGCGACCACGCCGTCACCGTCAAAGGCACGATCACGGCGCCGTGGACGGGGGAGTGCCGCCGGTGCCTGCGCACGATCGAAGGCACGGTCGCGCTCGACGTCGAGGAGGTCTTCGACACGCGCCCGGTCGAAGGTGAGACCTATCCGCTCGACGGCGACCGTCTGAACGTCGAACCGCTGGTGCGCGACGCCGTCCTGCTGTCGTTGCCGCTCGCTCCGCTGTGCGAGGTGGCGTGTCCCGGGCCGGAGCCGGCGGGCCATCCGATCGGCACCGACGAATCCGAGGGCATCGACCCCCGTTGGGCGGGTCTCGGCGACCTGAAGTTCGACTGACTGCGCTGGTGCCCGACGTCCACTAACCGGTAACGTCGTCGCTTCGCTATGGCCGTCCCCAAGAAGAAGACCTCGAAGATGAAGAGCCGGAGCCGTCGGGCGTCGGCGTGGACGCTGAGTGCGCCTTCGCGGAGCGTCTGCCCCCGCTGCGGCGCGGCCAAGGTGCCTCACATCGTGTGCGGCAACTGCGGCTGGTATCACGGCCGCCAGGCCATCGACGTCGAGTAGGGACGTGGCCGACAGGCTTCCCATCGCCGTAGACGGGATGGGCGGCGACAAGGCACCGGGCGAGATCGTCGAAGGCGCCCGCCGTGCCGCGCAGGAGGTCGGGGTCCCCGTCGTCCTGGTCGGACGCCCGGAGGAGCTCGGTACCGATCACGGCCTCGAGGTGATTTCCGCCTCGCAGGTCATCGGCATGGCCGCCGACCCCGCATCCAGCGTTCGCACGATGAAGGACTCCTCACTGGTCCGCGCCGCGGAAGCGGTACGCGACGGCAAGGCCTCCGCGATGATCTCGGCCGGCAACACCGGCGCCACGATGGCGTCGGCGCTGCTGCGGATGGGCCGCATCAAGGGCGTGAAGCGGCCGGCGATCGCCACTCCCATACCGGTTCCCGGAGGCACGCCGACCGTCCTGCTCGACGCGGGAGCGAACGCCGAGTGCCAGGCCGAGTGGCTGGTGCAGTTCGCCCAGATGGGGGCCGTGCTCGCTCGCGAGCGCTACGGCATCGCCTCGCCCAAGGTGGGCCTGTTGTCCATCGGCGAGGAGGCGGGGAAGGGCAACCCCCTGGTGAAGGAGACGCACAAGCTCCTGAAGGACGCGCCGCTCGGCACCGCCCACTTCGTCGGCAACGTCGAGGGCCGCGACATCATGACCGACGAGGTCGATGTCATCGTGACCGACGGGTTCACCGGCAACGTCGCCCTCAAGACGCTCGAGGGCGGCATGCGGGCCCTGGTCGACGCCCTGTTCGGCGTGTTCGCATCGAGCGACGAGGCCAAGGCCGCGGCGGAGGTGCTGATGCCCGGGCTCCTCCCGTTGTACGCCCAGCTGGATCCGGACTCTTACGGCGGGGCCATGCTCCTCGGGGTCGACGGCGTCTGCATCATCAGCCACGGCTCCTCGTCCGCCACCGCCATCGTGAACGCCGTGCGGGTCGCCGCCGACATGGTCGACCACGACGTGGTGGGCCTGCTCCGAGCCGCCACCTCCGCCTGACCCCGCCGCGATCGGTTCACAAGCGCACAAGCGGGGGGCGTAGGTACACTCCGCGCCCGATCCGTCCGACGACCAGGAGACCGAGGTGCCCGCCGAGACGCACGTGGAGCAGGGACCACTCGACCGCAATGGGGTGTTCGAGCTGATCCGTGACCGTCTGGCCGACATCCTCGAGATCGAGCCGTCGGCCATCAAGGAGGGCGACTCCTTCGTCGACGACCTCGACGCGGACTCGCTCGCGCTGATCGAGCTCGTCGAAGCGCTCGAAGAGGAGCTCGGCGAGCGCACCGTCGGCTTTCACATCGACGACGAGGATCTGGCCGATCTCAAGACCGTGCGGGACGCCGTCGACTACGTCGCCGGTCGACTGAACCCGAGCTAGTTATTTCGGACAGGCCTCCCGTCACCGGGCTCGCGGCGCTCAACGAACGCCTGGGGCGACCGTTCGCCGACGAATCCGATCTCGCCGGTGCGTTGGCGCACCGGTCGTGGTGTGCAGAGCATCCCGGTCACCACTCCAACGAACGGCTCGAGTTCCTCGGCGATGCGGTGCTCGGACTCATCGTGACCGACTTCATCTACGACCAATTCCCCGACCTGCCCGAGGGCGAGCTCGCCAAGGTGCGCGCCGCGGTCGTGAGCGCGGCCGCCCTCGCGGAAGTGGCCGCGACGCTCGAGCTCGGCGACGCGCTGCTGCTCGGCAAGGGCGAGGCTGCCTCCGGTGGACGCGAGAAGCCGTCGATCTTGGCCGACGCGCTCGAGGCCGTGCTCGGCGCCGTCTATCTGACGGGCGGCTGGCTGGAGGCGCAACGCGTCGTGATGGAGCTGCTGGGCGATCGCATCATGAGCGCGAGCGAGGGCCCGGGCGGGCAGGACTACAAGACGCGGCTGCAAGAGCTCGTGGCGCGCCACTTCATGGAGCTCCCGCGCTACACGCTCCGCGACGAAGGCCCTGATCACGCGAAGCAGTTCTTCGCCGAGGTCCGCGTCGACGGCACGGTCCGCGGCACGGGTGAAGGGCGTTCGAAGAAGCAAGCCGAGGCGGCCGCGGCGCGGTGCGCGTGGGAAGTGCTGCGCGCCGAGCTCGATGGCGTCGAGCAGCCCGAGACGGTGGCCGAGCATGCCTGAGCTCCCCGAGGTCGAGACGATCCGGCGCGGGCTCGAGCGCGAGGTCGTCGGCAAGCGCATCAAGACCGTGCAGGTCACCGGCACGCGCACGATCCGCCGCCAGACGAAGAAGCAGTTCATCACCAGGCTCGAGGGCGCCAAGGTCAACGGCGTCCAACGTCGAGGCAAGTACCTCGTGCTCAAGCTCGACACCGGCGACCTGCTCGTGATCCACCTCCGGATGAGCGGCCAGCTGCTGCGCGCGCAGGCGAAGGAGCCGCTCGTCAAGCACACGCATGTCGTGTTCACCTTCACCCAGGGTGGACAGCTGCGGTTCGTCGATCCCCGCACGTTCGGCGAGCTGTTCATCACCGCGCCCGACGAGCTGACCAAGGACGTCGCCGAGCTCGCCGATCTCGGGATGGATCCCGTCGACGAGCCGATCTCCTGGGTGAAGTTCCGTGAGCATCTGCTGAGCCGCACGACGAAGCTGAAGCCGCTGCTCATGGATCAGTCGTTCATCGCCGGTCTCGGCAACATCTACAGCGACGAGATCCTGTGGGAAGCGGGTCTGCGTCACGATCGCGCGCCGCAGACGTTGTCCACGATGGAGATCCGCCGGCTGTACCGGGCGATCGTCGAGGTGTTGCACGAGGCGGTGAAGCACCGCGGCTCCACGCTGTCCGACCAGCAGTACGTGGACTTGCACGGCCGGCCGGGCGAGTTCCAGCTGCTGCACCAGGCCTACGACCGCGAGGGACAGGCCTGCCGCCGGTGCCGCACGCCCATCGCCCGCGAGAAGGTCGGCCAGCGCTCCACCTTCTTCTGCCCCAACTGCCAGATCTGACTTCGAGCGAAAAGGGAACCTTTCCGCTCGAGTCAACGGCGCTCGCCTTCCGGCTCGCACGGAACAGCCTGTCGCGGTCGATCGAGCAAGTCGGATCGATCGCCTACGTGGCGGCGACTTCGGCGGCCCAGCGGTAGTCGGCTTTGCCGGCGGGGGAGCGCTCGATCGTGTCGACGATCGTGATCGAGCGCGGCACCTTGTAGCCGGCGAGCGACGCGCGGCAGTGCGCCCGGACCTCGTCGAGATCGAGCGCCGGGCCCGACGCGACGACCGCGGCGACCCGCGACCCCCAGCGCTCGTCCGGCACACCGACCACCACGGCGTCGGCGATCGCGGGATGTGCCTTCAGCACCGCTTCGACCTCCTCCGGGTACACCTTCTCGCCGCCGGTGTTGATGCACAGCGCGCCGCGTCCGAGCAGACGGATGGTGCCGTCTGCCTCGATGAGCGCGCGATCACCGGGAATCGAGTACCGCTTGCCGTCGATCGTGACGAACGTGCGGGCGCTCTTCTCCGGGTCGTTGTGATAGCCGATCGGCACCCGGCCGCCGGCGGCGAGCCAACCTTCCACGCCCGACCCTGGTTCGACCGGCCGCAGGTCGTCGTCGATCACGAGCGTGATGCCTTCGCGCGCCGTGAACTTCAGCGACTCGATCGTCGGCGCGCCGCGGACCGCGGTCGCCAGTGCCTGGACGGGCGCCTCGGACGACCCGACGGCCTCGTTGATCGCCAGCACGGAGGGGAGCGCGGCGAGCAGCCGTTCGCGCATGTCCGCGGAGAGGATCGAGCCGCCGGAGCCGAGCAGGCGCAACGACGAGGTGTCCCACCGGCCCGGGCTTCCCTCGAGGGCCTCGACCAGCGGCCGAGCCGCCGTGTCGCCGACGAGACTGAGCATCACCACCCGTTCACGTTCCACGAGATCGAGCACCTTGGCCAGATCGAGATGCGGGTCCTCGTAGAGCACGACCCGCCCGCCGCCCAGCAACGTGCCGTAGCCCATCCATTGCCCGCTGGCGTGCATCAACGGACCGAGTGACAGCGCGACGAACTCGTCGCATCCAGGATCATCGGGCGTGAGGTACGGCGCCAGTCGTTGCACGCGGTTCGTGCGCGCGTGCTCGGCGATCTGCTCCGGCGCGGTGATCGCCGCCCCGCCGGGATTCCCGGAGCCGAGCGCCGAGAAGAAGATGTCCTCGTGGCGCCACACGACACCGCGCGGCATCCCCGTCGTGCCTCCCGTGTAGAGCACGTAGTGGTCGTCGGGAGAGCGCTCGTCGAATACTCGGCCCGCGTCGCCGGCGTGGACGAGCTCGTCGTACGCCGGGCCGGTCTTGATCACCCACGCATCGCCTGCCGCGGCGCGCACCGCCTCCTCGGTGCGCCCGTCACACAGGATTCCGACCAGGCCCGCGTTCGCGAACAGCGGCTCCAGCTCCCCGGCGACGTAGCGGTAGTTGATGTTGATCGGCACCGCCCGCAACTTGAAGCACGCGAAGGTGGCCTCGACGTACTCGGCGCAGTTGTACAAGTCGAGGCCGACGTGGTCACCGGCCGTGACCCCGAGTGTGCGATCGAGGGCGTCGGCCAGACGGGTCGAACGCTCGTCGAGCTCGCCGTAGGTGAGGCGAGTCGCCCCTGACACCAAGGCTTCGCGGTCGGGAATCGCCCGTGCGACGAGCTCGAACAGATCGGCGAGGTTGAACGTTGGCGCCACGGCGTCGAAGATTCTGCAATGAGGAACGAGGCCGCGTCGATGTCGGTCGGGGCCGACGGCTTCGTGCCGAAGGAGCGCTACGTCTCCCGGGCCTTTCTCGACCTGGAGATGGAGCGGCTGTGGCCTCGCGTCTGGCAGGTCGCGTGCCGCGAGGAAGAGGTCGCGAATCCTGGCGATTTCGTCGAGTACCGGATCGGCGAGCAGTCCGTTCTCGTGGTCCGCACTCGAGAAGGAAAGGTGGTCGCGCACCACAACGCGTGCCTGCATCGCGGCACCCGGCTGGCGACCGACAGCGGCAGCTTCCCCGACGAGAGCATCCGCTGCCGGTACCACGCGTGGCGATACGACCTCGATGGTCGGCTGTTGCAGGTCGTCGACGAGCACGAGTTCGAGGGTCTCCCGCGCGACCTCTGCCTCGCATCGGTGCGCGTGGACTGCTGGGGCGGCTTCGTGTTCGTGAACCTCGACGCCGACGCCGAGCCGCTCGATGACTATTTGCAACCGCTACCACCGCTGCTCGGCGCGTATCACCTCGACGAGATGCGCTTCCGCGGCTACCAATCCACCGTGTTGCCCGCGAACTGGAAGGTGGCGGTCGACGCCTTCAACGAGGCGTATCACGTTCAGGGAACGCATCCGCAGATCCTTCCGTGGACCGACGACGTGTCCATCGCCTACGAGCAGCTGGGCATCCATGCGCACTACGGCCGGCTGCCCGAGGCGCGGCGGGCGCTGCGACCCAGCCCCCGCCTGCACCTTCGACCCGAGGAGTACGACGAGGGCGAGATCCTGGCCGGGCTCGTCGCCGGTCTCGGCCGGTTGTTCCTGAAGGACGAGATGTCGATCGTCGACGAGTTGCGTGCGCAGCCACCGTCCGCGGATCGCAATCTGCTCGAGGAATACCAGGAGCGGCGGCGTGCGCTGCTGTCGTCGCGCGGCCTCGACGTGTCGGAACTGTCGCTCGACCAGATGACGAGCGCGGACGACGTCTTCGTCTTTCCGAACATGGTCGGGCCGATCTATCCGGGTTCGGCCATCGTGTTCCGAGTCCGCCCGAACGGCCTCGACCCCGATTCCTGCATCAAGGACACGTGGACGCTCGAATGGCCTCGAGCGGACCAACCCGAACGCACCTGGGAGCGCCGTGTGTATCCGGACTGGCGCGAGAAGGACTGGGGGGAGATCACCAACCAGGACTACGCCAACATGCTCGAGGTCCAGACCGGCATGAAGTCGCACGGCTTCAAGGGCTCGCGCCTCAACCCGCGCCAAGAATCCAACGTGTTGCACATGCACCGTGTGATCGACCAGTACCTCGCCGGATGAGGCCGGCGGCTCGGCGCCCGACCTGTTCGATCGGCCTCGCCTCGGTGCTGGTTTCCGGGCCGTAGGAGGGTGCGCGGACGGGACGAGGACCGCCGCTAACGTCGCCTTCGGATGTTCCTCAAGAGCCTCACGCTGAAGGGCTTCAAGTCGTTCGCCGAGACCACCGTGCTCGAGATGGAGCCCGGGGTCACGGTCGTCGTCGGCCCGAACGGAAGCGGGAAGTCCAACGTCGTCGACGCCATCGGCTGGGTGCTCGGCGCCCAAGCCCCGAGCGCGGTGCGCAGCCAGAAGATGGACGACGTGATCTTCGCCGGAACGGCGAAGCGGCCGGCGCTCGGTCGCGCCGAGGTCAGCCTCACGATCGACAACAGCGCCCGGCTGCTCCCGATCGAATTCACCGAGGTCACGATCACCCGCACGCTGTTCCGCAACGGTGACAGCGAGTACTCCCTCAACGGCGTGCCCTGTCGGCTGCTCGACATCCAGGAGCTGTTGTCGGACACCGGCGTCGGTCGCCAGCAGCACGTGATCGTGAGCCAGGGTCAGATCGACGCCGTGCTCAACGCCCGGCCCGAGGATCGCCGGCTGATCATCGAAGAGGCCGCCGGGGTCCTCAAATTCCGTCGTCGCAAGGAGAAGGCCGAGCGCCGTCTCGCGGCGACCGAGGGCAATCTCACGCGGGTGCAGGATCTCCTGCGTGAAGTGCGGCGCCAGCTGCGGCCGCTCGAACGTCAGGCCGATGCCGCCCGCCGGCACGGCGACCTCGTCGCAGAGCTCCTGGGTCTGCGCCTGCACCTGGCCGGCCGCGAGCTGTCGTCGCTCCGCAGTCGCCTCGCCACCACGATCGGGCGCCGCGCGGAGCTCGCCGCCGACGAGTCGGCGTTGAAAGGCAGCCTCGGTCAGCTCGACAGTGCAGTGCTGGCGACAGAGGCGCAGCTCTCGGCGATGGGCGGCCACGACATCAGCGACGCGCTGGTGCGGTTCGAGTCGTTGCGAGAACGAGCACGAGGTCTGGCCGCGGTCCTGAACGAACGGCGGCGCAACCTCGAGCGCGAACGCAACGCGAGCGTTGACCAAGCGGTGATCGCGACCCTCGAGGCCGAGGCCGCACGGCTCACCGACGAGCTCGCCCACGTGGAAGCCGAGGCCGTCGCCCTGGCTCCCGACGTCGAGGCGCTCGCCCGCTCCGAGCGAGATCTCCTCGTCGAGCGCCAAGCGTTCGAGGTGCAATGGGCCGAGGGCGTCACGCCTCCCAGCAGTCGGGCGGCCGAAGTACGCGGTGAGCTCGCGGCGTTGCGCGCTGGAGTCGAGCGCGGTGCCGGCGAGATCACGCGGGTGCGCCAGCGGCTCGATCTCCTGGAGCAGCGGGCGGCGCGGCTCGACGACGAGGCCAGCCGGCTGCGAGACGAGCTCGCGGAGGCAGAGGAAGCCGAGTCCGGGCTGGCGGCGGCGTTCGCGACAGCCGAGAGCGCCCATCTGACCGCGGTCGACACCGCGCTGCTCGCAGAAGAGGGCCGCCGCTCGGCCGACGCCGAACGGCACACCTGGGTGGCGCGCGCCGATGCGCTGACGCAGGCGCTCGACGACGCCCGCGCTCGCGCAGGTGCGGCCCGCCTGTCCGAGATCGACGGCGTCGTCGGCACGCTGCTGGACCTCGTGGAGATCGACGAGGGCTACGAGGCGGCGTTCGAAGCCGCCGCGGGCGAGGCACTCGCCGCGGTCGTGGTCGCTGACGTCGACGCCGGACGCCGCGCCCTCGAAGTGCTCCACGGCGGCGATCTCGCCGGTGCCGTCCTGCCGCTCGGCGCGTCACGCACTCCTGCCCCGCTGCCGCTCGGGTCGGGCGAGCCGCTGCGCTGGCACGTGCGCTCGCGCCGCGACGACGTCGAAGGCCTGCTCGACGCGTTGCTCGGCGCGGTCATCGTCGTCGACGGGGGATGGGCGACCGCGGTCGACATCGCACTGGCAAACCCCGATTCGTTTATCGTCACGCGCGATGGCGACCGCTTCGGTGTCACGGGCTGGCGAGTGGGAGGCCCCGGTTCCGGAGCGACCGGTGCTGCGCTCGAGGAGGCCCGCGAGCGCGCCGACGAGGCGATGGCCAACGCCGCCACGGCCGATCTCGCGCTGGTCACGGCGCAGGCGGCCGTGGCCGAGGCGCGCCGTTTGGAGCTGGAGGCACAACGAGCGCTCGACGAGCACGACTCCGCGGTTGCGGCGGCCTCCGACGCCCGGGCTCGCGTCGAGGCGGACAAACGAGATGGCGACACGGAGATCGAGTCGCTGCACTCACACCTCGCCGACCTCGACGCTCGCATCGGCTCAGAGCAGGCTCGCATCGCCGAGCTCGAGGTGCTGTTGCCCGAGCTCGAGTCCGACGAGGCCGGCGTCCTCGAGCGCGGTCGCGAGATGGGCGCCGTCCGCAGCCGAATCGAAGAGCGGGCCGCGGCAGTCGGGGCATTGCGCACCGACATCGAGGTCCGCGCCGCGGGACTCGACGAACGACGCCGGTTCCTTCGTCGACGGCTCGAAGAGGTCGAAGAACGCCTGACTCGCAACGTCGCCGAGCGGGCGCAGGCAGAGGAGCGCCGGGTCGAGCTCGAGCGCACGCACCTGGCGGTCGAACGGTTGAGCGCGCTGGTCGTCGGTCGGTTGACGATCGTCGAGACCGAGCTGGCCGAGCTGCACGAGCAGCGACGCCGGCAGTCGGAGGAGGCCCGCGAGGTGGCGGCGCGGCTCGACGGGCTGCGTAAGCAGCGCTCGGCCGACGAGCGTTCGCTCGAAGAGGTGCGCGAGCACAGCCGCCGCGCGGAGATCGAGGAGACCGAGCTCGGGCTGCGCGTCGAAACCGCAGTCGAGGCGCTGCGACGCGATCTCGAGAGCGAGCCCGAAACCGCGATGGCCGCCGAGTGCCCGCCGCTGGCCGAGGGCGTCACGCCGCACGCGCGGGTGCGTGAGCTCGAGCGGGAGTTGCGACTGATGGGCCCCATCAACCCGCTCGCGCTGCAGGAGTACGAAGCGCTCAAGGAGCGGCACGAGTTCCTCGAGGCGCAACTCGACGACGTGAAGTCGAGCCGCCGCGACCTGGCCAAGATCATCAAGGCCATCGACGAGGAGATCGTCAACGTCTTCGCGTCGGCGTACGCCGATGTGTCCCAGAACTTCGAAGCGCTCTTCGACACGCTGTTCCCTGGAGGGAAAGGGCGTCTGCGGCTGACGGATCCCGACAACCTGCTCGACACCGGCATCGACATCGAGGCCAAGCCGTCTGGCAAGAACGTGCGGAAGCTGTCGCTGCTCTCCGGCGGCGAGCGTTCCCTCACTGCCCTTGCGTTTCTCTTTGCCGTGTTCCGCAGCCGTCCGTCGCCCTTCTACGTGATGGACGAGGTCGAGGCCGCGCTCGACGACGTGAACCTGCACCGCTTCCTCGATCTCGTGCACGAATTCCGCGAGGAGGCGCAGCTCATCATCGTGAGCCACCAGAAGCGCACCATGGAGGCGGCGGACTGCCTCTACGGCGTCACGATGCAACCGGGTGGTTCCTCGAGGGTCGTGAGCGAGAAGGTGGCCGCCGCCGGCTGACGGTGGTCCTGAGCGGTCCGCCGCCGTGGCTCGGGTCGCGTGGTGGTCAGGCGGCGCCGACCACCAGCGCGAAGGCCAGGGCGGCC
>JBEEFX010000122.1:0-15816 GCA_041166365.1 Acidimicrobiaceae bacterium
GATGACGGCGTCACGACCACCGCAACCGCCGCGGCGCTCGCCGATGATGATCGAGTCATCGAGCTGTCGCGAATGCTGAGTGGCTCGCCCGGCAGCTCGACCGCTCGAGAACACGCAGCGGAGCTCCTCGCCGAAGCCCGCGCGCAGATCAGCGGCGCGTAGCGACACGCGGCCGGAGATCCACGGAGCGGGCACCGCAACGCGATAGGGTGGTCTCCCGTGACGAAACACATCTTCGTAACGGGAGGAGTGGCCTCGTCGCTCGGCAAAGGCCTCACCGCTTCCTCGCTCGGCCGTCTGCTCAAAACACGTGGCTTGCGCGTCACGATGCAGAAGCTCGACCCGTACATCAACGTCGACCCGGGCACGATGAACCCGTTCGAGCACGGTGAAGTATTCGTCACCGACGACGGCGGCGAGACCGACCTCGATCTCGGCCACTACGAGCGGTTCGTCGACGAGCGTCTGTCACGCGACTCGAACGCCACCACCGGCTCGATCTACTCGGCGGTGCTGGCGGCTGAACGGCGAGGTGATTATCTCGGCAAGACCGTGCAGGTCATCCCGCACATCACCGACGAGATCAAGCGCCGCATCACCCGCTTGGCGGCCGACGAGGTCGACGTCGTGATCACCGAGATCGGCGGCACGGTCGGCGACATCGAGATCCTTCCGTTCCTCGAGGCCATCCGTCAGGTCCGCCTCGACGTCGGGCGCGAGAACGTCGGCTATCTCCATGTCACGCTGGTGCCGTTCATCGGCCCTTCGGGCGAGCCGAAGACCAAGCCGACCCAGCACTCGGTCACCGAGTTGCGGGCCCGAGGCATCCAGCCGGATGCCATCGTGTGCCGCAGCGACCGCCCGCTGTCCGACGGGTTGAAGCGCAAGATCTCCAATCTCTGCGACGTCCCGATCGATGCCGTGGTCAACGCGGCGGACGCCCGCAACATCTACGAGATCCCGCTCGTACTGCACGCCGAGGGCCTTGATCGCGTGGTGTGCGCCCATCTCGGGCTGCCGGAGGTGACGCCCGACCTACGCGCGTGGGAAACACTCGTGGATCGCGTCGATGCGGCGAACAAGCCCGTGCGCATCGGGCTGATCGGCAAGTACGTGAGCCTGCTCGACGCCTACCTCTCGGTCGTCGAAGCCCTGAAGCACGGTGGGTTCCACCACGGTGCCCGGGTGGAGGTCGATTGGATCCAGGCGGAGGAGGTCGAAGGGCTCCTGGCCGCCGGCCGGCTCCGCGACCTCGACGGCATCGTGATCCCCGGAGGGTTCGGAGAGCGCGGCGGCGAGGGCAAGATCGCCGCGGCGGGCTATGCACGCGAGCAGGGGATCCCGTGCCTCGGGCTGTGCCTCGGGATGCACGTGATGACCGTCGACTTCGCGCGGAACGTCTGCGGGCTCGCCGGCGCCAACACGAGCGAGTTCGATCCGCAGACCCCGCACCCGGTCATCGACCTGCTCGAGAGCCAGCGCGACGTCACCTCGAAGGGCGGCACGATGCGTCTCGGCAACTACTTCGCGGAGCTCGCACCCGGGTCCATCGTCGAGCGCGCCTACGGCGACCGGTTCGTGTCCGAGCGCCACCGGCACCGGTACGAGTTCAACAACAAGTACCGCGCCAAGTTCGAGCAAGCCGGCCTGTGGGCTTCCGGGCTCTCACCCGACGGTCAGCTCGTCGAGTTCGTCGAGCTCATCGGCCATCCGTTCTGGGTCGGCACCCAGGCACACCCCGAGTTCAAGAGCCGTCCGGACCGTGCGGCTCCGTTGTTCCGGGAGTTCATCGGTGCCGCGCTCACCCGCGCCGAGGGCCGCAACCCCCACCTGTTCCTCGCGGAAGATCTCGACGAGGCGATCACCCTTTCCTAGTGGCCGGCTTTCGCAAGCTCGGCGAGGAGGAGTTGTTTCGCGGTCAGTCCGCCGCGCCGATATGGGTCGGGGAGGGTGAGTTCGAGGCCCCCGACGGCACGCGGTTCAAGCGCGACATCGTTCATCACCCGGGCGCGGTCTCCGTCGTACCCGTGCTCGACGACGGCCGCGCCGTGCTCGTGCGCCAGTACCGCGCACCGCTCGACCGGGAGATCCTCGAGATCCCCGCGGGAAAGCGCGATGTAGCCGGAGAAGCCCCTGAGGTCACGGCGCGACGCGAGCTCGAGGAGGAAGTGGGGTTGCGGGCGGAGCGCGTCGAGCTCCTGCTCGAGTTCCACAACTCGCCCGGCTTTTGCGATGAGCACTCGTTCTCGTTTCTCGCCACGGGACTCACCGAATGCGCCAAGGCTCCTGTAGGCGTCGAGGAGCACGCGATGCAGATCGAGTACGTGAAACTCGACGACGTGCTCGGGCTCATCGCGGCGGGGGAACTCACCGATGCGAAATCGATCATCGGCTTGCTGATGGCGCGGGAGCGACTGGCGCGACGATGAAGGAGCTGCCGATCGAGGCCGAGGAGTTCCTGACCTGGTTGGCCGTCGAACGAGGGCGGGCGGTGAACACGCTGACGGCCTATCGACGTGACCTCGGCGCATATCAGGAGTGGCTCGAGGAGCGTTCCCGCGCGCTCACGGAGGTGACGGCGGCCGACATCGCCGCGTACATCACGCATCTGCGCAAGCGCGGGAGGGCCCCCGCGTCGGTCGCGCGCGCGTCGGTGGCCGTGCGGTCACTGCATCATTTCTTGGCCGACGAAGGCGTGACGGCCACGGACGCCGCCGCCGGGGTCGAGGCCCCGCGTGTGCCGGCGGGACTGCCGAAGGCGTTGAGCGAGGACGAGGTGACGGAGCTCATCGAAGGCGTCGTTGGTGACGATCCGATCAGTCAGCGCGATCGCGCCGTGCTCGAGGTGCTGTACGGCACGGGCATCCGCATCTCCGAGCTCGTCGGCCTGTCGCTGGCCGACGTCGACCTCGATGGCGCCCTGTTGCGCGCCTTCGGCAAGGGCTCGAAAGAACGCATCGTGCCGTTGGGCCGGCCGGCGATTCGCGCCTTGGCCGAGTGGTTCGACACCGGGAGGCCCGACCTCGAGCCCGAGCGATGGGCTCGGCGCGGCGATGCCGAGGCCGTGTTCCTCAATGCCCGCGGCGGCCGCCTCACCCGCGCCGGTGCGTGGCTGGTCGTGAAGAAGCATGGCGACCGCGCCGGGCTCGGGGAGCGCCTGAGCCCACATGTGCTGCGCCACTCGTGTGCGACCCATCTGCTGGACCACGGTGCTGACATCCGGGCCGTGCAGGAGCTGCTCGGCCACGTGTCGATCTCGACCACGCAGGTGTACACCAAGGTCAGCACGGAGCGACTGTGGCAGGTGTATCAGGAGGCGCACCCGAGGGCGACGGGTATCCCGGGAGCCGTGACCAGGTAGCCTTCCGGTCTCATGCCGGGGCAGACAGCGCTCGATTCTTTTCGCTCGCAACTCGAGAACGAGCGCGCCTCCTTGCAGCACCAGCTCGAGGATCTCGGTGCCGGCGACAAGGGGATGTCGTTCGACGAGAACTTCGCCGACTCGGGCCAGGTGGCCGCGGAGCAGGGCGAGAACCGGATGCTGGTGGCCTCTTTGAGCGACCAGCTCACCGACGTCGAACGGGCGCTCGCCAAGCTGGACAGCGGCGACTTCGGCACGTGCGAGACCTGCGGCAAGGAGATCGCCGAGCCTCGTCTCGAAGCGATGCCCGCAGCGCGGCACTGCATCGACCACGCGTAGGGCTCAGCCGAGCGATGTGGGCTCATCTCGCCCGCCGGTTCCTCGGATCCCTGAGGCCGGGTGGCCCGAAGCAGGTCGATGAGGAATGGGCCCGTGCGCAGCTGCTGCCGAAGGAGGTGGAGCTGTGGCGGCGCATGAGCAACCCCGACCGGCGCCACGCGGCTGCCGTCGCCCGCGAGGTGGAGCGCTCACTCGGGCACGAAGCGGGCCGGCCGGTGATCGCCGCCGCGCTGCTGCACGACGTCGGCAAGATCGAGTCGGGACTCCGGACGTACGGTCGGGTCATCGCCACGCTCTGCGGAATGCTGGTCGGCCGCGATCAGGCGAGGGTGTGGATGAGCAGCCGCGGCTTCACGCGGCGCGTGGGGCTGTACCTCCTGCACCCGGAGCTCGGTGGCGATCTCCTCGGGATGGCCGGCAGCGACCCACTCACCGAGGCCTGGACGCGTGAGCACCACAAGCCCTCCGAACAGTGGACCGTCAGTCCCGAGATCGCGCAGGTGCTGAAGGACTGCGACGACGACTGACCGGTGGCGATCGGCGCGCTCGAGGCCTACGCGGGACTACGTGCGTCGCGCCGGCGACGGAGGGCGGGGCCCAGCGCGTACCAGAGCGCCGCGATCACGCCCCACGAGCCGTTGATGATCACGCCCTGCGCGCTGCCCACCAACGCTTGCCCCGCGACGATCGCCGCCACACCCAGCTCGTGGATCACGAACCAACGCGTCCGGCGCTCGCGTACCACGGGCACGAACCGGAAGATCACGATGATCGCCGCCGGATAGCCGAACGCGAACAGCAGGATCTCGAGGGCGGTCTTCATCGCGTCACCCCTCGTCTCGTACCAGCAGACCGACGTTGCGCCGCGCACGGTCGAGCGTGGCCGCCGCGACCGTCTGCGCCTTCTCCGCCCCGCGTTCCAGGATCTTCGCCACCGTCGCCGGATCGGCCGACAGCTCCGCGTAACGGCGCTGGACGGGCTCGACCACCGCGGTCACCGCCTCGGTCACGTCGGCCTTCAGCGGGCCGTACTGCGTGTAATTCGCCGCCAGCGTGTCGGGATCGTCTCCCGTGCAGGCGGACAGGATCGACAGCAGGTTGGCCGCGCCCGGTTGCTTCGGGTCGTAGTTCGTGTCGGTGACGGCGCGCTTGATCTTCTTCGCGATCGAACCGAGGTCCTCGAGCAGCAGCAGGGTGCCGGCCGACGTGTCGTCGGACTTCGACATCTTGCGGGAGGGGTCCTGGAGGTCCATCACCCGGGCGCCGACCCGTCCGATCACGGCCTTCGGCACGGTGAACGTCTGGCCGTACCGGCTATTGAAGCGCTCCGCGACATCGCGGGTGAGCTCCACGTGCTGGCGCTGGTCGTCCCCGACCGGGACCTCCTCTGTGTCGTACAGGAGGATGTCGGCCGCCATCAACGCGGGATAGGTGAGCAGCCCGGCCGAGACGAAGTCGGACCGCTCGGACTTGTCCTTGAACTGCGTCATCCTGCGGAGCTCGCCGAAGGCCGCCGTGCACTCCATGAGCCATGCCAGCTCGGTGTGCTCGTGGACGTGGCTCTGTACGAACAACGTGCCGATGTCCGGATCGAGCCCAACGCTCAAGAAGAGGGTGGCGAGCTCGAGCGTCTGGCGGCGCAGCCCCGCGGGATCGTGGGGGACCGTCAGCGCGTGGAGGTCGACCACGCAGTAGTAGGCATCGGCGTTCTGGGTGTCCACCCACGGCCGCAGCGCGCCCAGCAGGTTGCCGAGAGTCGCATCGCCGGTGGGTTGCATCCCCGAGAACACACGCGCCATGGCGTCGAACTCTAGGCATGCACGGGTGCCCGATCCCGCACCGTTACCCTTGCTGGTCGTGGCGTACGAGGTGCAGACCGAGGTCTTCGAGGGCCCGTTCGACCTGCTTCTCCACCTGATCCTGCGTGAGCAGGTCGACCTCTACGAGGTGAGCCTCTCCCGAATCGTCGACGCCTACCTGGTCGAGTTGGAGAAGTTGGAGGGGCTCGATCTCGACGTGGCCACCGAGTTCCTGCTCATCGCGGCCACGCTCCTCGAACTGAAGTCGAAGCGGCTGCTTCCGGGCGATGACGACGTCGACCTCGACGACGAGCTGGCGCTGTGGGAAGAGCGCGAGCTGTTGCTCGTGCGCCTGTTGGAGTGCAAGACGTTCAAGGACGCGGCCACGGCGCTACACCGGCTCTCGTCGGCCGCCGGGCGTTCGTATCCCCGCACCGCTGGTCTCGAGGACCGCTTCCTCGAGCTCGCCCCCGATCTGCTCGCCGGCATCACCGCGCAGGACGTGCACGCCGCGTTCGTGCGCGCGCTCACACCGAAGCCTCGGCCCCGCGTCGACCTCGACCATGTCGCGCCGATCCGGGCCAGCGTCACCGACGCTGTCGAGGAGCTCCTCGACGAGTTGCCCCGCTCCGGCCGCATGACGTTCCGCGAGCTCACCGGGTCGCTCGTCGAGCGGTTGGAGATCGTCGTGCGCTTCCTGGCGATCCTCGAGCTGTACAAGCAAGGGCTCGTCGAGCTCGACCAGTTCACCAGCTTCGGCGACATCACCATCAGCTGGATCGGCGGCGAGCTCGACACCGCCGAGGAAGGAAGTTGGATGCGATCGCTCGCGACCATGGACAGCTATGACGGATGACAACGCGCGGGCCATCGAAGCCATCCTCATGGTGGCCGAAGAACCCGTAGAGACGCACCTCCTGGCCCAGCTCCTCGAGTTGCCCGCCGCCAGGATCGACGAGCTGTGCACCGGGCTGGCCGAGGCATACGAAGCCGAGGACCGCGGCTTCGTACTGGTTCGCATCGCCGGGGGCTATCGCTTCCAGAGCCATCCCGACCTCGCCCCATACGTGGAACGGTTCGTGCTCGACGGGCAGGCAGCGCGACTCTCGTCGGCCGCGCTCGAGACGCTGGCGATCGTGGCGTACAAGCAGCCGGTGAGTCGCGGTCAGGTTTCGGCGATTCGCGGTGTCGACGTCGACGCCGTGATGCGCACGTTGCAACAGCGCGGCCTCATCGAGGAGATCTCGCGTGATCCCGGGCCGGGGCTCGCGATCATGTACGGCACGTCGAAGTTGTTCCTTCAGCGGCTGGGGCTCGACTCGCTGGACGACCTCCCGCCGCTCGGACAGTTCGTCCCCGGCGCCGAGATCGTCGAAGCGCTGGAGCAGGGTTTGTTGCCTGACTCGCTCGATGCCGCAGAGTGAGCGAGTCCAGAAGATCCTCGCCCGCGCCGGATTGGGAAGCCGGCGGCACTGCGAGGAGCTGATCGACGCCGGCTCGGTGACGATCAACGGTCGAGTCGCGACGCTCGGCGACAAGGCCGATGCCGAGACCGACCACATCGAGGTGGACGGTGTGCGGATCGGAACGCAGCCGGGTCTCGTCTACTACTTGCTCAACAAACCTGCGGGGGTGGTGACGACGGCGGCCGACACCCATGGCCGGCCCATCGTCACCGAGCTGGTCCCGTCGGAGCCGCGGGTGTTCCCGATCGGCCGGCTCGATCAGGACACGGAGGGCCTGCTGCTCCTCACGAACGACGGTGACCTCGCGCAACGGCTCGCGCATCCGCGTTTCGGCGTCGAGAAGGAGTACCTCGTCGAGGTCGAAGGCGCCCCGACGCGCGGCGAGCTGCGGCGACTTCGTGAAGGCGTCGAGTTGGATGATGGACTCACGGCTCCGGCGAAGGTGGTGCTCGTCGAGCGCAACCTCGTGCGCATCACGATTCACGAAGGGCGCAAGCGCCAGGTACGGCGGATGTGCGAAGCCGTCGGGCATGCCGTGTCACGGTTGGTTCGCACCCGTATCGGCCCGTTGGCGGACCGATCGCTGGCACCGGGGGAGTGGCGTTCGCTGGCGCTCGACGAGGTCCGCGCGCTGGAACGGGCAGCAGGCGCCGAGACGCCAGCCGGTACTGTTTGACGATGCCTCCGTTGGTTCGAGCACTCCGTGGCGCGACCACGGTCGACGTCGACGAGCCCGAGCACATCACCGAACGGATGCTGGCGCTGTTGACCGAGCTCTTCGAGCGCAATGCCATCGATCACGACGATCTGATCAGCATCGTGTTCACCGCGACCGACGACATCCACTCGATCTTCCCCGCCACTGCGGCCCGCAAGTTCGGTTTGGGTGACGTGCCGCTGATCTGTGCCCGAGAGCTCGATATCGAAGGTGCGACGCCGAGGTGCGTTCGTGTCCTCATGCATCTGATGACCGAACGCTCTCGTCGCGAGCTGCATCACGTCTATCTCGAAGGCGCGAAGGGCCTGCGCGACGACCTTCCGGAGTAGGCGGTGCCGGTTCAGCGCGCCAACGTCGTCGGCACCGGCCTCATCGGCGGTTCGATCGGGCTCGCACTTCGCGGGCTCGGCTGGCACGTCACCGGAACCGACGCCGATACCGAGCGGGCCGAACGCGCTCGTGAGCTCGGTGCGCTCGACGAGGTCGGGATGGATCCCGACGCGTCGATCTCCTTCATCGCGGTGCCCGTCCGGTCGATCCCCGAGGCTGCTCGCCAGGCGCTGCACGCCACGAGCGGCTACGTCACCGATGTCGGCAGCGTGAAGGGATCGGTGCTCGACGTCATCGACGACCCGAGGTTCGTCGGCGGACATCCGATGGCCGGCTCGGAGCAGGACGGGATCGACGGCGCTGATGCTGACGTCTTCGAAGGCGCGGTCTGGGTGCTCACACCGACCGCATCCACCGACGACGACGCCTTCGCGGCAATCCGCTCGACGGTCACCTCGTTCGGGGCCGACGTCGTCGCCTTGTCACCCGAGCGCCACGACGCCCTCGTCGCCGTCGTGTCGCATGTCCCGCACCTCACCGCCGCCACCCTCATGCACTTGGCCGACGAGCGCGCTGATGAACATCGGGCGCTCTTGCGGCTCGCCGCCGGCGGGTTTCGGGACATGACGCGCATCGCTGCCGGGCACCCCGGCATCTGGCCCGACATCTGCGCGGAGAACCGCACCGCCATCGTCGAGATGCTCGACCGGTTGATCTCCGGCCTCACCGACATGCGCGACATCGTCGACAAGGCCGATCGCGAGGGACTGCTGAACGTCCTCGAACGAGCCCATGTCGCCCGGCGCAACCTCCCCACGCGCATCACCCACCTCGAGGAGCTGTGCGAGGTCCGGGTGCCGGTGCCGGACCGCGCCGGCGTGCTCGCCGATGTCACGACGTTGGCGGCGGAGCTCGACGTGAGCATCGCCGACCTCGAGATCGCCCACTCCAGCGAAGGCGATCGCGGCGTGCTGATCCTGCTCGTGCCCGCCGACCGGGTCGAGCGGTTCCACGGAGGACTGCTCGCGCGTGGTTACCGCCCGGCCGTGCGCACCCTCGAATGACCGAGGTCCTCGCCGTCCGGCCGCTGCTGCGTCCGCCCGACCTCACGATCACGCTCCCGGGTTCGAAGAGCATCACGAACCGAGCATTGGTCTGCGCCGCGCTGGCCGAGGGCACGAGCGAGCTCGTAGGCGGCCTGTGGGCCGACGATACCGAAGCGATGATCGAGTGCCTGCGCGCGCTCGGCATTCGCATCGACGTCATCGGCCCCCGCATGACGGTGCACGGACACGGAGGAGCGATCCCGGCGACCGAGGCGCACCTCGACGTGCGGCTCTCGGGCACCACGGCGCGATTCATCACCCCACTCGCCGCGCGCGGTCGCGGGCGCTACGAGATCGACGCCGCCCCACCGATGCGACGGCGGCCGATGGCACCGAGCTTCGACGCCCTGCGATCGCTCGGCGTCCGCGTCCAGGAGGTCGGCGAGCCCGGGTGCCTCCCGGTCGTCCTCGAGTCGAGCGGCGTTCACGGTGGTCGAGTCGCGGTTACGGGGGACGTGTCGAGCCAGTTCATCTCCGGGCTGCTGCTCGCCGGCTTCGACGTCGACGTGACGACCGCCATGGTGTCGACGCCATATGTCGAGATGACGCGGGCGGTCATGCGTGCCTTCGCGAACGCGCGAACGTTTGCGATCGAGCCGGACGCGTCGGCGGCGTCGTACTTCTTCGCCGCCGCGGCGCTCTCGGGTGGACGGGTGAGCGTCGAGGGTCTCGGTACGTCGTCGTTGCAGGGCGACCTGCGCTTCGTCGACGTCCTCGAGTCGATGGGTGCGACCGTCGAGCGGGAGCCCGAGCGCACGACGGTGCGGGGGACCGAAGTGCTGCACGGCGTCGATGTCGACCTGCGCGACCTCTCCGACATGGTCCCGACACTCGCGGCGGTCGCGGTGTTCGCCGACTCACCGACGACGATCACCGGCGTGGGCTTCATCCGGGGCAAGGAGAGCGACCGCATCGGCGACCTCGTCGCCGAGCTGCGCCGCTGCGGCATCGACGCGGTCGAACACGACGACGGGATCACGATCAACCCGGGTCAGCCGCGGCCGGCGCGCATCCGCACGTACGACGACCATCGCATGGCGATGGCGTTCGCGTTGATCGGCTTGCGGTCGCCCGGCATCGAGATCGAGAACCCGGGTTGCGTTGCCAAGACGTTCCCTGGCTACTTCGACGCCCTCGACCAGCTTCGGTAGCGTCGGTCCATGCGCGTGATCGCCATCGACGGGCCCGCAGGGTCGGGCAAATCGACGGTGTCTCGACGCTTGGCCGAGCGTTTGGACCTCGCCTACCTCGACACCGGCGCGATGTACCGGGCCGTGGCATTCGCTGCGCTGCGTCGCAACGTCGACCCGGACGACGACGACAAGGTTGCCGCGCTCACGCGTGATCTCGCCCTCGAAGTGACCCTCGATCACGTGACCGTCGATGGTGTCGACGCCACCGTCGAGATCCGTGGTCCGGAGGTGACGCGCGCCGTGAGCATCGTGGCCGCGAACCCCGGCGTACGCGGGGAGCTCCGCCGGCGTCAGCGCGAGTGGGCCGCGGCGCACGGGGGCGGCGTGATCGAAGGTCGAGACATCGGGACGGTCGTGTTCCCCGACGCGCAGTTGAAGGTGTACCTCACGGCTGCCCCCGACGCGCGGGCGCAGCGGCGGGCGATGGAGGTCACCGACCTCGACTTCGCGACCGTGGCCGCCGACCTCGCTCGGCGCGACGCGCTCGACCAGGGCCGAGACCACAGCCCGCTCGCGGCCGCCGACGATGCCGTACACGTCGACACGACCGACCGGACGATCGACGAAGTCGTCGACGAACTGTTGAAGCGGCTCGATGGCCGTCGGTGAGCGCCAGTGGTGGTGGGAGGTGGGCCTCTATCGGTTCGTGCGCGCGCTGATCCTGGGCGTCGCCAAGCTCTTCGGTCGCATCGAGGTGATCGGTGATTCGAACGTCCCGCGCGACCGACCGTTCGTCCTCGCCCCGGTGCACCGCTCGAACGTCGACTTCGCGCTCGTGTCGCTCGTCACCAAGAGGCGCATGCGCTACATGGGCAAGGACTCCATCTTCAAGTTCAAGGTGCTCAACCCCTTCTTTCACGCGCTCGGAGCTTTTCCGGTGCATCGCGGCGCCGCCGACCGCGAGGCGCTCCGCACGTCCATCGCCGTGATCGAGTCCGGCCAGCCCCTGGTGATGTTCCCCGAAGGGACGCGGCAATCGGGCCCGGTGGTTCAGGAGCTCTTCGACGGCACCGCGTACGTCGCCGCGAAAGCGAACGTGCCGATCGTCCCCGTTGGCATCGGGGGCTCCGAGGCGGCCATGCCGAAGGGGTCCAAGATGATTCGCCCGGCGAAGCTCGTGCTCGTCGTCGGTCAGCCCTTGGAGCCGCCGGCGCCCCGCGACGGCGGGGGAACGTCGCGCCGGGCCGTGAAGGAGCTGACCGAGCAGTTGCACGCGGAGCTGCAGAAGCTCTTCGACGAGGCCGAGACCCGCGCCGGACGTCGCTGACCCCCAAAGCCCCAAATGGGACGGCGAGACGCGTCGAGCGTAGAGTCGCCCGAGCGGGCAACGCGGCCTGGGGGGACGTGCGATGCGACAGGGGGGATGGCGCGGCGTGCTCGCCGCGATCGTGCTCGGGACCACCGTTTCCGTCGGCGTCGCAACGCCGGCGACGGCGGAGCCCGCGCCACCCGTCGACCCGGCGTCGACCCCCGCGGGCTGGGCCATCACGCCTGCGGGTGCACAGATCGCGGTCTCGAGGCTGCCGCTCGGGCTGACCGCGACGCCTGACGAGTCGCACATCATCGTGAGCTCCAACAGCGGCGGGCTTCAGTCGTTGAACGTGATCGACGCCGCGTCGCTCACCACCACGATGACGCCCGCCGGCAACCTCTTCATCGGTGTCTCGGCCGCCCCCGACGGTCACGTGTATGCCGCGGGCGGAAACGCCGACAGGGTCTTCATGTTCCTGCTCACAGGCGGTGCGGCCGCACCGGTCACGTTCACCGAAGCGATCCCGTTCCCATCCGATGCCGCGGTCGATGCGGTCGGAGGCGACGTGCTCGCCGCGACACCCGGCGCAGATGCGGTGAATGGTGTCCGCGTCAGCAGCTATCCGGGTCAGACGTTGCTCGATGGAGACCTCCTCTACGTCTCCGGCACGCTGAGCGAACCAACCGGCACCACCGCCACCACCGCCTGCCCGTCAGGCCAGATCGCCTGCGGACGGGTGACGATCATCGACACAGGGAGCGCGACCCCATCGGTGATCCGCCGCGTTCCTGTCGGGCTCGATGCATTTGCGCTCGCGCTCGATCCGGTTCGGCAGCGTCTCTACGTGGCCAACTGGGCCGACGAGAGCGGGCGCGGTGGCATGGACGGAGGCACGGTCTCGGTCGTCGACGTGTCGGACCCCGCGAACGCGATCGAGACGAATTTCGTGACCGTCGGGCACCATCCGACGGCCCTCCAGCTGAGCGCTGATCGCGAGACGTTGTTCGTCGCCAACTCCAACGACGACTCGATCTCCGTTGTCGATGTCAGCGGCGACAGCACTCCGACGATCACGTCCACAGAGTCGGTCCGCCCTCTCACCGGCGTGCCGGTGGGCGCGCACCCGAACGCACTCGCCCTCTCACCGGACGGCTCCACGCTGTTCGTCGCGCTTGCCGGCATGAACGCGATCGAGATCCTCGATGGTGAGTCCGGCGCGCGCTTCGCGGGAACACCCGAGTACATCCCGACAGGCTGGTACCCGTCGGCGCTCCTCGTGACTGGTACCGCTGACGACTACCGGCTGTGGGTCACCAACGGCAAGGGCAGCGGCCAGCTCTCCGGCGTGAACCTCAGCGTGGGCGGCAACGGCGACCCCGTCAAGGGATCCGTGAGCGCGATCGACCTTCCGGTGGACGCCGCGCAGCACGAAGCATGGACGCACGCGGTGCGCGAGAACGACCGGCTGGACGAGCAGACGGTCGACGGTTGCAAGCCGCCGCCGGAGGTGCGCGTATCAGAGGTGCTGTGTCCGGCCGCGGCATTCCTGCCCGGCGGGTCAGGCGTCTTTCCGGGCCACCGCGGGACGCTCGCCCGCACGGGCGGCACCTCCGACTGGCTCGCCTGGGGGGCGGCACTGCTCGTCGTTGCGCTCGTGCTGCGATCGCGTCAGAGGCGGGTCGGCATGCTCGCGCTCCTCGTCGGCGCGGCGTTGGTCGCGACGATGGCGCCTCGCTCGAGCGCGGCCGGACCGCTGCACGACGAGCTCCGGTCACCGGTCCACCACGTCGTTTACATCGTCACGGAGAACAAGACGTTCGATCAGTACTTCGGCGACTTGCCCACAGCCGAAGGATTCGACGCCGATCCGAGCTTCCTCCTCTACGGCGCACCGGTCACTCCCAATCACCACGCGCTCGCCGGTCGTTACAGCACCGGCGACCGGTTCTTCTCGGATGGCGAGGTGTCGGTCACCGGCCACTCGTGGACGTCGGGTGCGGTCGCCACCGATCACAACGAGAAGACCTGGGGGGTGGAGTACGACCAGGGCCTACGCGGCAATCGCGGTGGCGGCGATCCGTTGCGACCGCACCTTCCCGGAGAGACCGGCGCAGCCATCGGCGCCGCCGAGGAGGAGCTGCAGGATCCCGAAGGCGGGTACATCTTCGAGGCGTTTCGGCGAGCCGGCGCGGTGCCGCCAGGCCCGGCCGACACTCCCGGAAGCCCACTGACGATGGCCATCTACGGCGAGTCGACGGCGCGCGAGTCCGGCGACATGAGCGCGTACAAGGCGCCGCACTGGAAGGACGGCGACATCGGCTATTTCGACACGTGCCGAGCGGCGCAGTTCATCACGGGCAACTCGGAGCACGTGCAGACGACCAGCGAGAACGTCGACTGCGGCGGCCGGACACTGCCGCCGGAGTTCAACCTCGCGCATTGGACCGACGTGATGAACGGCAGCGGCGAGGACGTCATGCCCAACTTCATCTACATGAGCCTGCCGGTGAATCACACGCTGGGTACCAATCCAGGGAGCCCGACTCCCGCGTCGATGGTGGCCGACAACGACTACGCCATCGGGCTCATCGTCGAGGCGCTGTCGAAGAGCCCGTTCTGGGAGTCCACCGTGGTCATGCAGACGGAAGACGACACGCAGGCGGCGGGTGACCACATCTCCTATCTGCGCGATTACTTGCAAGTCATCGGTCCCTGGGCTCAGCCGGGCGTCAACCATCAGTGGGGTTCGCTGCCCGCGCTGCTGCGCACGATCGAAACGATCTTCGAAGTCCCGCCGATCTCGTTGAACGACCGGTTGGCGACCCCGATGCACCTGGCGTTCCGGGCGCGCCTCGACGAGACACCGGACACAGGAGCATTTGCCGCGATACGGCCCGCGGTGCCGTTCGGTCTCAACCTCAGTTCCGCGGCCGGCGCGCAGGAATCGCAAGCGATGGACTTCTCGACGTACGACCGCATCGACGAGGCCACGCTCAACGCCATTCTGTACGCCGACGCGCGCGGCACTCCCTACATGCCCCCAGACGACGGCTGATCAGCGGTCGAGGTCGCGAAGGAGCGCGTCCCAGGCGAGCGCCACGGCGTTCATCTCGAAGTGGTCAAGGCAGTGTCGTTGCAGGCGTCGCGCCAGATCCTCACCATCGTCGAGCGCGACGCGGAGGCCCGCGGCCAGGGCGGCGGAATCACCCGGTGGCACCACGATGCCGGTGTCGCCGTGACGGATGACCTCGCGCACAGCCCCGACGTCGGTGGCGACCACCGGCAGCCCTGTCAGCCCGGCCTCGATCAGCACAGCCGGCAGGCCTTCGACCATCGAAGGCAGGACGAACGCATCGCACGCGCTCATCAACGACGAGGCCCCATCGACCGCGCCGACAAATCGCACGCGCCCCGGTGCCACCTCAGCGGCCAAGTGCACCAGCGACGCGCGCTCCGGCCCGTCCCCGGCGATCAGCAGCGTGACGTCCGCCAACCCGGCGATTGCCTTGATGGCGAGGTGCGCACCCTTCTCCGGGTCGAGCCATCCGAGATACAGCACCGCCGTCGCGTCACCTGACAATCCGAGCGTCGTCCTGGCTGCGGTCCGTCGAGCGGCAGTGACGGCCGGGAAGCGGTCGGCGGGCACCCCGGTCGGGATCACGGTGATGCGACGGGCGGGCACGCCGTACCGCTGCGCGAGCGTGTCGGCCGAGCCTGGCCACAGTGCCACGACCGCCTCGGCCTTGCGCAGGTACAGAGCAACGCGAGCCCGGCGTGCCGCCGTGCGCGCGTAGAAGACCGCATCGCCGATGCTGCGGAACACGAATCGCCGGCGAGACAGCAGTTGCGCGGCTGCGCACGCGGGAAGAGCGCGCGACCCGTGAGCGACGACGTGGTCGACCTCACGGATGCGGCGACGCAACCGGGCGATGGTGGTCACCGACAGCGAGCGCTCGCCGAGCGACGGCACGTGGACGGTCCGGCCCTCCGCCGCAGTGAGGGCCACGGTGCCCACCTCACGCCCGAGCGCGGTGAGCGCGCGTTCGAGATCGACGGCGTGCACCTCGGCGCCTCGCCGCTTGGTGGACGAGATGACCTGAAGGACGCGGCCGGCGGGAGCCATCGCCGCTGAGGGTGCTAGATGAGCTTGGCTCGAGCGAACGTCTTGCGCACCAGCGGCTCGAAATGCGACAGCGGCAATGTGTCGTGGTCCGGATCGAACGCGACCTGATCCCACTCGTCGGCGAACTGC
>JBEEFX010000123.1:0-6857 GCA_041166365.1 Acidimicrobiaceae bacterium
GAGGTCGAGGACCTCGTCGACCTTCGACGGCGCGGTGCCCGCGTAGATCATGAAGAGACCGCTGTCGGTGTAGAGCGACGCCGCCGAGTACACGCTGTACGCGAGGCCACGGTCCTCGCGGATCTCCTGGAACAGCCGACTCGACAGTCCCCCGCCGAACGCCTGGTTGGCAACGGCCAGCGCGAAGCGATCGGGGTGACGCTGATCGATCGCCCGCCATCCGAGCGTGAGATGCGCCTGTTCGGTGGGCCGGTGTTCGACCGCCAACGCTTGCGGCGGGTCCATCGGCTCGGCGCGTTTGGGACGAGAGCCGGGCTCGACGGCTTCGAGGAAGTGCTGGACCCCTTCGATCACGTCTTCGTGCGCGAGGCGGCCCGCGGCGGCGATGACGACGTTCGCCGGGCGGTAGTGCTCGGTGAAGAACGTGTTGATCTCGTCGCGCGTCAGCGCCGCGACCGTGGCCTCGTCGCCAAGCACCTCGCGGCCGAGCGGATGATCCGGGAAGAGCGCGGCCGCCAGCAGCGAATGCACCTTGTCGTCGGGCGTGTCCTCGGACATGGCGAGCTCTTCGAGGATCACGTCGCGCTCGGCGTCGATCTCCGGTACACGAAGCGCCGGCTTCGCCAACACCGTGGTCAGAAGGTCGAGTCCGAACGACAGGTCGTCGGCGGGCAGACGCGTGTAGTACGCGGTGTGCTCGCGGGACGTGAACGCGTTCATCTCGCCGCCGAGGGCATCGACCGACTCCGCGATCTCGCGAGCGTTCTGCTGCTCGCTGCCCTTGAACACCAAGTGCTCGAGGAAGTGCGACGCGCCGGCCAGTTCGGCCGGCTCGTCACGTCCTCCTACGGCAACCCAGAATCCGGTCGTGACCGACCTGGCGTCGGGCATCCGCTCGGTGACGACGCGGATGCCGTTCGCCAGGCGAGTACGCCGGACTTCGGGCTCAGTCAACGGTGACAATCAGCGACGGCCACCGCGGCCACCACGACCCCGGTCGCCACCGCCGCGGCCACCACGACCCCGGTCGCCACCACGATCACCGCTCGGGGCGGCTTGCGCCGGGCCGAGATCGCCGAACTCCTGGCGGAGCTCGGCGTCGAAGGAGTCTTCGAACGAGACCACCTCGGCTCCGGACACCGGCGTGCTCGGCGCATCGCTGCGCTCCCGACGGGGCCCACGATCGCCGCGCTCGGGACGGTCGCCCCGGTCGCCGCGGTCACTCGGTCCGGTGTCGCCGTTGCCGCCCTCGCCGCCGGCCAAGGGCGTGACGGGGCTCAACGAGACCTTGCCCTGAGGGTCGACGTCGTCGACACGCACCTCGATGTCGTCACCCAGCTCGAGCACGTCTTCCACGCGGTCGATGCGCTTGCCGCCACCCATCTTCGAGATGTGCAGCAGGCCGTCACGTCCGGGAAGGATGTTGACGAACGCACCGAACTTCGTGATGTTGACGACCTTGCCCGGGTACACCGCGCCGACTTCGGCGGTGGGCGGGTTGAGGATCAACTGGATCTGGCGCTTGGCCTCTTCGACCTTTTCGCCGTCCTTCGAGCCGATGCTGACTCGGCCAACTGAGCCGTCGTCGTCGACGGAGATGTCGGCGCCCGTCTCCTGCTGGATGGCGTTGATGACCTTGCCCTTGGGCCCGATGACCTCACCGATCTTGTCCATCGGGATCTCGAAGCTGATGATCTTCGGCGCCGTCGCCCCGACCTCGGGACGAGGTTCGGCGATGGCCTTGTTCATCACCTCGAGGATCTGCATGCGGGCCTCGTAGGCCTGTTGCAGCGCCTTGGCGAGAACGTCGGCGGGGAGGCCGTCGATCTTCGTGTCGAGCTGCAACGCCGTGACGAAGTCCGCGGTGCCGGCGACCTTGAAGTCCATGTCGCCGAACGCATCTTCCGCACCGAGGATGTCGGTGAGCGTCGTGTATTTGCCTTCGGCATACACGAGACCCATCGCGATGCCGGCAACCGGCGCCTTGATCGGCACGCCGGCGTCCATCAGCGCGAGCGACGATCCGCAGACCGAACCCATCGACGTGGAGCCGTTCGACGCCAGCACTTCAGAGACGACGCGCAGCGTGTACGGGAAGTCTTCCTTGCTCGGAACGACAGGCAGCAGGGCCCGCTCGGCGAGGAGGCCGTGGCCGATCTCGCGACGCTTCGGGCTGCCCACTCGTCCGACCTCGCCGTTGGCGTGGGGCGGCATGTTGTAGTGGTGCATGTAGCGCTTCTTGTCCTCAGGAGCGAGGGTGTCGAGCATCTGGTCCATCCTCGGCATGCCGAGAGTGGCGACGCTGAGCACCTGTGTCTCGCCGCGCTGGAACAAGCCTGAGCCGTGCGCGGTGGGGAGCACGTGCACTTCGGCGGACACCGGCCGGAGGTCCGCCGGACCGCGACCGTCGATGCGGATGCCTTCCTCGACGATGCGCTTGCGGATGAGCTTCTTCTGCACGGAGCGCGCCGCGGCCTTGACTTCCTTGCGCTGGCCCTCGAACTCCGCGCCTTCGGCGGTGAGTTGCTCGAGCGCGGCGTCGGTCGCGGCGTCGGTGGCGGCATTGCGCTCGGCCTTGTCGGCGATCGTGCCGGCCTTGGCGAGCGCGTCTCCGGCGAGCGCCTCGACCTTGGCGAAGACGTCATCGGTGTAGTCGAGCACCTCGTCGTACGGAATCGGCGAATGCACGCCGGCCTTCCCGACGAGCTCGCGCTGCATGTCGATCGACTGCTTGATCCAGACCTTGCACTCCTCGAGCCCACCGGCGATGACCGCTTCGGTGACCTTGGGGGCGCCGGCTTCGTAGTACGAGTACGCCTTTTCGGTGCCGCCGGCCTCGACCATCATGATGGCGATGTCGCCGTTGACCTCACGGCCGGCGACCACGAGCTCGAAGGTGGCTTCGTCGCCTTCTTCGTAGGTCGGGTGCGGGATCCACTTGCCGTCCTGGCTGTACGCGATGCGCACGGCGCCGATCGGGCCGTCGAACGGGATGCCGGAGAGCATGAGCGAAGCCGACGCGGCGTTGATGCCGAGCACGTCCTGCGGGTTCTCCATGTCGGCACCCATGACGGTGATCACGACTTGGGTCTCGTTGCGGTAACCGCTGGGGAACGACGGCCGCAGCGGACGGTCGATCAACCGGCAGTTGAGGATGGCCAGATCGCTCGGGCGACCTTCACGGCGGAAGAACGAGCCGGGGATCTTGCCCGCGGCGTACATGCGCTCTTCGACGTCGACGGTCAATGGGAAGAAGTCGATGCCCTCACGAACGCCTTTGGCAGCGTTGGCGGTGGCGAGGACCATGGTCTCGCCGATCTGGGCGACGACCGCACCTTGGGACTGCTGTGCGAGCTTGCCTGTCTCGAAGGACAGCTTCTTGTCGGTGCCTTGTACGACACCGGAAACGGAAATGGCGTCAGCCATTGTGAACTCCTCTCGAAGCGCATCCATGCGCTTCGCATTGGCCACTGCGACGGGGCCAGTTCCCAGTTGTCGTCATCCCGGTGATTTCGTTCACCTCGGACAGCGGCAACTGGCAGCTGACCCGCCCCCGCAGCGGCGGTCATTTGTTTGTGTTTGTAGAGACTTAGCGGCGCAAGCCGAGCTTGGCGATGATGGTTCGGTACCGCTCGACGTCGTTGGCTCGGACGTAGTCCAAGAGCCGGCGGCGGCGGCCGACGAGCATCAACAGTCCACGGCGACTGTGGTGGTCCTTCTTGTGGACCTTCAGATGCTCGGTGAGGTGGTTGATGCGCTCACTGAGGAGGGCGATCTGGACCTCGGGAGATCCCGTGTCGGTGTCGTGCAGGCGATGCTCGGCGATGACGCCGGGCTTCGCGAGATCGATCTTCTCGGACATGCGTGTAGTGATTCCTGGGGTGTAGAGGTGGGCGTTGGACCCGGCCGTCCGGCCCGCGAGGCGAGGTGGACAGCGGAACGCCTTCACGGCGTCGCACGAGGATACCAGATGGACGAACTTTATTGAAAGTGCGCGAGGATTGGTGACCCGCCGCGGCGAATACTGCGGTCGGGATGGTACGAGGTCTCTCGGCCGGGCTCGTGGCACTGGGCTTGCTGACCGCGTGCTCCGGCGGGAGCGGATCGTCGGCCAAGACGACCACGACCTCCACGACGACCTCGACCAGCTCCACGGTCGTCACCATCAGCACGACCGACCCACAAGACGCGGTAAAGCAGGCGTACCTCGACTACTGGGCCATTCTCGACCGGCTCGCTGCCGCTCCAGACCCCGGCGACCCGGCGCTTGCGCAGCGTGCGATTGATCCCGTGTTCTCGTCTGTCCAAGGAGACCTCTCTACTCGCAAAGCCCAAGGAAGAACGACTCGCATACCGCCGAACTCGAAATATGCGCACCACATCCAGTCAGCCGTCGTCCACGACACGACAGCCAGCCTCACCGACTGCTATGTCGACGATCGGGTGCAGTTCTCTGCTGACGGTGCAGTCATCAACGACCACGTTTCGACGCTGGCGGCAACCGTCACTCTCGTTCAGGTCGCGGGCGACTGGAAGGTCAGTGATGTTCAGATCGAAAAGCGCGGAGATGGAGACCTCGGATGCGCCGGATAGTTGTACTCGCCGTTCTCCTTGTCGCTGCGGCCGCAAGTCCCGCCAATGCCGACGATTCGGACTACGGCGGCACCGTCGGCCCAAAGGGTGATCCCGTTGTCTACGTCTCGTTGCCGGGGGCGGATCCGGTGGGTACGCCGAGCGGGACCGGGTCGGTCGAGTGCTACCTCTACAACGTCACCGGCGTGTTCATCGGCGACAACATCGTCGGCATCGGGACCGAGCCCGAACCGAATCCCGAGGAAGGTCACGGCTATCTCCTCGTCTGTTACGCGGTACCCAGCGGCGACATCGACCTGGTGCAGGTCATCACGTACCAACCGGGCGTGAACATCATCACGGGCGGCACGCTGGCGAACCAGGCGTTGAAAGAGTTGCCGTTGCTCTATCCGCGCCCTCGCACGGCGCCGCCGACGACCGTGAAGCAAGTCGTCGGCATCCGCACGTGGATGTGGGTCGATCCCGCGGACTGGCATCCGATCTCCGCGACTGCGGCGGTCCCCGGACTCGCGGCGACGGTCACCGCTCAGCCGACGAAGACGATCTGGGACATGGGCGACGGCGCAACGGTGGTCTGCATCGGCCCGGGCACCGTCTACGACGCCTCGAAGCCAGACGACCAGCAGCACTCCGAGTGCAGTCACACGTACCAGCACGACGGCACCTACGACGTGCGCGCCACGATCGTGTGGAGCGTGTCCTGGACGGCGACGAATGGTGCCGGCGGCAACCTCGGCCTCGTGCAGCGATCGACGCAGTTCGCGGTGACGGTCGAACAACGTCAAGCCGTCATCAACGGCTGACGATCTCACACTGCGAACGTTTGGGCGTTCTGGCGCGCTCGGCGTGCCGAAACGCCCAAACGTCGGCCAGCGCGCGGGAACTCGTCAGTCCATCGTGACGGTGAAGCGGTACCGCGGGCGGCGGTGGTACTCCTCGAGATCCTCGAAGTCCTGCGCGGGCGGTGTGAGGCGGATGGCGAGTGAGTCGGGCGTGTAGAAGATCGACTCGATGTCCTCGTCGGTCGCGCCATTGGGATCGATGCCGCCGGCGAGAATTGCTTTGAGGACAGCGGTACCGAGCCGCCCTTTCATGAGGCGATGCATGATCGCGGGCAGCGACTCGGGATCTTTCAGCAACCACGAGTGACTCCCGCCGTGGACCACCACGAGCTCACCGCGACTTCGCCGAGCGGCAGAACGCGCGGTGGAGATGGGCACCGCCATGTCGCGATCGCCGTGGATGGCGAATACCGGCACACGTTCTTCCGCGAGACGCTCGAGCATCCACCGGCTCCCCTTCGAGCGCATGATCGAGATGGCCGGGCCCGCCATGCGCCAGGGCCGGCGCAGGTGACCGAGCATCGTCGGCGCGACGAGCCGACCGAGCTTGCGCGCCTGCGTGGGATCGCGGAACAGCGGGACCGTCGTGAGCGTGTCGACCACCAGCCCTGCGCCCACGCCCGCCAACAACGGTGGGCAGATGCGGAACAGGTTCACCATTCGGTCCCACGTATCGCCGACGATCGCATCGAGCAGCAGAACGGCGATCGCCTGATCGGTGTGGTTGGCGGCGAGCTCGGTGACGAGCCGCCCGCCCATCGAGTGGCCGGCGAGCACAGCCTTCTCGACCCCGAGGTGGTTGAGCGCCTTGCCGAGCAACTCGGTGTAGCTGCTGAGGGTGCCCGCACCGGTCGGCAGGCCCAGCGTGGCGCCATGACCGGCGACGTCGACGGCGACGACCTTGAAGCCCAGTGAGGTGATGCGCGACAGCGTCTGCGCATAGAGGATGCCCTCGGCCGAGAAGCCGTGCACGACGACGAGCGGCACACCGCGTCCACATACGGCGACGCCGACTTCATGTCCGTTGTCGAGCGTGATGAGGTGACGCGCGAGCTGCGGCATCGCGACTCGGCCCTGTCCGGGCGCGACCGGCGTGCGCGTCGGTCCGACGATGGGCGTGGTTGCCTCGGCCGCCATGTGCACAGTGTGACAAAACTCGTCCGCGTTGACGGTGCATGTCACGTCTATGAACCGAGTATTCGCCGCACTTCGTCACAATCACGGTGCATCTGCGCAATGAGGTCGTCGTCGGAATCGAACTTCGCCTCGTCGCGCAGATGGTCGACGAACCGCACCTTCGCCGCTTCACCGTAGAGATCACCCTCCCAGTCGAGGAGGTGCACTTCGAGCAGTCGATACGGCTGCGCTTCGTAGACGGTGGGGCGGCGGCCGAGCGAGATGGCCGCCGGCACGCGCTCACCC
>JBEEFX010000124.1:0-26126 GCA_041166365.1 Acidimicrobiaceae bacterium
CTCGGTGTCGAGCACCTCGTAGACGCGCTGCGCGGCCGATTCCGCCTCCCCGGCCAGCGCCATGATCCATCCGAGGATCTCGAGCGGGAACGTGAGCATCAGCACGTAGGAGACGAAGGCGACGAGACCGCCGACGGTCAACGAGCCGCCGCCGACGGCGATCGCGCCGGCGAGGAGCACGGCGGTCAGGGTGAGGTTCGGGATGAGGCCGAGCACCCACACGAACTTGGTGTGGAGCTTGATCCGCTTGATCTGGGTGTCGTACAGCCTCGTGCTCTGCGAGTCGTAGGCGTCGTAGGCCTCGCCCCATCGCCCGAACGCCTTCAGCACCCGGATGCCGCGAGCCGCTTCCTCGATCGTGGTGGTGAGGTCACCTGTCTGGTCCTGGATGTCGCGGACCAGAGCGTGGTAGTCGCGCTCGAAGCGCCGGCACAGGAGGAGGACCGGAAACGTCGCGGCGAAGGTGAGCAGCGCGAGCCCCACATGCAGCGTCAACAGGATGGCGAAGATCGCCGCGACCTGGATGCCGATCAGTACGAAGAACACCGCGCCGAAGCCGATGAACCGGCGCACGATCCCGAGGTCCGTCGTGGCACGCGACAGCAACTGGCCGGACTGCCATCGATCGTGGAATCCCACGTCGAGCCGTTGCAGGTGCGCGTACAGGTCGTCGCGCAGCTGCGTCTCGAGTTCGGTGGCGACGACGGCGAGCAGGTAGCGCCGCCCGAAGCCCATGGCGATGTCGAGCGCGGCGAGGACGCCGGCAACCCCGGCCCAGAACACGATGCCGCGGCGATCGCCGTCGTGGAGAGGTCCGTCGATGACCGTCTTCACGATGAGTGGCAGGGCGACCTGGAAGGCCGACGACAGGATCGACGTGAACACGATCACCGTCATGTGGCGCGCGTAGGGACGCAGGTAGGACCGCGTACGCCACAGGGCGCGCTGCTGCAATCCCCCCAACCGCATGCAGAGAGCTTCGCCCACGTGGTGCGCTGGACTCCAACGGATTGTGACGGCCCCCTTGACCTGCGACAACATGGTCGCCAGTGATCGCGTCAGTCCATCTCGCTGACGTCGGGGTTCGCTCGGCGCTCGGCATCTTGCGGAAGGCGCCGAAGCCTGGCTCCATCGCCGGCCTGCGGCACGCCGATGTCGGCACGCTCGCTCCGCTCAGCGCATCGCTGCGCAAGTCGCCATCACTCGGTCGGGTGGGACTCGTCGCGTTCTGGGACAGCGAGGACGCGGTCGACCGGTTCCTGTCCGGTCATCGCCTGGCCGAGAAGTTGGCCGGCGGGTGGCACACGAAGCTCGAGCCGTTGCGCGCCTTTGGGTCGTGGCCGGGGCTTCCCACGGACACGCCGCGTTCGCGGGCGACGGACTACGACGGCCAAGCGGTGGTGCTGACGCTCGGCCGCTTCCGCCTGTTGCGCGCCGTGCGGTTCTTCCGTACCAGCGCCAAGGCGGAGGAGCGCGTGCTCACCGCTCCCGGGCTCATCTGGGCGACGGGCATCGCGCGGCCCCCGTTCATCGGCACCTGTTCCCTGTGGGAGAACACCAACGCGCTGTCGACCTACGCGTACGGCGGCAGCGAGGCGGCGCACCCTGGCGCGATCACGGCGGACCGGGCCACGCCCTTCCATCATCAGTCGGCGTTCATCCGCTTCCGTCCCTACGGCGCCGAGGGCAGCCTCGACGGCAAGAACCCGCTACGGGAAAGCGCGCTTGCGGTCTAGTGAGGTGACTCGGTGAGACCATCGAACGCGGGTGGGTACACGACCAGTCCGCTGATGGAGGAGTCGTAGCGCTTCAGCCGCAGCACCTGGGCGGCCTCCGGCGGCGCCCAGGACGGCAGAGGGAGGTGAATACCGTGCGCCACGGAATGCTCGAAGCCGAAGCGTCCGTAGTACGCCGGACTGCCTTCGAGGATGACGAGCGGCTCGCCGCGCTCATCCGCCCGCGCGGTGACCGCACGCACCAGCGCGGAGCCGATGCCCCGGCCGTGGACGTCGGGCGCCACCGCCAACGGCGACAGCATCGCGATCCAGCGCTCGCCACCGTTCTCGCGGAGCGCGGTGTGGCTGATCATGACGTGACCGACGATTCGTCCGCCGAGCTCCGCGACCAGGGAGAACTCGGCCACATAGTTCGTCGAAGCACGGATCGCCTCGACGAGTCGAGCCTCGACGGGCGATTTGAACGCGTCCTCGACGACGTCGGCGATCGCGGCGTAGTCCTCGGGTTGCTCGCTCCGGATGACGAGCTCGGAGGGTGTCACTGCGAGAGCCTGACCCGTTCTGGCGTCACGCGCCGCGCCAATTTCGCGGTGGTCGACGGCAGAAGGTTCAGTCGGAGAGCTTCCGCAGGGCCTGGTCGCGCATCGCGCGGAACTGCCCTTGGGGGCCGATGACCTCGATGGCCTGGCCGTCCGGGTCTTCGACGAACACCGCGACACCGATGTTCGTGTCCTCACGCACCCGACCGCCGTACCGGGGGACAGCCTCGACGGCGGCGGGCAGATCTTCGACGAACAGCGAGAGGTGCGTGAGGCCCGGCTCGTTCAACGCACGCGGCTGCGCGGCGGGCGACTCCGGGCGCTCGAAGTGCAACAGCTCGAGCAACAGGCCGTCGAGCGCGAGGTAGACCGCATCCAGCGTGAGCGGGGAGGCCAGCCGTAGCAGCTGGGGCGTCTCCGGGCCCTCCGTGCGCAGGTCGAACGCGGCTCGAAACCCGAACACCTCCTCGTAGAACCGGCGTGAGCGCGCGAGGTCGGTGACGCAGAGGCCGATGTGGCTGCATGCGTTCGCCACGAGCTACACCGCCTCGACCATGGCTTCGGCGTGCACGTGCTGGCGCAACGGCTCCTCCCGCAATGCGAGGGCGAGCAGCACGGCACCGGCCGTGAGCGGCACGACGAAGAGGAACGTGCCCGCGAGGGCATGCGCGAAGCCGGACACGTAGTGCGCACGTACATCCGAAGGCAGGGCTCCGACTTGGGATGGGTCGAGTGCCGTCTGCCCTGGCACGATTCCGGTGACCGCGTTCGCCAGCCGGCTGGTGAACAGCGCGCCGACGAGCGCGACGCCCACGGAACCGCCGATGGCACGGAAGAAGTTCACGGCCGAGGTGGCGATGCCGAGATCGGATGCGGGCACTTCGTTCTGTGTGGCGAGCACGATGACTTGCATCGTGAAGCCGACGCCGATGCCCGTCAACAGCATGAAGAACCCCGACTCGAGCTCGCTCGATGCGCTGTCGAGCCGGCTGAGCAAGAAGACACCGGCGGTGAGGATGATGGTGCCGAGGATGGGGAACGTGCGGTAGCGGCCGGTGCGGGTGATGACCTGTCCGGCGAGCACCGAGGCGCCGATGAGGCCGAGCATGAGCGGGATCAGCAGCAGTCCCGAGTTCGACGCCGAAGACCCGTTCACCGTCTGAAGGAAGAGCGGCAGGAAGGCGATGACGCCGAACATGCTCGCGCCGAGCAGCAGGCCGATGCCGCACGCGAGCGTGAACGTGCGGACTCGGAACAGGCGCAACGGAAGGAGGGGCTCGACCGCGCGCCGCTCGACACCAATGAAGAGCGCGGCACCGGCGAGGGACAACGCGCCGAGACCGAGGATCATGGGCGACCCCCAGTCGTATTCCACGCCACCCCACGTGGTGGCGAGCACGAGCGCAGAGATCGTGACCGACAGCACCGCCGCGCCGGCATAGTCGATCGTCACGTTCCGGCGGCGTCCGAGATTCGGCAAGACGAATGCCGTCACGACGAGCGCGAGCAGTCCCAGTGGCAGGTTGATGAAGAACACCCAGCGCCACGACAAGTTGTCCGTGAAGAAGCCGCCCAACAGCGGCCCGGCCACGCTCGCTCCGCCGAAGAACGCGCCGAACATGCCTTGGTAGCGACCGCGCTCGCGCGGGCTCACGATGTCGGCGATGATCGCTTGCCCGAGCACGATGAGCCCGCCGGCGCCGATGCCCTGCACGGCACGAAACGCGATGAGCATCGGCATCGAGGACGCCACGCCGCAGAACATGCTGCCGACGAGAAAGATCCCGATGGTGATCTGGAACAGCCGTTTGCGGCCGAAGAGATCGCCCAGCTTGCCGCACAGCGGCGTCGAGATCGTCGTCGCCAACAGGTACGCGGTGATGACCCACGACAGGTGGCTGATGCCGCCGAGATCGCCGACGATCGTCGGCAGCGCGGTGGCGACGATCGTCTGATCCAGCGCGGCCAGCACCATCCCCAGCATCAGCCCGATGAAGATCACCGTGCGCTGCCGGTGGGTGAAACTGGACGGATCGACGCGGCTGCCGGTGGGGGACTCGTTGGCGGAGCGAGGCGTGGTGATCGTCATCGGGGCGGTCGCAGTCCGCCGGCGAGCGCGTCGAAGGCTTCGTCGATCGCGGCGATCAGTGAGGCCCGGCCCGGCCCGGCGCGATCGAGCGCGACGCGGAACGCGGCGATGGCGGTCGACACGACGAGGCGCGGGTAGAGCGATTGCTCGGGGTCGAGAGCCGTTCGCTGGGCGATGGCCTCGACGAGCGCGTTCTCGAGCGCCGCGTAGCCCGCCACGTAGCTGGGGTGCAGTTGCGGATGATCTCTCACGAGTTGGACTCGAGCCCGAGACATCTCCGCGACCTCGGGGACGCCGGTGGCGATCTCCACGAACGCGGCGCGAAGCGCGGTGAGCGGCAACTCCCGTGCCGGACGCTCGCGCACCGAGCGGCCGACCTCGACCTTTCGGTTCGGGTCGAAGCCGAGGATCGCCTCCTCTTTGGTGGCGAAGTAGTTGAAGACGGTGCGAGGTGACACGTCGGCCGCGGCGGCGATGTCGTCGACGGTGATCGCGTCCGGGCCGCGCTCGATGGCAAGCCGGAGCGCCGCCCGCGAGATCGCGACGCGCGTGTCGGCTTTTTTCCGCTCGCGGAGACCGAGGACTGCCGCCATTCGGGGGACTGTGCCACAAAAGTTGCATTAACTGCAACTTTGCAGCGGACGCACCATTCACCGGGGTCCAACCGTTGGACCGTCGCCCTCTGGTGAACTTGCCGCCGATGCACTGGGACCAACTGGAGCTGCCCTTCTCCGCTCCAGCCGTGCAGTGCTCCGCGCTGGCGACGTTCGAGGAGTGCCCGATGTGCGCGAGCGCGCTCGAGCCCGAACACGCGCACTTCCGCTGCCCGCATTGCGGATGGCGGGACTCCTGCTGCGACTAGGTCAACGCGTCGGCGAGGTTGCGCCACGCGCCCTCGGGGACATCGGTGAAGTTCTCCTGGAGGACTTGAACGCTGACATGCGAAGCGCCCGCGGCGAAATGGTCCTGGACCCGCTGCGCCGCCGTGGCGACATCGCCGATCGCCACGATCGCGTCGACGAGACGTTCACTTCCGCCGTCAGCGACATCGTCATCGCTGAAGCCGTGGCGCTTCAGGTTGTTCACGTAGTTCGGGGCGCGTAGGTACACCGCCATTCCCTTGCGGGCGATGTCGAGGGCGCGGTCTCGGTCGGTGTCGAGCACCACCATCTGTTCCGGCGCCAGGATCGCGTCGGGTCCGAGGATCTCGCGCGCGTACGCGGTGTGCTCCACCGGCACGAAGTACGGATGGGCCCCGTCGGCCTTCTCGGCCGACAAGCGCAGCATCTTCGGACCGAGTGCCGCGAGCACCGTGGCCGGTCGCTCCTGAGGACCGACCGCCATGAACAACGCGGCGTCCATGTCGTCGAGGTACTTCACCATGTGGGAGTAGGGCTTGGAGTAGTCGTGATGGCGGACGCGGTCGACGAGATGCTGGTGACTCACACCGAGACCGAGCAGGAACCGTCCGGGGAACGCCTCCTCGAGTGACCGCTGCGTGTTGGCCATCGTCAGCGCATCGCGGGCGTAGATGTTGGCGATGCCGGTGGCCACCTTGAGTGCCGACGTGGCGGACAGCAGCAAGGTGGCGGTGACGAAGGGATCGCGCCCGATCGTCTCCGGGATCCACAACGTCGGAAACCCGAGCTCCTCGAGCCGGACGGCGATCGTCTGCGCCTCGGCCGAGGGAACGGCGTCGAGCACGCCCGTCCAGATGCCCACGCGGCCGAGATCGAATGTCTGCATGCGATGACAGTACGTTCCTCTGCGCCCCGCTCGCCCCTTGCGTACGACGGCCTTCGGCCGCCGTACTGTCTTCCCATGGAGACTCGCCCCATCGGCAGCTTGTCCGTATCGCTGGTCGGCATCGGCTGCAACAACTTCGGAGGCCGCATCGATGCGGCCGCGACGCAGGCGGTCGTCGACACTGCTCTCGATGAAGGCATCAACTTCTTCGACACGGCCGACACCTACGGCGGCACGCAGAGCGAGGTGCTGCTCGGCCAGGCTCTCGGTTCGCGGCGCGACGAGGTGATCATCGCGACGAAGTACGGCATGGGCGACGGAACGAAGCTGCCCGCGGGTGCGAGCGCGGCGTCAGTCGCGACGGCGGTCGAGGGCAGTCTGCGCCGTCTCGGTACCGACCGCATCGAGCTGTACCAACTCCACGTGCCAGACGACAAGACACCGATCGACGAGACGCTCGAGGCGATGGATCGGCTCGTGCGCGACGGCAAGGTGCTCGAGATCGGCTGCTCGAACTTCGATGGTGCTCGGCTCGACGAGGCCGCGTCGGCGGCCGAGAAGCACGGGACGGCCCGGTTCGCCAGCGTGCAGAACGAGCTCAGCCTGTTGCGCCGTCGCCATGAAGCCGATCTGCTCGAGGCGGCCCAGCGACACGACCTCGCGATCCTGCCGTACTTCCCGCTGGCCAGCGGGATGCTCACCGGCAAGTACCACCGCGGCGAGCCGCCGCCCGAGGGCACGCGGTTGGCCGGCCGTCCGGCCGACGACCGCGCGTTGTCCGACAAGCGCTTCGACGTGATCGAGGCGCTCGACGCCTTCGCCCGCGAGCGGGGCCACACGCTGCTCGAGCTGGCGATGTCGTGGCTGGCGTCGCTGCCGAACCTCGCATCGGTGATCGCCGGCGCGACCAAGCCCGAGCAGGTGAAGGCGAACGCGGCCGCGGTCGCGTGGAAGCTCACCGCGGACGAACGCCGAGAGATCGAGGCCCTCGCCCCCGCCCGCTAGAGGCAAATCCCACTCAGGCGTCTACAGATCTGTAGACGCCTGAGTGGGATTTCGATGGGGACTAGCCGATCTGGCGGGCGGAGCCTTCCCAGTAGGGGGCGCGGATCTCGCGCTTCAGCAGCTTGCCGGACGCGTTGCGAGGGAGGGCGTCGGAGAAGTCCACCGTCTTCGGGAGCTTGAAGCCGGCGAGGTGCTCGCGGGCGAAGGTGATGAGGTCCTTCTCTGAGATGTCGCTGCCCTCGCGACGCACGATCACTGCCTTCACCGCCTCACCCCACTTCTCGTCGGGCACGCCGACGACCGCGACGTCGGCCACGTCCGGGTGCTTGGCGAGGACGTTCTCGACCTCGGCGGGATAGACGTTCTCGCCGCCCGTGACGATCATGTCCTTGACCCGGTCGTGCAGGAACAGGAAACCGTTCTCGTCGCAGTAACCGGCATCGCCGGTCTTGAGCCAGCCGTCGGCGTCGATGGTCGCCTTCGTGGCCTCGTCGTTCCCCCAGTAACCCTTCATGTTCTGCGGCGAGCGCGTCCACAGCTCACCGACGGTGCCCTGGGGGACGTCGTTGCCGGTGTCGAGATCGACGAGGCGCATCTCGACCCACGGGTAGGGCTTGCCGCACGAGCGCAACAGCGCAGGCCGATTCGCCGGATCGTGATCCTCGGGATCGAGCTGGAAGATGGCGCCGGTGGTCTCGGTCATGCCGTAGACCTGGATGAAGTCGCAGCCGAAGACCTCCATCGCCTTCGTGAGCACCGTGTCGGTGATGGGGGCCGCGCCGTAGACGATCGCCCGCAGCGTGGAGAAGTCGGTCTCGTTCACCCCGGGGGTGATCAAGAGGAACTGGATCACCGCGGGCACGAACAGCGCGTTCGTGACGCCGAACTCCGGCACCACCTCCAAGATGCGCGCAGGGTCGACGTCGCGCAACACGACGGTGCGACAGCCGTGGTACAAGCCGACCATCGCCCAGCCTGATCCGGCGATGTGGAACATCGGCATCACCGCGATGTTCACGGACTCCTTGTCGAACTGCCACGACTCGGTGACGTTCATGACGCCACTGAAGAAGTTGTTGTTGGTGAGCATCACGCCCTTGGGCAGGCCCGTCGTGCCCGACGTGTACAACTGGATGGCGACGTCGCTGCTGACCGGCTCTGCCCCGGGGTCGGTCGCGGGGTGCGCGCCGACGAAGCGCTCGTAGTGCTCCCATCGGGCGTGGTCGCCGATGGCGATGATCGTGGTGACCGACTCGAGGGCGTCCTCGATCTTCTCGACGTGCGGGAAGAACTCTGATCCGACGATCAGCACCTTGGCCTGCGCGTCGTTGGCGATCTGTGCCATCTCGTTCGGCGCCAAGCGCCAGTTGATGGCGACATTCACCGCGTTCAACTTGGCCAGCGCGAACGTGACCTCGAAGAACTCCGGTCCGTTCTTGTCCAAGAACGCGACTCGGTCTTCCGCGCCGACGCCGATCGAGGCGAACGCGGTGGCCAGCTGATTCGACTTCTCGTCGAGCTGGCCGAACGTGATCGTCTTTCCCTCGAACTCGATGGCTGGGTGGTCTCCGCGCTCCCGGCCGTGCGTCCGAATGATCCCCGCAAACGAACTGATGGTCATGCCGCCAAGACTTGCACGTCAGAGGGGGACGTCGACGCCCGTGGCCTTCCCGAGCGCCGCGAGGTCGTCGATGATCGCGTCGAGCATGTCCCCGAGGTCGGGCACGAGCTCCCGGCAGGAGACCAACCCGAAGTCGAGGGTGTCGAGGTAGCTCTGCACCGTGACGTTGAGGCCCTGGCCGTCGACGATGGTGGACACGGGGTAGTAGTGCAGGAGCCGGCTGCCGGCGGCATACAACGGCTGGCGAGGGCCGGGCACGTTCGAGATCACGAGGTTGATCGGCGATGTGCGCGTCATCAGCCGGGTCGAGAGACGCATGGCCCGAGCGAACACGGCTGGGGGCGGGAACTGCGCGAAGTCGGTGAGCGCGTCGGCCGGGATCGCGTCGAACAGCTCCTTGGCGTTGCTCATCGACTCGTGCACACGCTGCACGCGCTTCACCGGATCGGGCTCGTCGGTGGGGAGCTCCGCGAAGATGCCGGACACGCGATTGCTCCAGCGCTCGGTCTCCTCGCCCGTACGGATCGAGACAGGGATCATCGCGTTGAGCGGGCCGTCGGGCAGCGCGTCGTGGTCCTCGAGCCAGCTGCGAATGCCGCCGGCACACACCGCCATGACGACGTCGTTGACGGTGGCGCCGAGTGCGTTCTTGATGCCCTTCACGGACTCGAGCGACGTCGAACGGAACGCGAACCGGCGATGCGCGGTGATGGGCGCGTTGAACGGCGTCTTCGGGGCGGACAACGACGGAAGCGGGCCCTTGGTCTCACCCTCCGGGCTGCGTTCGCGGCCGATGTTGAGCAGCGCGCCGATCGGCCCCCGCAGTCCACCGCGTACCTGATTTGCCGCGGCGACGAGGGCAGGGTTGCGCGTCGACTTCCCGAACTCGCGGATCACCCGCGTGCTGAGCAGGACGGCGCGTCCCGGTTTGCGCACGAGGCTCAGGCCGGCGCGGCTCAACACCTCCGCATCCGACGGGTTCGGTGGCGGGTTCCACGCGGCCTCGGGCGGCGGGACGTCATCGCCCTCCGGCGTCTGGTCGAGCATCATCGTGAGCAACTCGGCGCCCGAGGCACCGTCGATCGTGGCGTGGTGCACCTTGGTCAGGATCGCGAAATGGTTGTCGGGGAGACCCTCGATGACGTACGTCTCCCAGAGCGGGCGGGTGCGATCGAGGGGCCGGCCGATGATGCGCGCGACGAGGTCGGCGAGCTGCTGGTCGCTCCCGGGCGGCGGCGTGGCCGTGTTGCGCACGTGGAAGTCGAGATCGAAGTCCGGATCGTCGATCCAGAAGGGATGGTCGAGGTTCATGGGCACGTTGCGGAGCCGCCGTCGGAGTGGCTCCAGCGTGTGCAGCCGCTTTTCGATCTGGGCGCGCCATGCCGAGAACGGCTCGTAGCTCGGGTCGTCGGGCTTCTCGAAGATCGAAAGGCTCGACACGTGGCCGAATTGCGAGGGCGTCTCCATGTAGAGGAACGACGCGTCCAGTCCTGACAGCTGCTTCATGGAAGGACACTCGCGCCCCCCGGCAGCGCCCGCAATCCCTGTGTGAGACTGCGGCCATGACGTTGACTGAGATTCCGACCGCGGTGCACATCGGCGCCGACGAGCTGCCTTTCGTGGACATCGGCGACGGCAGCAAGCTGAAGGTGATCCAGGTGAAGGTGGCCGAGGGCCTCTGGATCGTGGAGAACATCTTCCAAGCGGGCTACGAGGTGCAACGGCACAAGCACACCGGCCCGGTGTACGCGTACACGACGAGCGGCGCGTGGAAGTACAAGGAGTACGACTACGTGAACCGCGCCGGCTCGTTCCTCTACGAGCCCGCCGGGTCCGTCCACACCCTGACCGTCGTGGAGGACGACACCCGCGTGTGGTTCCAGATCTACGGCGCCAACCTCAACCTCGATGCGGACGGCAACGTCGAGAGCATCATCGACGCCGGCGGCATCCTCGAGGCGTACTACATGCTCGCGGAGGCCGAGGGCTTCCCCAAGCCGAACGTCTTGGTCGATTGACCTCCGTCGACCTCGCCGACCCGACGGCGTTCGTCGACGGGGCGCAACACGAGCAGCTCGCCGAGCTGCGGCGCACCTCACCGGTGTTCTTCCAGGAGATGCGGGACCAGCCCGGCTTCTATGCCGTGCTGAAGCACGCCGACGTGGTGCACGTGGCGCGCCACTCCGACGTCTTCTCGGCGAGCGAAGGGGGCGTGGTCATCGAGAACCTCGCGCCCGAGCAGCTCGAGATGATGCGCCACATGCTGCTGGCCATGGATCCGCCGGCGCACTCGACGTTCCGCGAGCCGCTGTCCGAGCACTTCAAGCTGAAGGTCATCGCCCGGCTCGAGGACAACGTGCGCGCGATCACGCAGGGGATCATGAAGGAGGCGGCCGCGCAGCGCGACGTCGAGTTCGTGCACGACGTCACGTCGAAGCTCCCGTCGCGCGTCGTCGGTCAGCTGATGGGACTGCCCGAAGCGGACTGGCCGCACCTCCACGAGCTGGCCGAACGGTGCACGCGCGGCCAGGACCCTGACGTTGCCGGCAACGCCGACGAGTTGGCCAACGCGTCGATCGAGATGGCGATGTACGCGATCGGGTTCGCGGGGCAGCGACGCTCGGAGGAGCCTCGGGAAGATCTCACGTCGGTGATTCTCGGATCGGACTTCGGCGGTGCGCCGATGAGCGACATCGACTTCGGCAGCTTCTTCGTGCAACTCGTCACCGCCGGCAACGACACGACGAAGACGATGTTGTCGTCCGGCCTGCTCGCGTTGCTCCAGCATCCCGATCAGCTCGAGGAGCTGCGCGCCGACCCGACGCTCACCCCGAGCGCGGTGGAGGAGATCCTGCGGTGGGCCAATCCACTGCACTACTTCCGCCGCACGACGCTGGCCGACACCGAGCTGCGGGGCGTTCCGATCGAGAAGGGCGCCAAGGTCGCGATGTACTACACCTCCGCCAACCGCGACGAGGACGTCTTCGTCGACTCACAACGCTTCGACATCCACCGGCACCCGAACCCGCATCTGTCGTTCGGCATCGCCGCCCACTTCTGCCTCGGCGTGCATCTGGCCCGGCTGGAGGGCAAGGTCTTCTTCGAGGAGTTGTTGTCCACCTTTCCCTCGATCGAGCTCACCGGCGAGCCGATCCGGCTGCGCTCCAACCTCAACAACGCCCTCAAGCAGCTCCCGATCCGCCTCTCGTAGTCGAAATCCCACTCACACGTACACACTTTTGCGTACGTCTGAGTGGGATTTGCGGGAGAATTGGCCGGTGACCGTGTCGAGCGTGGTTGGGCCGCTGTACGGGTCGTCGGCGTTCCCGCCGATCGCGGAGCTGGGGTTTCTCTCCGACTGCGAGACGTGCGCGCTCGTCGCGCCGTCGGGCAACGTCGAGTGGCTGTGCCTACCGCGGTTCGATTCGCCGAGTGTGTTCGGCTCGCTGCTCGACCGCCGCGCCGGCGGTTTCCGCTTGGGTCCGGATGACGTCACCGTGCCTGCTGCCCGGCGGTACCTGCCCGGCACCATGGTGCTCGAGACGAGTTGGGGAACCACCACCGGCTGGATCATCGTGCGCGACGTGCTGCTCATCGGCCCGTGGCATCACGACCACGAGATGTCACACACCCACCGCCGCGCGCCGACGGACTACGACGCCGATCACGTCCTGCTGCGCACCGTGCGGTGCGTCAACGGCGAGGTGCAGCTCTCACTGCAATGCGAGCCCCGCTTCGACTACGGACGCGAGTCGGGCCACTGGGCGTACACCGGCGAGGACTATCACGAGGCCATCGCATCGTCGTCCGGCTCGGAAGTGCAACTGAAGCTCACGACCGACCTGCGGCTCGGCTTCGAAGGGCCGCGCGCCGTGGCGCGCACGTTGATGAAGGAAGGAGACTCCAAGTTCTGCGCGTTGTCGTGGAGCGAGCACGACGCTCCGCACACCTACGACGAGGCCTACCAGCGGTTGGTGTGGACCGCGCACCACTGGCAGCACTGGCTTGCTCGAGGGAACTTCCCCGACCATCCGTGGAGGACGCACCTGGAGCGCAGCGCGCTCACACTCAAGGGCCTGACGTACGCACCGACCGGCGCGCTGGTCGCGGCCGCGACCACGTCGCTTCCCGAGACGCCGGGCGGTGAACGCAACTGGGACTACCGCTACTCGTGGATTCGCGACTCGACGTTCGCGCTGTGGGCGCTCTACACGCTCGGCTTCGACTGGGAGGCCAACGACTTCTTCTGCTTCATCGCCGGCGTGGCGGAGCGCGACGAGGAACTCCAGATCATGTACGGCATCGGCGGCGAGCGTGACCTCAGCGAGCAGCTCCTCGAGCACCTCGAGGGCTACCTCGGTTCGCGCCCGGTACGCATCGGCAACGGGGCCTACAACCAGGTCCAGCACGACGTGTGGGGCGCGGTGCTCGACTCGGTGTACATCCACACCAAGTCGCGAGACCAGCTCGACGAGCGGCTGTGGCCGATCCTCAAGCGGCAGGTGGAAGCCGCCCTGAAGCACTGGAAGGAGCCAGACCGCGGCATCTGGGAGGTCCGCGGCGAGCCGAAGCATTTCACCTCCTCGAAGCTCATGTGCTGGGTGGCGGTCGACCGCGGCGCACGGCTGGCGCGGATCCGGGACGAGCTCGACCTGGCCGACGAGTGGCAAAAGGCGGCCGACGAGATCCACGCCGACATCTGCGAGCACGGCGTCGACAAGCGCGGCGTGTTCACTCAGCACTACGACACCGACGCGCTCGATGCCTCCGTGCTGCTCATGCCGCTGGTGCGCTTCCTGCCCGCCGACGACCCGCGCATCGCGGCGACCGTCTACGCGATCGCCGACGAGTTGACCGTCGACGGTCTCGTGCTGCGCTACCGCGTGAAGGAGACGGACGACGGCCTCTCCGGCGAGGAAGGCACGTTCACCATCTGTTCCTTCTGGTTGGTGTCGGCGCTGGTCGAGATCGGCGACGTGATGCGGGCGCGTCAGCTCTGCGAGAAGCTGCTGTCGTTCGCCAGCCCGCTCGGTCTCTACGCCGAGGAGATCGACCCCCACAGCGGCCGGCACCTCGGCAACTTCCCGCAGGCGTTCACCCATCTTGCGCTGATCAACGCGGTGATCCACCTCATCCGTGCGGAGTACGGCACGGCCCCCGGAGCGTTGGCGTCGTTCAGCGGGGAGGGCCGCCATCGAACGTGACGCGCCCGCCCGGCGAGGGCGACGTCATTCGTCACCGCGTAGCGCCGGGCCCGCTTCCGGCTCCACGCCCTGCGCCACGTCCACCGGCTTCTTGCCTTCCTCGGTGCGCCAGATGCTGAACGCGCCCGTCGAGGCGGCGAGCCAGGCCAGCCCGAGAACGAAGCCGCCGATCACGTCGCTGACGAAGTGCACCCCGAGGAACAGCCGGGAGGTGCCGATGGCGAGCACGAGGAGGACGACCGCACCCAGCGCGATCGGCCGCCACCGCCGGGGCAACACCGGCAGGAACACCAGTGCCAATGCGCCGTAGGTGACGGTGGAGGACATCGCGTGCCCTGAGGGAAAGCTCTTGCCGAGCGCGCTGGCGATCGGATGGTCGACGACGGGACGCGGCCGGTTCACGAGGACCTTCACGGCCGTGTCGATCAGCCCACCCACGACGGACGTCACGACGAGGTACAGCGCGAGACGGATGCGGCGGCGCCAGAGGAGATACGCAACCGCCGCTGTGACCATCACGAACAACGTGATCGGCTTGCCGATGTTCGTGATGTCGTCGAGCACCCGCACGGTCCCCGGCGAGTCGTGGACCCAGTTGTTGAGGTCGTTGGCGACGTTCCCATCGAGGCGGGTCAGCGGCCCTTTCGCAACCACCTGGAAGACGAGCGTCGCGAACGGCACCGTCACGAGAACGATGGCGATCGCGAACAACGTGACCCGCAGCCCGTAACGCTCGTTCGGGTCGAGTCTCCGTTGGAGACGCTCGGGTAATGACCGGCCCATGCCAAAGGGTGTACCCGATAGCGAGCGACGATCGCGCCGCGGGCGCGTTCCGCTCTTGTGGTTGGCGGCCGCTCGAGCCGTCCTCGGCATCATCGCGATCCCCCTCGCGCCGGCGTTGTATCGAGACCACTTCGTGGTGCTGGTGCTGTTGCGCCCGTCGAAAGAGGTGCTGCTGGCCGCAGGGTTTCTCATCCGGGACGGACGCGTGCACCTTCTCCCGGTGTTGCTCGCGGCGATACCGCTGGCAATTCTGGGCGTGTGGCACTTCTTCGTGTTGGGCCAGGCATGGGCCAAGGAGATCAACGACGACAAGCTGCCCTCGATCGCCAGGCGAGTGCTGCCGCCGAAGCGGATCAAGGCACTGACCAAGGTGCTCGACAAGAAGGGGGTACCGGTCGTGCTCTTCGGCCGGCTGGCGGCGTTTCCCTCGACGCTCATCGCCGCGGCCGCGGGCGCATCGCGGATGGCGCCGCGGCGGTTCTTCCCCGCCGACGGTCTCGGTGGTCTGCTCTCGGTCGCCGAGGTGTTGATCGCCGGCTATCTGTTCGGTGCGGCCTACAAGAGCGCGGGGAAGGGGATCACGGTGATCGGCGTCGTCGTCTTCATCGGGCTGCTGATCGCGTTCGGCCGATGGCTCAGTCGGGAGACGTGACGCGCACGTCCTCGTTGTCTCCGAAGGACGTCAGCGCCAACGACGCACGTTGAACCACGCCCAACCGCCGATGCCGATGCCGACGAGCGCCAAGGCGAATGCGGCGATCGCGAGATTCTTCGTGTTGGCGGCCGCGTTGTTCCCGCTCTTCTTCGCGGCCGCCACTGCCGTCGCCGCGGTCAAGTTGACCTGCGGCGCGGGATGATCGGGCTCGGGCTGTCCGGCGAACGTCTGCTGGTTCCAACTGACCTCGGCGCCGTCGGAGTACGTCTGCACCGAGGGGAACAGCAGCACGTCGACATCGCTTGGCAACTGGCCGACCGAGATCTCGAACTCGTCGAACTGGCCAGGCGCGATCGTTCCTCCCGACCAGACGATCTCCGAGACGGCCTCGGTGACTTGACCCTGTTCGGTCTGCATCGGCGCCTTCAACGGCTTCTTGATCACGTTGGGCGTCCATCCCGTCTTCGGCTTCACCGAGACGGAGGCGATCGGATGGTTCTCGTCGAACCTCACATCGAACTTCACGGTGTTCGCGGCGGTCTCGTTCGGGACCCGGAAGGTGAGCTTCGTGGAGCTGCCCTTCGTCGCATCGCTCGGATCCACACTGACGTGTGCGAACGCGGGTGTGGCCGACAGCATGAACAGGCCCGTCGCGAGGGCCGCTGCAGCCGCGAGTCGCTTCTTCATTCTCGGAGCCTCCTGAGGGGCTGATGGGATCGGTGCCACGGGTCGACCGTGATGTCGAGCTGCTTCGAGGGTAGCGAGCCCTCGGAGGTCGCTGATGCCGCCGGCGCGATGCGCTCAGAGGCGAGCCGACAACGAAAGCGCGAAGTCGCCGGCGCGGTCGGTCCACCAACGCACCACCTCGAAGCCGGCCGCAGCCAGCTCTGACTCGACGCGATCACGCCGGAACTTCGCGCTGATCTCCGTCCGCATCTCCTCGCCGTCGGCGAACGTGACGCCGAGGTCGAGACCGTTCACGACCACGCGTTGCTCGCCCTTCGAGCGCAGCCGCATCTCGATCCATTCCTCGTCGTCGTGCCACAGCGCGACGTGATCGAACCGATCGGGTGCGAAGTCCGCATCGAGCGATTGGTTGATCACGTGCAGCACGTTGCGGTTGAACTCGGCGGTTACTCCCGCGGCGTCGTCGTACGCGGCGACGAGTCGGCCGGGGTCCTTGACCAGATCCGTTCCGAGCAGCAGATGCTCGCCGGATTCGAGCCCGCCCGCGAGATCGCTGAGGAACTTGGCTCGCTCTGCCGGCGCGAGGTTCCCGATCGTGCCTCCGAGGAACGCTACGAGGCGGTGTCCGCCATCGTGGGGCAGCAGCGGGAGATGGCGTTCGAAGTCGCCGACCACTGCGTGCACGATCGCGGTCGGATAGGCGGCCGAGATCGATTCCCCGGCCTGGCGGAGCGTGGCGGCACTGCAGTCGAACGGCACGAAGCGGCGCAACTGACCGGCGTCGCGCAGGGCATCGAGCAACAGGCGGGTCTTCGTCGACGTGCCCGAGCCGAGCTCGACGAGCGTGTCAGCGCTGGACGCCACCGCGATCTCACTCGAGCGCGACTCGAGGATCTCGCGCTCCCGGCGGGTCGGGTAGTACTCCGGCAGCCGGGTGATCGCGTCGAAGAGCTCAGACCCCCGATCGTCGTAGAACCATTTCGGTGGCAGCTCTTTCGGCTTCGACGTGAGACCCCGACGCACGTCTTCACGCAACGCTCGCTCCATGTCTCGTTCGTCCAGGTGCACGTCGAGGGTGATCGTCATGGAATGGCTCCCACGGTCAGGTCGGTTCGAGTGGCGACGACGACAGCGTCGTCGGGTACCTGCTGCCACGCTGGGGCGTCGTCGAAGGGTTCAGACGCGACGACCACCGATGCGTCGTCGTGACGGGTGAACAGCGTGTCGCCGGCGGCGGTGGCGACGACGGTGGTGCCGTCGGACAGCATCAAGTTGAGCCGCGAGCCGGGCGCGACGTCCTGCGTGAGACGAAGCACCTCGACGATCGCGTCGGCGGCGGATCGTCCGTCGGCGAGCGCATCGAGGACGAGGCCGAAGAGCACCTCGCTGTCGGTCGCGCCCTCGATGGCCGCGAGAGAGGTGTCGGAGAGCCGTCGGCGCAGCAGGATTCCGGTCCCGTCCGGCCCGTGCCAGTCGAGGATGCGGCCGTTGTGCGCGAACAGCCATTGGCCGCGTGTGTACGGGGCGGTACAGACCTCGTTGACCGGAAGACCCGGGCTGGCGTTGCGGACCGCGGCCAGGAACGCGCCGCTGCGAATGGTGCCGGCGATGCTGGCGAACGTCTGGTCTCCCCACATCGGGACCGGCCTGCGGTACCGAGCCGGCGCCGCGCGCTCGTCCGGCACGTACCAACCGACGCCGAATCCGTCGGCGTTGATGCGGCCGTGCACCTGATGCCGCGGCTCGTAGGACTGTCTCAGCAGCGAGTGCTCGGGTTCGAGCAGCACGCTGCCGAGCGTGACGGGTTCGCCGAGATAGGCGATCTGCCGGCACATTTACGGAGCCGAGCCTGTCAGCGAGGCGACCCACGAGCACAGCGTCGTCTTGGCGGCGGGCGCAGCCTGACGGCGAGCGGTTGTCAACGGAGCCGAGACCATTCCGCGCACGACCTAAACGTCCTTGGCACAGCGGAAGCCGGCGAAGATCTGGCGGCGAATCGGATGGTCCCAGCTCCGGAATGTCGGACGGATCGCCGGCGCGTGCGTGGCCCACGAGCCGCCCCGCAGGACCTTGTATCCGGCGCCGAAGAACACCTCGGAGTACTCGCGGTAGGGAAAGGCCTCGAAGCCGGGCCATGCTGCGAACGACGAGCTCGTCCACTCCCACACCTCCCCGGTGTGACGCGGCGCGCCCTTCTCCCACTCGGCTTCGGTCGGCAGGCGCTTGCCGGCCCACCGAGCGAACGCGTCCGCCTCGTACCAGCAGACGTGCTGCACGGGCTCTTCGGCGTCACGCTCGATCCGGTGGCCGAAGCGCAGCACGCTGCCGTCGTCGTGCCAGAACAGCGGCGCGGTCGCTTCGGACGCACAACGCCATGCCCGACCATCGGCGGTCCACAACCGTTCGTCGTCGTAGCCGTCGTCGGCGATGAACAGGGCGTAGTCGCCGTTGGTCACCGGTGTCGTGTCCATCCAGAACGACGGCACGTCGACCTCGTGCGCCGGCCGCTCGTTGTCGTACGCCCACGGCTCGGTGCTGGTGCCCAACACGAACGTCCCGCCTCCGACCAACTGCATGTCGGCCGCGTTTTCTCCTCTAAGGAGGAAACGGGGCGCATGACGCCGCAATTCCTCCGGAAAGCGGGCGCCGGACAGCTGGATCGTCGCCAGCATCGTCTCGTCGTGCTGCTGCTCGTGCTGGATCACCATCCCGTACACGAAGTCATCGTCGAGCAGGCGGGGATCGGTCGGGCGCACCGCCTCGTGATCCAGCAGCGTCAGCGCGCGGTCGCGCACCTCGCCGATGTACGCCCGCGCGTCCGCGGGCGAGAGCAACGGCAGCGCCGGCCGGTCGGCGCGGGGATGCTGGAAAGCGTCGTACAGGTGGTCGAGGTGCGGCCCGATGCCTTCGCCCCCGAGGGCGCGCACCAGCCACTGGTCCTCGTAGTTGCCGACGTGCGCAAGGTCCCACGCCAACGGCGACATGAGGGGCGAATGCTGCGCCGTGAGGAACGCGTCGTCGAACGGCGCGAGCAGGTCGAGGGTGCGCTGCCGCGCCGCGTCCAGGTGCTCGACGATCATCGACACGCGAGCTCCAAGAGCGAGCGCCGTGTGTCGCCGTCGAGCACCATCGCGACCGCCATTTCCGCGGCGACGGGCCACTGCGATTCGTCGAGCGCGTCGATGGTGCGCAACTCCAACCATCCCCGCGGCCGCACCGGCGGGAACAACGTGGTGAGATGCTCGGTGAGGTCGGCCTCGGTGGGCCAGCCGAGCGGATCACCGCACTCGACCCATTTCGCGAAGGTGGTTCCGTCGAGCATCGGCACGCAGTCATCGTCATCGCGGCGGATGAACATCACGCGCGCGGCAAGCGCATACTCGGCCCACGCCTCGGCGGGGTCGTCGCCGGCGACGGGGGCGGTGCGGGTGCGATCGATGCGAGCCCACAGATCGAGTCGGTTCGGCGAAGGCGTCGAGAACCGCTCGCCGAGCATCGCTGCGGCGATGTTGGCCGCGCGCCACGCATCACGTACGGCGCCGTCGAAGTCGACGTTGATCTGCATCGACGCCGAGTTGCACATCATCGCCCGCCCTTCAGGCCCGGCGTGATCGAAGTACGTCTCCATCGCGCGGTAGCGAGCGGTGTCCACCACTCGCTGTGGAGGGCGACATCGATCGATCCCGACGCCGACCATGTCGATGCCGTGGTCGTGCAGCACCTGGCGCACGACTGCGCTGTCGGTGCGCGCTGCGTCGATGGCATCGCCGACGCAGTCGAGTGCACGCGTGCTGATCTCCACTTGTCCGCCGGGCTCGACGGTGAGGCGGCTGCCGCACGGCAGTGCGCCTCCGAGCGCACGTAACGGAGGCGCGAGATCAGTCAGGTCGACACGCCGCGAGCGGTCGGCGGTCGGGAACGTGAGCCATTCCAGCTCGAGGCCGACGCGGGGACTCCCGGTCGGAGGGTGGACGGCCAGATCACGGACGAGACAGAACGCGTCGCCCGCGGTCAGGCACCGCGAGGGCGACGGCACGGCGGACTATCGATATCCGAAGTGTGCCGCTACCCAATTGAGGTTGCGCACCGGCGCTGACCACAGATAGTCGCTGCCCCCGATTCGGACCATCGGATGCCTCCCTGTTCGACGATTCAGTGCCGGGAACCTACCCGCGTGTTCGCGGTTCCACCGTCGCCTCCCGAGGAATTTCGGCACGAATTCCCAGGTGCCGGAGCGTCCCCCGGCACTGTCACACCCGCGTCTTACCCTGGTTCCGATGGATGTCGTGGGACGCGTGATCGGCACGGAGGACGCCACTCCCCTGGAGTTCTGGGTCGGCGTCGGCGAGGGCGCGTACCTGCAGCTCGACGACCTGGTGGCGCTCGACCGGATGCTGCCCGACGGCGAGCTGGTACGCATCTACGGGGTCGTGTCCCAGGTGCGGGCCCGGCACGACGGCGTGCGCTTCGACAGCGACGTCTTCCTCGTCGCCGACGGTGTCCTGCCCGCGGAGGTCTCCGAGGCCGCCCAGGTGCAGTCCACCCGTTTCGAGCCCGAGGTGCTGGTGCCGCCCCGGCCGGGCGACGAGGTACGGCGGGCGGTCGGCGCGGAGCGCGATCGCGCCCTCGGCTTCGACGAGGTCGCCCGCAAGCTGCCCGCGGGCCTGTCGCGTGATGGTGAGCCCGTGTTCATCGACGTCGACTTCCTCGACGGCACCAAGGGCGCCCACGTGAACATCAGCGGGGTCTCGGGTGTCGCCACGAAGACGAGCTACGCGACCTTCCTGCTCTACGGCTTGTTCCACTCGGGTGTCCTCGGCGCCGAAGCCGTCAACACCAAGGCGCTCGTCTTCAACGTGAAGGGCGAAGACCTGCTCTTCCTCGATCACCCGAACATCGCGCTCGCGCCGGATCAAGCCGAGCGCTACCGCGCGCTGGGGCTGCCGGCCGACGAGTTCGGCAGCGTCGGTGTGTGGGCCCCGCCCCGTCGTGACGACGTCGGCGTCGCCGCGCCCGATGTCGCCAGCCGCTCGTTGGGCGTGCGCAGCTTCTTCTGGACCATCCACGACTTCTGCGACCAGCTGCTGCTGCCCTTCCTCTTCGCTGATGCGGAGGATGATCGTCAGCAGTACACGATGGTCGTGCACAACGTGGCCGCGGAGTTGCAGCGAGCGGCACGCGATCAAGGTGATCCGGTCAACGGCACGGTCAGCTTCGACGGCAAGGTCGTCCGTCACTTCGACGAGCTCGTTCAAGTCATCGAGGAACGCGTGCTCACCGCCGACGGCGACCTCGGGCCGTGGGCCGGCCGCGCCATCACACTGGGCACCGTGAACGCGTTCCTGCGGCGCATGCACGGCGCGACACGCCATGTGAGGCATCTGGTGCGGGCCGACGTCGCCCGACCGGATCAGCATTCGGTCGCGTTCGACCATCAGGTCACGGTCGTCGACATCCACAACCTCAACGACCGCGCTCAACGGTTCGTCGTCGGCGTGTTGCTCCGCCGGGCCTTCGAAGCGAAGGAGCGGGCCGGCACGGCGCGGCCGTTGCAACTGATCGTGCTCGACGAGCTCAACAAGTACGCACCGCGCGAAGGCTCCAGCCCGATCAAGGAGATCCTGCTCGACGTGGCGGAGCGCGGCCGCTCGCTCGGCATCGTGCTCATCGGCTGCCAGCAGACGGCCAGCGAGGTCGAGCGGCGCATCGTCGCGAACTCGGCGGTGCGCGTGGTCGGGCGGCTCGATGCTGCGGAAGCCGGACGCGGGGAGTACGGGTTCCTGCCGCCGACCCAACGGCAGCGCGCCACCATCGTGAAGCCGGGCACGATGATCGTCAGCCAGCCGATGCTGCCCGTGCCGATCGTGCTCGAGTTCCCGTTCCCGGCGTGGGCCACGCGCTCGTCGGAAGCGGGAGTGAACCCAGCGCTGATCGAAGCGGCGATGCCCGAGAACCCGCTCGAGGGTTTGCCGAGATGAGGTTCTTGCACACCGCCGACTGGCACGTCGGGCGCACGATCCGCGGGCAGTCGCGGGCCGACGAGCACCGGATCGTTCTCGCGGAGCTGGCGACCGTCGCACGCGACCACGAGGTGGATGCCGTGCTCGTGTGCGGCGACGTGTTCGACACGGCCGCGCCGGCGCCGGAGTCCGAGCAGATCGTGTACCGCGCGCTGCTCGATCTCGCGTCGACCGGTGCCCGCGTCGTCGTGCTCGCCGGCAACCACGACAGCGATCGCCGCCTGCAGGCGGTGCAGCCTCTGCTCGAACTCGGCGCGGTGATCACCCGGCCGGTGTTTGCCGAGCCCGAGGCCGCCGTCGTCGAGGTTCCGAGCCGTGACGGTGGTCAGGTGATGCTCGTCGCTCCTTTGCCCTTCCTCTCGCAGCGTTGGATCGTGAAGGCCAGTGAGTTGATGGGCGGCGACGCCGCGACGGCCGTCCAGCTGTACGAGGAGCGCTACCGCCAGCTCTGCAAATGGATGTGCTCCCGTTTCCGCGACGATGCCGTGAACGTCGTCGCCGCCCACGCGTTCGTGCATGGCGCCGATGCCAGCGGGTCCGAGCGGGCAGCACACCTGTCGGCTGCCTACGGCGTGCCGTCCACCGTCTTTCCCTCGAACGCGCACTACGTCGCCCTCGGCCATCTGCACCGCCCGCAAGAGATCCCGGGGCCCTGTCCGATTCGGTACTGCGGATCGCCGATGGCGCTCGACTTCGGCGAGGCCGGGCAGCAGAAGGTCGCGCTCGTGGTCGACGCAGCGCCGGGCACGCCGGCCCGGATCACCGAGGTGCCGCTCACCTCTGGTCGTCCGTTGCAGGTCGTCAAAGGAACGTTGGCCGAGTTGCAGGCCGCAGCCGGCGGCGACGCCATCCTCGACAACGCCTACGTCCGAGTGCACGTGCGAGAGCGGCTGCGCCTCGGGCTGGCCGACGAGGTACGCGACCTGTTCCCCAACGCGGTCGACGTCGTCCTGGAGGCGCCCGCGGGCCGGGGGCAGGGCGAGCCGGTCGAATCGCGGTCGGAGCGGAGCGCCCACGACTTGTTCACCGCGTACCTACGCGATGCCGACATCGACGATCCCAAGCTCGTCGCGCTGTTCGACACCCTGTACGAGGAGGCCACCGCATGAGACCCGTGCGCCTCGAGTTGGAGGGGTTCACCGCGTTCCGCACGCCCACCGTCGTCGACTTCGAAGGCGTCGACCTCTTCGCGCTCACCGGGGCAACCGGTAGCGGCAAGACATCCGTGCTCGACGGCATGGTGTTCGCGTTGTACGGCAATGTTCCCCGCCTCGCCGACCAGCGCACCGTCGTGCCCGTGATCGCGCAAGGGATGGCCGAAGCGCGGGTTCGGCTCGACTTCACGATCGGCGCCGAGGCCTTCACGGCCACCCGCATCGTGCGCCGGACGAAGGGCGGGGGCGGCAACACGGCTGAAGCGCGGCTCGAGTCCGGTGGCGAGGTGCTCGCGGGCACGGCCGACGAGGTCACGGCGGCCGTCACGCAGCGCCTCGGGCTGAGCTACGAGCACTTCACCAAGTGTGTGGTGCTGCCGCAGGGTGAGTTCGCCCGGTTCCTGCACGACAAGCCGGCGGCCCGCCAGGACCTCTTGATATCGCTGCTCGATCTGGGCGTCTACGCGGAGATGGCCGACCTGGCCGGGAAGCAGTCCACACGGGCCAAGGCCGATGTCAACGTCCTCGAAGCCCGGCTGCGCGACGCGGCCCACGCCACGCCTGAGGCCGTCGCGGCCCTCGAGTCCCGCGTCGAACGGTTCACGGCACTCGTGGCGGATCTCGATGCGGCCGCGCCCGAGCTTGCCGGCCTGGCCGGCGATGCGGAGGCGATCGCTCGCGACGTCGCGCGCACGGCGGAGGAGGCCGCTCTCCTGGGAGGTGTGCGCGTTCCGTCCGGCCTCGGCGCACTTCACGACCGCCTTGCGACCGCCACCAGCGCGCTGGCCGAGGCGGCGACCGAACTCGCCGCCACCGAGGCCGCGGTGACGACGGCCGAAGGCCGACTCTCGGGGTTGGGTGATCGTGCCGACCTCGTGCGCCTCCTCGATGCCCACGATCGCGGCGCGGCGCTGCAGGAGCGGCGGGTGAAGGGTGAGGTCGTCGTTGCGGAGCGCCGGGTCGATGTCGTGGCTGCCACCGAGGCCCTGACCGCGGCCACCGCGAGCCTCGACGCCGCGCGTGCCGGCGAGGAGGAGGTTGCGGCGGCCCACCGGGCCCACGCGGTCCGAGCCGACCTCGTCGTCGGTGAGGAATGTCCGGTGTGCCTGCAGACGGTCGCCACCATTCCATCGGGCAAGGCGCCGGCGGCGTTGAGCAAGGCGAAGGCCGTACAGGAGAAGGCCGAGCGCGAGCTGCGCGCCGCCACCGACGCCCGCGGCGCAGCGGAGAAGGCCTTGGCGATCGCGACCGCGACCCTCGAGGCGCTCGACACCGACCTCGCCGAGATCAGCGGCCAGCTGAGCGGAGCACCCGATCGAGGTGCGATACAGCGCGCCCTCGACGATCACGTGGCGGCGATCGCCGCGGTCGAGTCGGGCCGCCGGGCGATGCAGGAGGCCCGCGTCCGGCACACGGTCGCGCTCGACGCGCGGGCGGGCTGCGCCGCCGACGAGCAGGCCGCCCGAGACGCCTATGAAGACGCGCGCGACGCGTTGGCCGCGCTCAAGCCTCCGGCCCGCAAGCGGGCCTCGGTCACGTTGCTGGAGGAGTGGTCAGTGCTGGTCGAGTGGGCTGAGCGGGAGGCCGACGCCCGACAGGCCCTGGCGCGCGAGCTCGAGGAGAAGTCGGCCGCGATCGCGGCGCAACTCCACAGCCGCATCGCCGGTCTGGCCAATCGCTGCGCTGACGCCGACCTCGTCGTCCCCGAGGGGGGCGAGCCGATCGCCTGCGCTCGAGAGGCGTTGGGTCGAGCGCGGGCCGATCACGACGCGCTGGCGGCGCGCGCCGCCGAAGCCGAGAGCATGCGGGTCGAGCTCGCGGCCGTCGAAGCCGAGCGCGAGCTCGCCCACGGGTTGGCGCTGCACCTGAATGCAACGCATTTCGAGAAATGGCTGCTCGACGAAGCCATGACCGCGCTCGCCGACGGCGCCACCGACCTGCTCCGCACGTTGTCGGGCGATCAGTACTCGCTGCGGGTCGATCCGAAGAACGGGAGCTTCGTCGTCGTCGACCATCGCAATGCCGACGAGATCCGCAGCGCCCGCACCTTGTCCGGCGGCGAGACGTTCCTCGCGTCCTTGGCGTTGGCGCTCGCACTGGCCGATCGCATTGCATCGCTGGCCGCCCGCGGTGCCGCGAGGCTCGAGTCGATCTTCCTCGACGAGGGCTTCGGCACGCTCGATCCCGACACGCTCGACGTTGTTGCATCAGCGATCGAGGAGCTGGGCGCCAGCGGCCGGCTGGTCGGTGTCGCCAGCCACGCGGCGGAGCTGGCCGAGCGGCTGCCCGTGCGGTTCGAGGTCCGCCGTTCCGGCAATGCCTCGACGGTCGAACGGATCGATCGCTGATGCGCGTCGCCATCGACAGCTGGGATCCGGGCTATGGCACGGGTGCGTCCGATGCGCGTGAGCTGGTCCAGAGCGAGGTGCCGACCGATCCCAGCGCGGAGGTGGCGATCGATCGGTGGGCGCCGATCCGCGTCGACCACACCGCTCCATGGAACGCCGTGGTGTTCGTCGACGGCGTCCAACGCATCGACGCCCGAGCCTGGGTGACGGGCGACGACGGCGTGACCCGCCAAGGGCTGTGCGTCAGCGTGGCGGCGGGCGCGGTGCACTGCGACGGCGTGGCCGAGATCCTCGAGGTCGTGGTCGATCGGGCGCTCGTCTCCCCGGTCGAGGGCGCCGACCACCTCGTGACGCGACACGGCGTGTGGCGCCACGTACCGGTCGCTGACGACGACCTCATGGTTCTCGACCAGGCCATCGGCCGGTTGCGGGGCTCGCTCGAGGCAACGCTGGCCCAGCGCGTCGCCGCCGAAGGTGACCAGATCGTGGTCGACGGACCGTTGAGCCAGCACCGCCATCTGGCGGGTGCACTCGGGTAC
>JBEEFX010000125.1:0-14826 GCA_041166365.1 Acidimicrobiaceae bacterium
CTGTCGCTTCCCCACGTTCGGGAACGACTCGAGTCGCTGCTGCGCGAGTACGTCGCCGGCTTCGAACCGGACTCGGGTACGTTCGAGTCGAAACTCGGCGAGCTCGACGTCACCGACATGTCGGCGCTGGACAACATGCAACAGCTCTTCGGCGATCCGGAGGTGCTGTTGGGCGCGATCCAGTCGCCGACGCAGCGCGAGCTGCTGCCGCGTCTCGAAGCGTTGGTGGCCGTAATCGTGGGCTACGTCGACCACCTGATGGACGACATCGGCCAGGGCCTGATCGGCTCGTACGACATGGTCACCGAGGCGATGCGGCGCAGGCGGGTGACCGCGGATCCGTCCGACCGGTTCGTCGAGCGCCTGCTCGGTCTCGAGTTGTCACAAGCGCAGTACGAACGCGGCGCCGCATTCGTCGACGGCGCGGTGGAGCGGGCCGGCCGCGAAGCGCTCGATCGCTTGTGGCTCTCGGACCGCGAGCTACCGACGCCCGCAGAGGTCGATGCTCCGGGACTCTGGCTCGCGCGGATCGACATCGACGACGCCGGCTAGAGCGCGGGGTTCGCCGAGCGTTTGGAGGCGGTCCAGTACGCGAAGGCGGCGAAGCCGGCCGCGCCCGCGACCACCACGAAGCCGAGGCGTGCGGGGATCGGCACGATGACGGGCAAGAACGCGCCGATCACCCACAACAGCTGAAACCTCGTCTCGAACCCCGCGAACGAACGGCCGAAGTTCGCGTCGGGCGCGTCGCGCTGCACGATCGCGTCGAACGCGAGGCGGCCCGCGCTCGCGCCGACACCGACGAGCAGCGCGCAGCCCACCGACCCGAGCAGTCCGCCTTGCAAGGCGCAGCCGAGCCCGCCCGACGCCACCACCACGAGGACGCCGACGAGGATGCGCTCCTCGGTGAAGATCAACCGCAGGCGCGGGGCGAGAATCGCGCCGAGCAGTGCGCCCGCCACACTTGCCACGAGCACCGCGCCGAAGTGCCACGCCGGCGCGGTCGTCGGATGACCGGTGCCCACGCTCGGGAACCCGGCCGCGTGGCGCGCGGCGCGCCCGATCGCCAGCCCAACGGGGACGGGCGCGTCGTTGCCGCCGCCTTTCAGATCGAAGGCCAGCAGGAATGTGAGGAACCCGACGATGCCGCGCAGCAGGCCCATGGCCTCGGCCGCGTGCACGATGCCCGCACCACGGAGCTCGACCTCCTCCACCGAATCGGCCGGCTCGGGCGCCACGACGGCCGGCGCGAGTCGAGTGGCGAGCGCAGACGCGGTGCCCGCCGTCAGCGCCGCGAGCACCAGCGCACTCTCCGGCCCGAACAGCCGCACGAGGCCGGCGGCCGGCGCGCCCACCGCCAACCCGACGACACCCGAGAGCAACGACAGCCGCGAGTTGGCCCGCACGAGCTCGGACTCGTCGGTCACGACCGTCGGCACGAGGGCCGCCTTGGAGATGCCGTAGGCCTTGCCCAACACGAGGATGAAGAACGCCGCCGGGAAGAGGAACAGGTCGTCGACGTGACTCACCATCAGGAGGCACACCAGGGAGCGCAGCCCGGTGGCCAGCACCACCACCAGCCGGCGACCACCCCTGATCCGGTCGATGGCCGGCCCGACCAGCGGCGCCACGACGGCGAACGGCGCCATCGTCAACACCAGGTACAGCGCAACCTTGTCGCGCGCCGCGCCGGATGGGATCGAGAAGAACAACGTTCCCGCCAGCGACACCGTGACGAGCGTGTCCGTGGCGACCGAGAACGCGTGTACACGAGCGAGTCGCGTGAAGGGTGAAGTCGCGAATGCGTCTGCCGCGAGGGGCCGAGCGGGCGCTGTGATTTTTCGCCACCCCTCGTGACTGCTCACCGGCGTCATGCTACGGGTGTGCGGGGAACCTCGTATTTGTAGCCGTAGCCGCGGATCGTGACGATGTGCGTGGGGTTCGAAGGCTCCGGTTCGACCTTCGCCCGGAGGCGTTTGATGTGCACGTCGAGCGTCTTGGTGTCGCCGACGTAGTCCGAACCCCACACCCGGTCGATGAGCGTGTCGCGGGTGAGCACGCGGCCGGCGTTCTCGAGCAACAGCGCAAGCAGCTCGAACTCCTTGAGCGGCAGCCGCACGGACGAGCCGCGGATGCTGACCTCGTGACGTTCGGGGTCGAGCATGACCTCGCCGACCAGCATCGCGTCACCTGACGGGTACGCCGCGGTGTCCGCCGTCGAGCCGCGCCGCAGGACCGCGCGGATTCGTGCGACGAGCTCCCGCAGTCGATAGGGCTTGGTGACGTAGTCATCGGCACCCACCTCGAGGCCGACGACGGTGTCGATCTCGGCGCTCTTCGCGGTGACCATGATGATCGGGACCTGCGACTTCTTGCGGAGCTCGCGGCACACATCGATGCCCGACACCTTCGGCAGCATCACGTCGAGTAGCACGAGGTCGGGCCGCACGATGTCGAACATCTCGAGCGCTTCGCTGCCGTCGCGCGCCACTCGGACGCGAAAGCCTTCGCGGCTGAGCCCGACCGTGAGCGCCTCGATGAACGAGTCCTCGTCCTCCACCACGAGGATCGTCGACTCCGACACCTAGCCGGCTCTCATGGCGCTGGCCGAGGACGGACCGGCAGGCAAGACCAATGTGAAGGTGGATCCGTCGCCTTCTCGCGACGTGAGCTTGACCTCGCCGCCGTGGTTGCCGGCGACGTGTCGCACGATGGCCAACCCGAGACCGGTACCGCCGGTGTCCCGGCCGCGACCGCGGTCGACGCGGTAGAAGCGCTCGAAGACGCGCTCGTGATCGCGCGTGGGGATCCCGACGCCGTGATCCTCGACGTCGATCGCGACGCGAGCACCGTCTGTCGACACAGCGACCCGCACGTCAACGGCCGAGCCAGCGTCGCTGTACTTCACCGCGTTGTCGAGCAGGTTGTAGATGGCGGAGACGAGTTGGCGACGATCGCCCATCATCGTGAGGTTGCGGCGCGCCTCGGCGACCCGAACCTCGATGCCCTGTTGCTCGGCCGCCGGGCGCATGCGCTCGACCGCCTCCGCCACCACCAGGTGCACCGGCACGGGCTCCCGCGACGGCTCCTCCTCGGCCTCGATGCGGCTCAGCGCAAGCAGGTCGTCGATGGTGTGGCCGACCCGGAAGGCCTCCGTCAACATGCGCTCGGCCAAGCGGCGGGCGATCTCCGGGTCGTCCTCCGCGAGGAGCGTCTCCGCCAGCAGCCCGAGCGCACCGATGGGCGTCTTCAGCTCGTGGCTGATGTTGGCGACAAAGTCGCGACGGACGGCTTCGAGGCGCCGCCGCTCGGACACGTCGTCGATGACACCGAGCGCACCCACGGTGCGACGGTCGTCGTCGAGCGGACTGACGGTGACGACGAGCGTGCGCCGGGGCGGCCCGAAGAGGTCGAGGGTGCGCGTGTCCCGGTCGCCGTCGAGCGCCTTGCGCAGCATCTCCTCGATGGCCGCGCCGACGAGCGCGTCGCCGTGGCGGGCGGACGAGAACGTCGTGGCCGCCTGGTTTCGGAAGGTCACCTCGCCGTTCTCGTCACAGATCACGACACCTTGCGGGATGGTCTCGAGCGCCTGCGCCATGCGACCGACGGCGACGGTCGCGTCACCGCGAGCCAGCACCGCGGAGTCGACGGCGCGCTCCAACCGGCCGAGGTTCTTGTCGAGGAACCGATGCTCGACGGTCGACGGCGTTTCCTCGAGACGCAGCGACGCGTTCACCACACGTCGCACGAGACCGCGTCGAGCGCGCCACACGATCGACGCGATGGCGATCATCACGAACCCGGCGCAGATCGCGGCCGCGAGCAGCACGACCTTCGACACGGTCACCACAACAGCCAAATTCACCGCACTACCTTCTCACGCCACGCAGCGCCCGCAGCGCGCGCTCTCGTCAACGGACTTCAGCGGCGAGGTGGTCCGGATCGCCGGTGAGCAGGTAGCGCAGGCGGGCGCCGATGATCGTGGCGTGATCGCCGATGCGTTCGAGCGCCCGACCCGCGGCGAACGTGGTGATCGCAACGCGTGCGGCTTCCGGACCGGTGAGCCGTAGGAGCTCGGCGAGGAGCCGCTCGTAGAACACGTCCATCGACCGCGCCGGCGTCGCCAACTCGGTCGCGACCGCCAGATCGAGTGTCGCCCACGCGCGCAGCGCATCGCGGTAGCGGTCCACGACCTGGTCGGCCATGGAGCGCAAGATGTCGTACGTCGGCGGATTCGAGGCGATGAGCTCGTGGTCCGGGGCGAGCTTGATCACCCGTAGCGCGAGGTCGCCGATGCGTTCGAGCTCGGACAACACACGCAGCACCGACACGATGAATCGCAGGTCTGACGCGACGGGCGCCTCGCGGCGCAGGAGGTCGTAACAACGCTCGGTCAGCGACACGTTCATCGCGTCGATCTCGTCGTCGGCCGCCAGCGCAACGGGCACCGCGCCGGTGTCGCCCCGCTCGAGCACGTCGCGCATGCGCTCCAGATTCTGGTCGACGCGCACCGCCATCAACTCGACCTGCAGCCGCAGCTGCTCCAGCTCAGCGGTGAATGCGACGCGCATCGGGGACATGAAGCGCTATCCGAATCGACCGGTGACGTAGTTCTCGGTGCGGTCGTCGGTGGGGTTGGAGAACATCTTCTCGGTGCGGTCGACCTCGACGAGCACGCCCGTGCGCACGTCGCTCGTCTCGTTCACCTCGGTGGTGAAGAACGCGCATCGATCAGAGATCCGCGCCGCCTGCTGCATGTTGTGGGTCACGATGACGATCGTGTACTCCTGCTTGATCTCCGACATGAGGTCCTCGATGCGCCCCGTAGCGATCGGGTCGAGCGCGGAGCACGGCTCGTCCATCAAGATCACTTCGGGGTTCACGGCGATCGCTCGTGCGATGCACAGCCGCTGCTGCTGCCCACCCGACAGGCCCAGCGCCGATTTCTTCAGGCGATCCTTGACCTCGTCCCAAAGCGCGGACCGCCGCAGCGCCCCCTCGACGATCTCGTCGAGGTCGCCCTTGTCGCCACCGATGCGCGGGCCGTAGGCCACGTTGTCGTAGATCGACTTCGGGAACGGGTTCGGCTTCTGGAACACCATGCCGATCCGGCGCCGCACCTCCACCGGGTTCACCCGCGGGTCGTAGAGATCCACGCCGTGATAGGTGATCGTCCCCTCGACCCGAGCAGTGTCGATGAGATCGTTCATCCGGTTGAAGCACCGCAGCACGGTGGTCTTGCCGCAGCCCGACGGCCCGATGAACGCGGTCACCTCGTGCTTGCGGATCGGCAACGCGACGTCGCGGACCGCTCGGAAGGAACCGTAGAACACCGACAGGTCCTTCACGTCGAAGACGACGGGATAGTTGTCGTCGGCCGATGTCGCCTCGACGGTGGGCGTCACGTCAACCGTCAGATCGACGTCAGGCACGTCTTTGAGCTCGGTCTCGGTTTGGGTCACGTCGTGTCCTTCTTCCATTCGAACATCAGCTCCGCAGACTTGCGAAGCGAGCCGTCACGAACCGGGCGAGCAGCGTGAGCACCAAGACCATCACGATAAGGGTGAGCGCGGCGCCCCAGGCCAGCGGCTCGCCTCCCGGCTGGGTCGCGTTCGAGAAGATCTGGGTGGAGAGTGCGGTGTTCTGCTGACCGAGCTGGTCGACGAGGTGCGAGAGCCCGGGGAATCGGCTGATGGAACCCACCGTGAACAGGAGTGGAGCCGTCTCGCCGGCGGCCCGGGCGAGGGCGAGCATGCATCCGCTGGTGATCCCGGGCAACGCGGCGGGCAGCACGACTGCCACGGTCGTTCGCCAGGTGCGCGTGCCCAACGCGGCGCTGGCCTCGCGCAGGTTGTCCGGAACGAGCTTGAGCATCTCTTCGGTGGAGCGCACGACGATCGGCAACATGAGGCACGCCAGCGCCAACGCGCCGGCGAACGTCGTCCGTTGATGGAAGTGCAACACCCACACCGTGTAGATGAAGATGCCCATCACGACCGACGGCACGCCGGTCATCACGTCGGTGAGGAAGCGGATCGCCGACGCCAAACGACGCTTCTTGCCGTACTCGTTGAGGTAGATCGCGCCGAGGATCCCGATCGGGATCGCGATGAACGACGCCAGCAGCGTGATGACGAGCGTGCCGATGATCGCCGGCTGCATGCCGTAGACGACCGGGTCGGCGACCGCGCCGAATTTCTCGGCCAGTGCCGCCGACGCGATGTCGGTGGGGATGTCCTGCGTGAACCAGTCGCCCCGCACGACGCCTTGGCCCTTCTGGACGACCACCACCATCACCGCAGCCAGTGGGATCGCCGCGACCAGGAACGCCGCGAGCATGGCCCATGTGGCGACGCGGTCCTTCCAACGACGGCTGCGGGCGAGGGTGACGGTGAGGAGATCGAACTCGTCGACCGGTGCGGGCGAGGGCGGTGGCACGTCGAGGACGGTCATCAGGCCCCCTTCAGGTTGCGGTCGAAGGTGGTGACCAGCGAGCGGGCCGCGATGTTGATGACGACCGTGAGCACGAACAGCGCGACACCGAGCCCGATGAGAGCGGCCTGATAGTCGCCGGAGGACTCGTTGAGGTTGTGGGCGATGACCGACGGCATCGCTTCACCCTGAGCGAAGAGGTTGGCCACGATCTGCGGGCTGCCGCCGATCACGAGCGCGATGGCGATCGTTTCGCCCATCGCGCGGCCGAGCCCCAGCATCACCGCGCCGCTGATGCCGCTGGTCGAGTACGGCAGCACGACGCCTTTGATCATCTCCCACCGCGTTGCTCCGAGGGCGAGCGCGCCGTCCTTGTCGTTGCGGGGAACGGTGAGGAACACCTCGCGCGTGATCGAAGTGATGATCGGCGTGATCATCAGACCGACGATGAGCCCCGCGGTCATGAAGCTCTGGCCCGACAGGCTCGGCCCGAAGATCCGGTTGAGCACCGGGACCGGATGCACGAGGTCGGCGATCGAGTTGAAGACGTCCTTGATGTGGGGGCGTAGCACGAGGAAGCCCCAGAGCCCGAACACCACCGACGGGACGGCCGCGAGCAGATCCATCACGGTCGTGATCACGCTGCGCAACCGGCGGGGCGCGACCTCGGTGACGAACAGTGCGATGCCGATGCTGACGGGCACGGCGACCACGACCGCGACGACGGACGCGACGAACGTCCCGTAGATGAACGCAAGTGCTCCGAACTTGCCCTGGTTCGGGTTCCAGTCGCTACTCGTCAGGTAGGACAGGCCCATCTTTGCGAACGCCGGCCACGCGCGCTGTGTCGTCGAGATCACGATGGCGGCCAACACCACCAGCGTCGTGAGGCCCGCTCCGAGCGCGACCGCCCGGAACGCCTTGTCCGCGCCAGCGCCCCGACCGTTTCGGGTCAGGGCGCTGTCGGACTTTTCGTTGGTGGCGAGCGCCACTCGGCTCCTAGTTGGTGATCTGGCTCAGCTGGTCGATGGCCTTCTGGGCCAGCGCTGAGGGGAGTTGTGCGTAGCCGACGGTCTTGGCGAACCCCTGACCGTCCGTGAGGATGAAGTTCAGCCAGCCCTTGAGCGCCTCCGCGACCGCGGCATCGGTCTGCTTCTTGTACACGATGATCCATGTCGGCGACGTGATGGGGTACGCCGTCTCTCCGGCGGCGTCGAGGGGGTCGTAGGTGAGGTCGGCCTTGACGTCGGCACCGGCCAGCGCCGCGCTGGCGCCGTCGAGCGTCGGGCTGACGAACGTGCCGGCCTTGTTCTTGATCGACGCCGTCTTGAGGCTCGCGTTCACGGCGTCGGCGAGGTCCACGTAGCCGATGGCGCCGTCGGTGGTCTTGACCAGGGACGCGACCCCGCTGTTCTTCTCGGCGCCCTGCGTCGAAGCGGGCCAGTTCACCGTGTCACCCGAGTCGAGGGTCCAGACCGTCGGTGCGGCGGCCTTCAGGTACTTGGTGAAGTTGCTGGTCGTGCCCGAACCGTCGAGCCGGTGCACGACGGCGATCGTGGTCGACGGCAGCGTCACGCCCGGGTTGTCCGCAGCGATCTTGGCGTCGTTCCACTTTGTGATCGTGGCCTGGAAGATGCCGGCGAGCGTCTCCGGGCTGAGCTGCAGCTTGTCGACGCCGTTCGCGTTGTAGGACACCGTGATCGGAGCGCCGACCGTGGGGAAGTAGAGAACGTCGCCGCCCTTGAACGTCGCCTTGTCGGCGTCCTTGATGAGGCTGTCGGTGCCGGCGAACTGCACGACCTGGTTGGCGAGATCCTGCTTGCCGGCGGACGATCCGCTCTTCGTGTAGTTCACGGTCACGCCCGACGCCTTCTTGGCGAACTCGGACTTGGCCTTCTGATTGAAGGAGTCCTGGAAGCTGGACCCGGATCCGTTGAGCGTGCCCGTCAGCTTCGAGTAGTCGATGTCGAGCCCGGCCGCGCTCGACCCGGAGCCAGCGGAGCTCGAGTTCGAGGTGGCGGTCGTCGTCTTGTCGCTGCTGCACGCTGCGCCGATGACTGCGAGGGTTGCGACCACTCCGATTGCCCATGTTCGTCGTGTCTTCTGCATGACCCGCAACCTACGGAGGGCGGGTTACCCCTCAACCGGACCTGGGTGGACGGGAGGTGAACGGGAGCCGAACGTTGGCCAGCACCGCCGCGTCGTAGGGGTACGACAAGCGCGCCTCGGCCTCGTGGATGGGCAGCCATACGACCTCGTCGATCTCGTCGTTGGCGACGAACGATCGAGAGCCCAGGACCTTCATGTCCCAGTACCGGACGACTTTGGGCCGGCCCTTCCGGTCCACGTACCGGGTCGGTAGCAGCTCGCGGCCGAGCGAGCATCGCAGGCCGGTCTCTTCCTCGACCTCACGCACGGCGCACTGCTCGTCGGTCTCGCCGGGGTCGCGCTTGCCCTTCGGTAGCGACCAGTCGTCGTAGCGGGGACGGTGCACGACCGCGACCTCGGGCCCTCGCTCGCCGTCACGGATCACCACGCCACCAGCGGCGCGCACGACGGCATCGCTCACCGGTCGGAGCGGACCTCGCGACGCGAGGCCAGTTCCTGCAGCCGCAGGTGTGTGTCGCATCCCTCGACCGTCGGGACCTTGGTCCACGTACCATCGGGGCCCAGCGTCCAGGCCAGGACGTCGTCCGCCAGGTTCACCTCGAGGATCTCCCGAAGCCGCGCCTGGAGATGCACATCGTCGACCTCGGCCATTGCTTCGACACGACGATCGAGGTTGCGCGGCATCCAGTCGGCCGAACCGATGTAGTACGCCGCCGCGCCCGGACCGTTGCCGTTGCGGAACTCGAAGATGCGCGAGTGCTCGAGGTAGCGCCCGACGATCGAGCGCACACGAATGTTGTCGGACAGCCCGGGGACACCCGGACGAAGACAGCACATGCCGCGCACGACCATGTCGATCTGCACACCCGCCTGTGACGCGGTGTACAGCGCCTCGATCATGTCGGGGTCGACGAGGCTGTTGATCTTCGCTCGGATGCGACCGCTTCCCGGCGACTCCGTCTCCGCCTTCACCTCGTTGAGGATGAGCTCCTTCATGCGCGGGCGCAGTGAATGCGGCGCGACGAGCAGCTTCTGGTAGCGCACGTTGCGGCCGTAGCCCGTGAGGTAGTTGAAGAGATGTGAGAGGTCGGCACCGAGCTCGTCGTCCGACGTGAACAAACCGAGGTCCTCGTAGAGCTTCGCCGTGGTCGAGTTGTAGTTGCCGGTGCCGATGTGGACATACCGACGGATGCCGTCGGGCTCGTCGCGCACGACGAGGGCGGTCTTGGTGTGCGTCTTCAACCCGACGAGTCCGTAGACGACGTGTACGCCCGCTTCTTCGAGCGACTTGGCCCACTCGATGTTGGCTTGTTCGTCGCCGCGGGCCTTCAACTCGACGAGCGCGGCGACCTGCTTGCCCCGCTCAGCCGCGCGAATGAGGTACCGAACGATCGGGCTGTCACCCGACGTGCGGTACAGCGTGAGCTTGATCGCCAGAACGTGCGGATCGACGGCGGCCTGACGCACGAACTCCTCGACGCTCGCGGCGAAGCTCTCGTACGGGTGGTGCACGAGCACGTCGCGCTCTCGCAGCACGCTGAACACGTCGACTCGTTCGTCCTCGTCGACCACGAACGCGGCCGGGGTGACGGGCGCGTACACCGCATCCTTGAGGTCGGGACGATCGAGGGCGTACACCGCCCACAGTCCTCCGAGGTCGAGGGGCGCCACGGTCGCGTAGACGTCGTCGTCCTCGACGTCGAGCTCGCGCTGCAGCAGGTCGCGCACGACGTCGCTGGTGTCGGCGTCGAGCTCCAGCCGCACGGCCCGCCGGAACCGGCGGCGGCGCAACTCGAACTCGACCGCGGCGAGCAGATCGTCGGCCTCTTCCTCTTCGAGGGTCAGGTCGGCGTTGCGCGTGACCCGGAACGCGTAGTCGTCGACCACCTCCATGCCCGGGAACAGCTGCGGAAGGTGCGCGCCGATCACCTGCTCGAGAGGAACGAAGCGTTCGCCGTCGGGCAGCACGAGGAAACGAGGCAGCAGCGGCGGCACCTTGACGCGCGCAAACCGCCGTTGTGCCGTGACCGGATCGCGTACGAGCACCGCGAGGTTCAGCGACAAGTGCGAGATGTAGGGGAACGGATGGCTCGGATCGACAGCCAGCGGTGTCAGCACCGGGAAGATGCGCTCTTCGAACACCTCGTCGAGCGCCTTCACGTCGTCCTCCTCGAGCTCGGAGTACGAGCTGAAGATGATGCCGACGCGTGCGAGCGCGGGACACAGCTGCTCGAGGAAGATGCGTTCGGCTTGCCGCGTCTGCTCCTCCACCCGGTCTCGGATCTCGAGGAGCTGTTGCGCAGGCGTACGCCCGTCAGGGGTCGGCGCGACGATGCCTGCGGCGACCTGATCCTTCAGGCCGGCGACGCGAACTTGGAAGAACTCGTCCGTGTTCTGACTGAAGATGGCGAGGAACTTGGCTCGTTCGAGCAGCGGAACGTCGCCGCGTTCCGCCAGGGCGAGCACCCGGGCGTTGAAGTCCAGCCACGACAGCTCACGGTTCAGCAACCGGGCGTCGATGGAGTCGGGCACCGCCCAAGAGTACCGGTGGCCCTCGCGGCGCTGGCCGGGCTACTCGCCTTCGTCCTCCGGCAGGCCGAGGTCCCAGTCGAGGATCAGATGCTCACGCTCCGCGTCACGCACGACGCGTTCGCGGTTCCGGCGGAACTGGGGATCGTGGGGCGGCAGCAGCTCGAGGCGGGCCATCACCCGGGCCCGGAACTCGTCGATGACCGCCCGGTCGCCGAAGTCCGAGTGCACTTCCCAGTGGGGCGCGACGGGCCCGAGGTAGATCACCCGGACGTGCCCGCGCGGTGGCTCGTTGACCTCTGGTTCGGCGTTGGCCATCGACATGGAGGAGGAACTCTAACCGCGGGCTGGCCCGTCCTTGACCTCCTCCTTACCCCCGGTCGTGTCCACTACCGGTGGATTTGTGGCCGTTCCGGGAACCAATTCGGGCTTGGCTCCGTAGAACACAACGATCGGAGGTCGGATGGAGACGAAGTGGATGCAACGGGGTCTGTGCCGCGAGATCCCGCCGGCGACGTTCTTCCCCAGTGATGGGGTCGGCGTCGAGATCGCCCGCCGGATCTGCGCCACCTGCCCCGTCCGCGAGCCGTGTCTCGAGTACGCCCTCCAGCAGCGCATCGACCACGGCGTCTGGGGCGGCTGCTCCGAGCGCGAGCGACGGCGCATCCTGAAGCGCCGCCGCGTCGCCGCCTCCGCCTGATCGCCGCGTTCTAGTCACTCCAGTTGAAGGCGCTGACGACCGCGCCGGCCGCGTCCCGGAGCCGATCGACGACCGAGGGCGACGTCGACACCTCCCGAGCGGCCTGCTCGAGCTCGTCGAGCGGAGCATCACCGACGACCATCACCGTCGAGCCGTCGGTCTCGTACACCAGCGCCTTCGCCCCGGCGGGGTCCGTCGACTCCCAGGGGCGGCCCGGCAATCCGGGGATCTGACGCCGCAGACCGTTCTTCAGCTGCGACCAGTCCACCTCGACCGGCAAGATCGACACCTCGATCCGCCTCGTGTTCAGGAGCGAGGCGCGCGCCGACTCCACGGGCGGAGCGGCGCTGCGGTGCTCGGGGGCCGCGACGACGCCGAGCACCGCGAACGACACCGCTGCCACTGCCACCGCTGATGCGGCGGCCGGCCATCGGCGCCGGCGCCTGGTTGCCGTGAGGCGTTCGTAGAAACCGAAAGGGGGATCGACCGCCGGCGCGTCGCGCACCGCGGTGCGCACGGCCTGCGTCGCATCGAGCTCCGCCCGACAGGTTTCGCACTCCGCGAGATGACCCTCGACCGCGGCCCTCTCTCCGGCCGCCAACTCGCCGTCGAGGTGGGCGCTCAGCAGCTCGTCGAGATGCTCCATCAGTCGCGCACCAAGACCTTGCGCAGCTGCGAGCGTCCTCGGTGGATGCGACTGCGCACCGTCCCCACCGGGACCGCCAACGACTGGGCGATCTCCTCGTAGGTCAGGCCGACCACGTCGCACAGCACGACGGCGGCGCGGTACTCCTCCGGCAACGAACGCAGTGCGTTCTGCCCGTCGTCCGGGAGCTGCTCACCGGCGAACACGTCGTCGGCACTCGGCGCGCCGCGGCCCATGGCCTCGATGTCGTCGCCCACGAGATCAAGGGGACGGCGCTTGCGCCGGCGGACGTCGTCGAGGAACGCGTTCGTGACGATCCGGCTCAGCCAGCCCTCCATCGAGCCCGGCCGGTACGTGGCGAGACCTCGCTGCACCCGCACGAGTACCTCCTGCACCAGATCCTGCGCGTCGTCGTGGTTCCCGGTGAACCGGTAGGCCACCGTGTAGAGGAACCGCCCGTGCTCGCGGGCCACCTGCTCCCAGGCGGGCGGATCCGTCACCAGAACGTCCGGCTCACGGCGAAGGTTCCCACTCGCGGGCGTAGCGTACTGGTGACGTGCGAAGGTCAGTGGCGGTGCTGGAGTGCGTGATCAACGTCAGCGAGGGCCGTGACGGAGCGCCGCTCCGCGCGATCGTCGCGGCCGCCGGCAACACCGTGCTCGACCTGCATCGCGACGAGCACCACAACCGTGCGGTGCTCACCCTGGCCGGCGAAGGGGTCGAAGCGGCGGCGCGCGACGTGGCGACGGCTGCAGTTGCGATGCTCGATGTGTCCGATCACGTCGGGGTGCATCCCCGCATCGGCGTGATCGATGTGGTGCCGTTCGTACCGCTCGACGGCTCGACGATCGACGACGCGGTCACCGCCCGTGATGCCTTCGCTCGGTGGGCGGGCGGGGAGCTCGGCGTGCCGTGCTTCCTGTACGGAGCGGAGCGTTCGCTTCCGGACGTCCGCCGCGGCGCGTTCACGACGCTGCCTCCCGACACGGGCCCGCGGGTGCCGCATCCCACCGCCGGGGCGTGCGCGGTCGGGGCGCGCGACGTGCTCGTCGCGTACAACCTCTGGCTCGCAGACAGCAGCCTGGCGACCGCGAAGGCGATCGCGCGGGCCATTCGCTCGCCCGCCGTTCGGGCACTCGGCCTCCAGGTCGGTGGGGCGGTGCAGGTGTCGTGCAACCTGATTTCCCCGCTCGACACCGGTCCGGCCGAGATCTATGACCGGGTGGGGCGTGACGCTGCCGTCGCCAGAGCCGAGCTGGTCGGCCTGCTGCCGCTCGACGTGCTGCGCGCCGTGCCGCCGGCGCGGTGGGAGCTGCTCGACCTCAGCGAGGACCGAACGATCGAGGCGCGCCTCGGGCAGTAGCTCAGGCGGTGGCGCCGGCGGCGGCCCGGCGGGCCAGCGCCCGCTGACGACGGATGCGCCGCCGCTCCCGCTCGCTCATCCCGCCCCAGATGCCGAACTTCTCGCCGTTGACCAGCGCGTACTCGAGGCACTCCTCGCGCACGACGCAGCCTCGGCAGACCTCCTTGGCCTCACGCGTGGACGCGCCCCGCTCTGGGAAGAACAGGTCGGGGTCGACGCCGAGGCAGTTGGCGTAGTCCTGCCAGCCGCGGACTTCGACATCGGTCTCTGTCGCTGTGGAAATGCGCATGTCGGCCCTCCTCGACCCGGATGGCGACCATGGCCCGTTCGAAGTTCCCATGTCGCAAACGGCCAGCCGTGGCATCGGGTCAATGCCACCCCTGTAACTACACTGATGTGATCTTGCCCGCTGGGTGCACGATCGCGCAAGGGGCAAGATGTCCGATATGGACATTCGGTCCCTCCGGGCGGACATCACGACCCTCGAGGTGGACGCCATCGTCAACGCGGCGAACCCTGCCTTGCTGGGCGGCGGAGGGGTCGACGGGGCCATCCACGACGCCGCCGGGCCGGAGTTGCTCGAGGCGTGCCGGGCGCTCGGCGGCTGCGTGCCGGGCGATGCCAAGGCCACCCCGGGATTCCGGCTGCCGGCGAGCTGGGTGATCCACACGGTCGGCCCGGTCTGGCGCGGCGGCCGTGCCGGAGAGGCCGGGTTGCTGGCCTCCTGCTACCGCCGGTCGCTCGAGGTGGCCGACGAGCTCGGGCTCGAGACGATTGCCTTTCCGGCGATCTCGACGGGCGTGTACGGGTACCCGAACGCCGAAGCCGCACGCATCGCGGTCGAGACACTGCGGAGCGCGACGACATGGGTTACAAAGGCGTTGCTTGTTGCCTTCGACCGCGCGACCGAGCACCTCTATGAGGTACACATCCGAGACGCTCAGTGATCCGCGCGACGCGGTGCGCGAGCTGGTCTTCCGACCTATATACGCAGGTCACGCAATCGGATTGGATCACGCCATGTTCTCGCGCCGGATCGCAACAGCC
>JBEEFX010000126.1:0-20305 GCA_041166365.1 Acidimicrobiaceae bacterium
CGGACGCGATCGGCGCGGTGTCGGCCGCGCTCGACCGTCCGGTCTGGGCCAAGCTGACCGCGCACGTCACGAACATCGCCGAGATCGCCGAGGCCGCCACTGCCGCAGGTGCGGCCGCGGTGACGATCACGAACACGATGCTGGCCATGGCCATCGATCCCGAGACGCGTCGCCCCCGGCTGGGCGCCGGTGGCGGCGGCCTCAGCGGGCCGGCCATCCACCCGATCGCCGTGCGGGCGGTCCACGATGTGCGTTCCGCCCTGCCGGAGGCCGTGATCGTGGGCGTCGGCGGCGTGGCCACCGGGCTCGATGCGGTGGAGTTGCTGCTGGCGGGGGCCAGCGCCGTCCAGGTGGGCACCGCCACCTTTGCGGACCCTCGAGCGCCGGTACGGGTGCTGGAGGAGCTACTGGAGTGGTGCAGCCGACACGGCGTCAAGGCCGTGCGCGAGATCATCGGAGGGACGGATGGCTGAGGTTCCGGAAGAGATCCGGAGGAAGCTGGCGATCGTGCTCGACGTCGACGACCTCGTCGTCGCGCTGCGTATCGCACGCGAGCTGCGACCGTGGTTCGGCACCGCGAAGGTAGGGCTGGAGCTGTACAGCTCTGTCGGTCCTGACGCCGTGACCGCACTCACCGCGCTCGGCTACGACGTGTTCGCCGACTTGAAGTTCTATGACATCCCGACGACGGTGAACAAGGGCGCGCGCGTCGTCGGCTCACTCGGTGCGCGTTACTTGAACTTCCACGCGCAAGGTGGCGCGGCGATGTTGCGCGCCGGCGTTGAAGGCTTCAAGCAAGGCGCGATCGACGCCGGCTTGCCGGAGCCACTCGCGCTCGCGGTCACAGTGCTGACGAGCGACAGCGACGCGCCGCCGCACATCCTCGGCAAGCGCGTCCAAGCCGCGTTGGAAAGCGACTGCGACGGCATCGTGTGCGCCGCGAGCGACGTGCGCGAAGCGAAGCAATACGGCCCGCGGCTCATCACCGTCGTGCCCGGGATCCGACCGGCGGGATCGCCGCGACACGAACAGGCGCGCGCTGCCACGCCGCGCGAGGCCATCGACGCTGGGGCCGATCTCCTGGTCATCGGCCGCCCGGTGACACGGGCCGACGACCCCCAGGCGGCAGCGGCCGCGATCGTCGCGGAGTTGATGTAGGTTCGCCGCATGCCTCTTCCTCCCACTCTGACTCCGGAGCAGCGACAGGCGGCGCTCGACAAGGCGGCAGCCGCCCGTCGCGAGCGCGCCGAGCTGAAAGAGAAGCTCAAGATGGGCTCCGTGAACCTGCGCGAGCTCCTCGACCTCGCGGACAACAACGAAGTCGTCGCGAAGATGAAAGTGCTCGCTGTACTCGAGTCGTTGCCGGGCGTCGGCAAGGTGAAGGCGCGTCGCACCATGGACGAGATCGGCATCAGCGAGACTCGGCGCGTGCGCGGTCTCGGCGATCAGCAGCGATCGAAGCTGCTCGGCACATTTTCCGGCTGATCCCCACCGCTTGCTGATCACGATCTCCGGGCTGCCTGGCGCCGGCACCAGCACTGTGGCCCGCCTCGTCGCGGACGCGCTCGGCGTCGAGCGCGTCGACGGTGGCACGGTCTTTCGAGCGATGGCGGCCGAACGCCGTCTCGACGTCGGCGAATTCTCGCGGGTCGCGGAGAGCGACCCGGAGATCGACCTGGAGCTCGACCAGCGGCTGGCCAACCGAGCCCGGGAGGGCGACGTGGTGCTCGAGTCCCGCCTGGCGGCCTGGATCGCGACGAACGAGGCGCTCACCGCCCACCGGGTCTGGGTCGGCGGCGCCGAGCAGGAGCGGGCCAGGCGGGTCGCGGCCCGCGAAGGGATCGATCCCGGTGCGGCGCTGGAGGCCAACCGGGCCAGGGAGGCCTCGGAGCGCCGGCGCTATCGCACCTACTACGGCATCGACCTGGACGACCAAACCGCCTACGACCAGGTCATTGACTCCACGGGGATCGAGCCGGAGGCGATCGCAGAGTCGAGTGTCGCGGCCTGCAGCAAGTAAACTGGCCAGCCGAATCCCCCCAGCAGAGGTAGAGAGACGCGCATGGCCGCAGGACGACACGACACGATGATGAATCCGCCGATCGAGGGGCTTCTCGAGGCGGCCGATTCGAAGTTCCGCCTCGTCACCCTGGGAGCCAAGCGGGCCCGGCAGATCAACTCCTACTTCGGTCAGCTCGGTGAAGGCCTCGGGGCGATCATCCCTCCGCAGGTCACCTCCGTCGCCCGCAAGCCGTTGTCGATCGCCTTCGAGGAGGTGGCTGCGGGCAAGATCGTTCCGGTCGAGCCCGAGCCGGTGCTCGAGGACGAAACCGGCGAGGGCGAAGCCGCCGAATAGGCGACAGGCCATGCTCGAAGGGCGTCGCATCGTCCTGGGTGTCTCTGGAGGGATCGCCGCCTACAAGGCGGTCGAGATCTGCCGTCGCCTCGTCGACGAAGGCGCCCACGTCATCCCGGTGCTGAGCGACGGCGCGCTGCGCTTCGTCGGCCGAACGACGTTCGACGCGCTCGGGTCGGAGAAGGCGCACACCTCGTTGTGGGACGACGACCATCCAATCCCGCACACGCATCTCGGCCAGACGGCCGACCTCGTGCTCGTCGCACCCGCAACCGCGCGCGTGATCGGCACGTACGCCGCGGGCATCAGCGACGACCTCCTCACGAACGTCCTGCTGGCCACGAGAGCTCCGGTGATCGTGTGCCCCGCGATGCACACGGAGATGTGGGAGCACCCCGCCGTGCAGGACAACCTGCGCACGTTGCAAGCGAGAGGGGTCCACGTCGTACCTCCGGAATCAGGTCGCCTCGCCGGCGGCGACATCGGCGCCGGTCGTCTCGCGGACCCGTCGGCCATCGTGGCCACCGTCGAACGCGTGCTGGCCGACCCCGATCTCGCCGGGCTGCACGTGCTCGTCACCGCCGGCGGCACACGCGAGCCCATCGATCCGGTTCGCTTCATCTCGAACCGGTCCTCCGGCAAGCAGGGTCACGCGCTCGCCGACGTCGCCGCCCAGCGGGGTGCCAAGGTCACGCTCGTGACCACGACCGACCGTCCGGTCGGGCCGGGTGTCGAGATCGTCCGCGTGCAGACCGCCGCCGAGATGGAGCACGCCGTGCTCACGCGCAGCGATGCCTGCGACGTCGTCGTGATGGCTGCCGCGGTGGCCGACTTCCGTCCGGTCGCCGCCGTCGACCACAAGATCAAGAAGGAGGCCGGCGTACCCGAGATCGTGCTCGAGCCGACCACCGACATCCTGGCCGCCCTCGGCGCCCGCAAGCATCCGGGGCAGACGATCGTCGGCTTCGCCGCGGAAACCGACCAGGTCGAGGCGAATGCCCGTGGAAAGCTCGCCCGGAAGGGCGCCGACCTGATCGTGGCGAATGATGTATCAGCCCCGGGCGCGGGGTTCGAGCACGACACGAACGCCGTCGTCCTCGTGTCCCCGAACGCGACCACCCCCGTGGCGCTGCGCGACAAGCGAGCAATCGCCCATGCCGTGCTCGACGCCGTACTCGAGACCAGGAGAGCGCAGTGAACACCCGCTTCACATTCACGTCGGAGTCCGTGACCGAGGGTCACCCCGACAAGATGGCCGACCAGATCTCCGATGCCGTCCTCGACGCCATCCTCGAGGCCGACCCGCAAGGGCGCGTCGCCTGCGAGACGATGGTCACGACCGGCCTCGCGATCGTGGCCGGCGAGATCACGACATCGGAGTACGTGGAGATCCCCAAGATCGTCCGGGAGACGATCGTCGGGATCGGCTACGACCGTGAGTCGTTCGGTTTCGACGGCAACACCTGTGGCGTGATGACGTCGATCGACCCGCAGTCGCCGAACATCGCTCAGGGCGTCGACACCGCCTACGAGACGCGGGCCGGCACCTCCGGCGAGGACATCCTCAACAGCCAAGGCGCGGGCGACCAAGGGATGATGTTCGGGTACGCGTGCGACGAGACCGACGATCTCATGCCGCTGCCCATCTGGCTCGCACACCGCCTCGCCCATCGGCTGGCCGAGGTGCGCAAGGCGGGGATCCTCCCGTACCTGCGACCCGACGGGAAGACCCAGGTGACCTTCGACTACGAGGATGGTCGCCCGGTTCGCCTGAAGACCGTCCTGATCTCGACCCAGCACGCGCCCGGGCTCGACGCGGAGACGCTCATCAAGCCCGACCTCATCGAGCACGTGATCCATCCACTGGTGCCGGCGCAGTTCGCGCAGGACCGCTACGACGTCTGGGTGAACCCCACCGGCACGTTCGAGCTCGGCGGCCCGCACGCCGACTGCGGGTTGACCGGCCGCAAGATCATCGTCGACACGTACGGCGGCATGGCCCGCCACGGTGGCGGCGCGTTCTCCGGCAAGGACCCGTCCAAGGTCGACCGCTCGGCCGCGTACGCGGCGCGCTGGGTCGCGAAGAACATCGTGGCGGCGGGCGCAGCCAACCGCTGCGAGATCCAGGTCGCGTACGCCATCGGTGTGGCCCAGCCGGTCTCCGTGATGGTCGAGACCTTCGGCACCGAGCAGGTCGACGTCGACAAGCTCACCGCGGCCGTGTGGGAGGTCTTCGACCTGCGGCCCGCCGCGATCATCCGTGACCTCGACCTGCGCCGGCCGATCTACCGCAAGACGGCGGCGTACGGGCACTTCGGGCGCCAGGAGAAAGAGTTCACCTGGGAAGCCACGAGCCGCGTCGACGACCTGAAGTCCGCCCTCGGCCTTTGATCATCACCGTCGTCCCGGATGTCGCCGGGCTCGACGGCAAAGCGTTCGACTACCTGGTCCCGGAGAAATTCCGGGACCAGGTGCGCGTCGGGGGCATCGTGCGCGTCGCACTGCAAGGCCGCCGCGTGCGGGCATGGGTCACGGCGATCGATGTCGCGGCGCCCCCGGGCGTCACCCTCAAGCCCATCGCTCTCGTGTCGCGCGGCGGCATGTCGGAGGACGTGCTCGATCTGGCGCGGTGGGCGTCGTGGCGCTGGGCCGGGCGACTCGTCCACGTGCTGGACACCGCGTCGGGTGCGACCGCTCGCACGAGCGGCGGAGACGCCGTGCCCGAACCCGGAGTCACCGTGATCCGCGTGCCGCCGACCAGCGCTCCGCCTCGGTTCACGAACGCATTGGTCGTCGATGCTCGCCGGTCCTCGGTGTGGGCTTCTGTTCAGCGCCTCGAAGCGATCGTGGTCCTCGACGAGCACGACGAGGGTCTCAAGGAGGAGCGAGTCCCCACGTGGCACGCGCGTGACGTCGCCATCGAGCGTGCTCGACGAGCAGGCGTGCCGTGCGTCTTGGTGTCACCGTGCCCGTCGCTCGAGGCGCTCGCCGCGGCCGATCGGGTCATCGAGCCGTCGCGGGCCGATGAGCGCGCCGCCTGGCCGATCCTCGATGTCATCGACCGCCGCCAGGACGATCCGCGCTCGGGGCTGTACTCACCTCGGCTGGTGGAGACGATTCGCCGGCACGAGGGGCAGGCGGCGTTGTGCATCCTCAACCGCAAGGGCCGGTCACGGCTGCTCGCCTGTCAGGCCTGCGGAGAGGTGGCGCGCTGCGAGCGGTGCGATGCCGCAGTCGTCCAGCCGGCGGACGTGCTGGTGTGCGAACGGTGCGGCACCGAACGCCCGGTGCTGTGCGCGGCGTGCGGTTCCACGGTGCTGCGGAACCTGCGAGTCGGTGTCGGTCGGGTGCAGGAGGAGATGGACGCGATCCTCGGCGAGGGCATGGTGATGGTGGGCACGGAGGCGCTGCTGCACCAGCCGCCACCAAACGTCGGTGTCATCGCGTTCGTCGACTTCGATCAAGAGCTGCTGGCTCCGCGGTATCGCGCGGGGGAGCAGGCGATGGCGCTCCTGGCTCGCGCCGCGCGGATCCTCGGCCCCCGAGCCCGCGGCGGCCGGCTGGTGGTGCAGACGCGCAACCCTCGCCATCCGGTGCTCGACGCGGTGTTGCACGCTGACCCGGGCCGCATGGTCGAGGGCGAGTTGGCCCGGCGCCGCGAGCTCGGCTTCCCCCCGAGCACCGCGCTCGCGGCGGTGTCGGGCGCGGCCGCCGCGGAGTACATCGACGCGTTCGGCTCGCCGCTCGGCGTCGATGTGCTCGGACCGGCGGATGATCATTGGTTGCTACGAGCGCATGACCACCGCGTGCTGTGCGACGCGCTCGCGACGACACCCCGTCCCTCCGGGCGCCTGCGCGTCGAGGTCGACCCGCTCCGGATCTAAGTCGTCAGAACCCCGTCGTGGCCCAGGGCGCCCGGGCGGTGCGCATCCCGCGATCGAAGGCTGCGATCGCTCCATCGGTGGTCTCCGTGATACGACCGTCGTAGGCGTACGGCGCCAGGCGGGCCCCGCCGAGATAGGCGGCGCCCAACACATCGACGTTGACCGTGACGTCCGAAGGATCGGTCGTCGGAGTGCACGACGCGGTGTTCGCGTTGCCTTCGAGCCGGAACCGTCCGTCGCCGAACACGTCGTCACGTACGTCGAGCACGAGTGAGACCGGGGACTCGTACCGGCGCGCGGCCATCGCTGCTGGAACATCGAGCAGGCGCACCCACATGTTGTCGCACCGCTCGACTTGGCGAGCGACCCGTCCGTTCACGAACAGGTGACGGATGTCTTCGTCGATGGACCGTACCTGAGCATCGACTTCGGTCACCCAGTCGATCGAGCACAGGTAGCGCCACAGGTCAGCCTCGGCATCGCAGGTGGCGGCGATCATCGGGTACACCGAGAGCTTCACGTTTGGTCGGTTGTGCACCCACTCGTCCTTGGGGTCGTACACCGCGTACCCGTCGACCACGCCAGCACGGTCGCGATGGACCACCCGCATTCGCTTTTTTGACGGCTCCTCGCCCGGAGTAGGGATCACGTCGAGGCTCAAGTCCCAGTGCACCGCGGTCCGGTGGATCGCGCCAGGGGTCCGCAGCCGGTGACGATCGAACACCGGTGGCGCAAGCTCTCGCAGCGTCTTCAGATCGACGATCTCGATCGTGCCGTGCATCTCTGGGTCGCGAAACACGGCCGTACGCGCGTCGACGATCGTCGCCGCTGCTTCGATCGCCATGCCGTAACCGAAGCGCCCGTAGATCGGCCACTCCGCCGCGATCAACATCGCGACGATCTCGCCCCGCGCGGCTGCGTCTCGCAGCTGGGCATCCATCATCTCGCGCAGCAGACCGCGACGACGGTGCGTCGGCAACACCGTCACCTGCGTCACTGCCGACATGGGGACGGTGGTGCCTCCGGGAACGGTGAGCTCGGTGCTGAACGATCCCGTCGTGCCGCACACGCCGCCGTCGACGAAGGCACCGAGCCGTCGGCTCAGGTCGTCCATGTAGAGGCGCGCGTACGCCAGGTACTCGTCGGATACGTCACTTCCGTTGTGGAACCCGCTGCCGGCGCAGCGCAGGTAGTCACGCATCTCGTCTTCGGTGATGCCCCGCACTTCAACGTCAGTCATTGCTGCGTCCACTCCTGCCGGCGCGCCTCGTACAGCGCGATCGATGTTGCGGTCGCGACGTTAAGGGACCCGACCTTCCCGAGTTGCGGGAGATACACGACGTCGTCGCAGGCCCGCAGCGCCGCCGAGGAGATGCCATGGTCCTCGTTCCCGACGACGAGACACACCGCGGCGCCGAGCTCCACGTCGTGCATCGGCCGGGCGCCGTCGGCCAGCTCGACACCGATGACGCGAAAGCCCTCAGCCTGGGCCGCTTCCACGGCATCGAGGCCATGCTCGACCGCCGTGATCGTCAGGTAGCGATCAGTGCCCAGGGCCGTCTTTTGCACGCTGGCGCTCTCGACGGGCGCCGTGGCCCCCGCCAGCCACACGCGATCGACGCGGTACGCAGCCGCCGTACGCAGGATCGCACCCACGTTGAAGGGCCCTTGCACCGAGTCGAGTATCAGCCCGACCCGTCCCTTGACCCGGTGCCGCCACTCGCGGTGCAGGCGCTTCAGCCCGGTCGGGTCGAGCGGCTTCATCGGCGACCCACCTGGAGGATTCGGTACCCCGCCCGCGACACCCGGCGCTCCGCCGACCAGCCTGCGTCCTCGAGCCAACGCGCGAGGGAGTCGGAGCCGAGGTGCTTCTGGACGACCAGCCACGCTTTGGCGTCCTCGTCCAGCCGGTCGAACCACGAGAGCAACATCTCGTGCAATGCCTGCTTGCCGATCCGTATCGGCGGGTTGGACCAGATTCCCGCGAAGCGCACGTCGGCCGGTATGCCCTCGGGCGAGACGACCCGCACGTTCGCGAGCCCGTTCGACTCGGCGTTCGCTGCGCACAGCGCGAGCGCCCGCTGGTTCACGTCCACCGCCCACACCGTCGCATCGGGCGCGCGTCGGGCAAGCGTGAGCGCGATCGGTCCGTACCCGCATCCCAGGTCGAGTAGGTCGACGGCACCGAGGGACGGCGGCGGAGACTCGAGCAGCAGGAGCTTCGTGCCGGGATCCACGGCGGCGGCCGCGAACACGCCGCGATCGGACAGCAGTCGCAATGTTCCGTCGGGCAGTACGAGGTCGAGCGTGCGTTGCCGCGAAGCGACCGTCGGCTCTGGTTCGAAGTACTGCGATGTTCCGGCCACGAACGGCCGACGGTAGCCTCGTTGCCTATGCCGCCCTACAGCATTCGGCTCTTCGGCGACCCCGTTCTCAAGCAGCAGGCCGCGGAGATCACCAACGTCGACGGCAGCCTCGTGCGCCTCGCGGAAGACATGATCGTCACCATGCGCGAGGCGCCCGGGATCGGGCTGGCCGCGCCGCAGGTCGGTGTCCAGCGACGACTGTTCGTCTACGAGCTCCAGGACGACACCGGCCCGCACGTGATCGTCAACCCGGTCATCAGCGAGGGCCGGGGCGAGTGGGAGTACGAGGAAGGCTGCCTCTCGGTGCCGGGGCTCGCATGGCCGATCGTGCGCCCGAAGGAGGTGCACCTCACGGGCTTCGACCTCGACGGCAACGAGGTGTCGATCGAAGCGGACGAGTTGGCCGCCCGGCTCTTCCAGCACGAGCTCGATCACCTCGACGGCGTGTTGCTCCTCGAACGCCTCGACCGGGAGACGCGCAAGCAGGCGCTCCGCACGCTGCGCGAGATCGACATGAACGGTGGACTGTCCGCCCAGCGCAGTACGCACGATCTTTGAGGATCGCCTACCTCGGTACGCCGGAGATGGCCGTGCCGACCCTGCGTGCACTGGTGGATGCGGGGCACGACGTCGCCTTGGTGGTCACGGCGGCCGACAAGCGCAGAGGACGAGGGAGTGCGCTCGTACCGAGCCCGGTGAAAGCCGCCGCGCTCGAGCTCGGCCTCCCGGTGACGGACCGCATCGACGACGTACTCGAGCTCGACACGCCGCCCGAGCTCGGCGTCGTCGTCGCCTACGGACGGCTGATCAAGCCGCACGTGCTCGAGGCCGTGCCGATGATCAACGTGCACTTCTCGCTGCTCCCTCGGTGGCGCGGCGCGGCCCCGTTGGAGCGGGCGATCCTCGCGGGCGACGAACGGACAGGCGTCTGCGTCATGGACATCGAGGAAGGGCTCGACACTGGCGCGGTGTACCGGTGCACGGAGGTCCCCATCGATCCGGATGTGACCGCGGACGAGCTTCGGGCCGTGCTGGTGGACGAAGGCACGAAGCTCATCATCGACGTGCTCGCACACGGCCTCGGTGTCCCGGAGCCCCAATCGGGCGAGGCGGTGTACGCGCACAAGATCGACCCTGCGGAGCACGAGCTCGACTGGACGAGGCCCGCCGCGGATCTGCACCGACTCGTTCGCCTCGGCGACGCGTGGACCACCCACCACGGCAAGCGCCTGAAGGTGTGGCGCACGGCCTTGCCCGCAGGCACGGGCGTGGTCGTGCCGACGGGATCCGAGCCGATCGAGCTGGTCGAGGTGCAGCCCGAAGGCAAACCGCGCCTGCCGGCGCAGGCGTGGGCCCACGGGGTGCACTGGCACGACGGCGATCGTTTGGGGACGTGACCGCGCGCGCGATCGCGCTGAAGGCCCTCGGTCGCATCGAGGCCGAAGGGGCGTACGCCAACCTGGCGGTGCCCGGCGAATTGGCGCACTGCGACCTCGACGATCGCGATCGGCGGTTCGTCACGGAGTTGGTCTACGGCACCGTGCGCATGCAACGGGCCTGCGACTTCCTCATCGATCGTTTCCTGCTCAAGCCGGTCACCGCCGACATCCGCCGCATCCTGCGGCTGGGTGCGTATCAGCTGCGCTTCGCTGATGTTGCCCCGCACGCGGCAGTCGGCGAGACGGTCACACTCGCCCCGCAGCGCGTGCGTGGCCTCGTGAACGCGGTGCTGCGCCGTGTCTCCGACACCGCCGTCGAGTGGCCCGACGACGCCACACGTCTCAGTTACCCGGACTGGATCGTCGAACGGCTGAAGGCGGATCTCGGTGAGACGGTCGCGCTGGCCGCGCTGGAACAGATGAATGCTCGTGGGGAGAAGACGGTGCGCGACGACGGGTATGTGCAGGACCGCGCCTCACAGTGGGTCGCCGAGCTCGTTGGTGCGCAGGAGGGTGAGTTGATCGCCGATCTGTGCGCCGCTCCCGGAGGAAAAGCCACGGCGATGGCGTCGTCCGGCGCGACCGTCATCGGTGCAGACCTGCATGCGGCGCGGGCCTCGCTCGTCGCGGCCAACGGATTGAGCACGGTGGTCGTGGCCGATGCTCGGCAGGCGCCGTTCGTATCCGGCGGGTTCGATCGAGTGCTCGTCGACGCGCCGTGCTCGGGCCTCGGTGCACTGCGCCGTCGTCCTGATGCGCGGTGGCGCATCCGGCCGGATGACGTCGACCAGCTCGCGACGTTGCAGCGTGAGCTCGTCGATGCCGCCGTCGCGCTGCTGCGCCCGGGGGGCGTCCTCGTCTACAGCGTCTGCACGCTGACCAAGGCGGAGTCGCTCGGCATCGACGAGTACCTCGCGAGTCGTCATCCCGAGCTGTCGCCCCTGCGGCCTCCGAGCGATCCGTGGCAGCCGTGGGGGAGGGGTGCGCTGCTGTTGCCGCAGACGGAAGGCACCGACGGGATGACGATCCTGACACTAGGTTCGCCGGCCGATGGCTGAGCTCGTTGCCAAGGTGCTCACCGTGTCCGACGGGGTGATCGCCGGCACGCGCGAGGACGGGTCGGGCGACGCGCTGGTGGCCACCCTTAGTGCCGCCGGGTTCTCCGTCGTCGATCGTCGCGTCACGAGCGATGGCGTGGAGTCCGTGGCCGACGCGCTCGTCGCGCTGTGCGAAGGCTTCGCCGGCCTCGTCGTAACGACCGGAGGCACGGGCTTCGGTCCTCGTGACCTCACTCCTGAAGGCACCCGGGCCGTCATCGAGCGCGAGGCGCCCGGTCTTGCCGAGGCGATGCGCCTCGTCAGCCCGCTGGGACGGTTGTCACGTGCTCTGGCGGGCACCCGCGGCCAGGCCCTCGTCGTGAACACTCCGGGCTCCAGCAACGGAGCGGTCGAGACACTGACCGCGGTGCTCGACGTCGTGCCGCATGCGCTCGACCTTCTCGCTGGGGGACATCCGCACTAATACCATGCGGCCGGTGAGGATGCCGCAGACGCAGTACGCGTCATCGGGCGACGTGCACATCGCGTATCAGGTGTTCGGTCAGGGGCCACTGGACATCGTCTTGGTGTGGGGCGGCATCTCGCACATCGAGCTGTTCTGGGAGACAGCCGCGTTCGGTCGGTTCTTCGAGCGATTGGCTGGGTTTGCTCGGGTAATCCAGTTCGACCGCCGAGGCATCGGCCTGTCGGACCGCGTCGGTGGCGTCGCCACCCTCGAGGAGCGGATGGATGACGTGCGGGCGGTGATGGACGCTGCCGGCTCGGACCGCGCCGCATTGTTCGGCGAGTCGGAGGGCGCGCCGATGTCGGTGCTGTTCGCCGCGACGTACCCGGAGCGAACGGTCGCCCTCATCCCGTACGCGCCGCTGGTGTGCGCCGTCGGCGACGAAAGCTTTCCATGGGCCGTTCCGCGCGACATGTATCCAGCGGTGCTGGACATGATGATCCAGGGGTGGGGCCACGGCGGCTCGGTCGATTTCTTCGCGCCGAGCGTCGCCGCCGACCCAGGAGCGCGCGCCGAGGCGGCTCGGTTCGAGAAGTACGCAGCGAGCCCGTCAGCGTTCCGGGATCAGATGGCCATGAACGCCAGCATCGACATCAGGCCGATCCTCGCGTCGGTGAACGTCCCTACGCTGGTGCTGCACCGCCGCGACGATCTCGTCGTGAGCGTCGAGCAGGGGCGCTATCTGGCCGCGAACGTTCCGGATGGCACGTTCATCGAGCTCGAGGGAACTGACCACCTCCTGGGGTCGGGCGACGTCGAGGTGATCGCTGACCATGTGCAGCGCTTCCTGACCGGCCATGTTCACGACGCCGAACCGGAGCGCGTCCTGGCGACGGTCGTGTTCACCGACATCGTGGACTCGACGCGACGTGCAGCGGCCTTGGGCGACCGCGCGTGGCGAGACATCCTCGACCGCCATGATCAGGTGACAGCGCACCTCGTCGCGTTGCACCGAGGTCGGCTCATCAAGTCAACCGGCGACGGGCTGCTCGCCACGTTCGACGGGCCTGCCCGGGCGGTCCAATGCTCGACGTCGATGCGCGACGCGCTGCGCGGCATCGGCCTCGAGACCCGCGTCGGTGTCCACACCGGTGAAGTGGAGCGCCGCGGCGACGACATCGGCGGGATCGGCGTGCACATCGCTGCGAGAGTCGAAGCGGCAGCTCAGGCCGGCGAGGTCCTCGTCTCCAGAACTGTCACCGACCTCGTCGCCGGCTCCGGTCTCAGCTTCACCGACAGAGGCGATCACGAGCTCAAAGGCGTCCCCGGCATCTGGCGGCTGTACGCAGTGGCGTGAGCCGCGCGCGACCACCCGCGTGTGGCGAAAGTCGCCTGTACCGCATCTGCGACTGGTCGTAGACTGACACGACCGTGTCGGATCACGACCAACCCTTCATGCTCAGGGCCATCGACCTGGCCGCAGGCGTGCGCACGTCGACATCGCCCAATCCCTGGGTTGGTGCCGTCCTCGTGACGGTCGACGGATCGATCTTCGACGGGGCGACCGAGCCCCCCGGTCAGCGCCACGCGGAGGTCGTCGCCCTCGACGCCGCTCGCGCCGCTGGCGCGGTCGTCACCGGGGCGACGATGTACACCACGCTCGAACCGTGCTCGCATCACGCTCGGACCGGCCCGTGCAGCGAGGCGCTCATCGCCGTCGGGGTCACTCGAGTCGTTGTCGGCATCGGTGATCCTGACACCCGCGTCGCCGGCCGAGGCATCGAGCAACTACGGGCGGCAGGCATCACGGTCGACGTCGGCGTGCACGCCGACCGCGTGCAGGCGCAGCTCGCTCCGTACGTGAAACATCGGACCACCGGTCGGCCGTGGGTGTTGCTCAAGCTGGCGGCGTCGCTCGACGGCCGCACGGCGGCGCCCGACGGCTCCAGCGCCTGGATCACCGGCTCGGCTGCGCGTGCCGACGCACACCGGCTTCGCGCCGAGAGCGACGCGGTGATCGTCGGTGCGGGAACGGTGCGCAGCGACGATCCGGCACTCACGGTACGCGACGCCGACGGTGACGATCCGCTGCGTGTCGTGCTCGGACACGCGCCTTCGGACGCGCGAGTGCATCCCTGCGTCGAGCTCGACGGCTCGCTGCCCGAGGTGCTCGACGAGCTCGGCCGGCGCGGTGTCGTGCAGGCAATGGTCGAAGGTGGCGCCACGGTTGCCGGGGCGTTCCATCGCGAAGGTCTGGTGGACCGATATGTGCTCTACCTCGCGCCGGCGCTGTTCGGTGGCGACGACGCGCGTCCCTTGATGTCCGGCCCGGGTGCCGCAACCATCGACGACGTCTGGCGCGGGCGCATCACCAACGTCGAGCAACTGGGCGACGACCTCAAGGTCGAGCTGGAGGCTGTGTAGCGATGTTCACTGGGATCGTCGAGGAGCTGGGCTCGGTGGCGGCCCGCGTCGGCGCGAAGCTCCGCATCAACGCGTCGCTCGTGCTCGAAGACGTCTCGCTGGGCGCATCGATGGCCGTGAACGGCTGCTGCCTCACGGTCGTCGATTGGGGGAGCGACGGCGACGCAGGCTGCGACAAGCCGTCGTGGTGGGTGGCGGACGTGTCCGATGAGTCGTTCGCGCGGACGGCCACTGGCTCGTTGCAGGTCGGCGATCCGGTCAACCTCGAGCGTCCCGTCCGGTTGAGCGATCGGCTGGGTGGCCACCTCGTCCAGGGCCACGTCGATGGCGTCGGCGAGATCATCGAGCCGGCTCCGAATCTCCAAGTACGAGTCCAGGACCGCGACCTGCTGCGCTACGTCATCGAGAAGGGCTCGATCACCGTCGATGGCATCAGCCTGACGATCGTGAAGGTGCTCGATGATGGCTTCACCGTCGCGGTCATCCCGCACACGATGCAGGTCACCACGCTCAGCACGAAAGGGCCTGGCGCCTTGGTGAACCTCGAAGTCGACATGACGGCGAAGTACGTCGAGCGCCTCCTCGCATGGAAGAGTGCTGACTGATGCCGTTCGCAAAGATCGAGGACGCGGTCGCCGCCATCGGTCGCGGAGAGATCGTGGTGGTCGTCGACGACGAAGACCGCGAGAACGAGGGCGACCTCGTCATGGCTGCCGAGTTCGTGACCGCGGACAAGATCGCGTTCTTCCTGCACCACACCTCGGGCTACATCTGCGCGCCGATCACGAGTGAGCGGGCCCGCGAGCTCGAGCTGAACGCGATGGTGGCGCAGAACACCGAGAGCCAGCGCACGGCTTTCCTCGTCTCGGTCGACTACATCCACGGCACGTCGACGGGGATCTCGGCCTGGGACCGCGCCGCGACGATCGCCGCGCTCGTCGACCCTGCGACCCGTCCGGACGATCTCGCCCGGCCCGGGCACATCCTTCCGCTCGAGGCTCGGGAAGGTGGCGTCCTGAAGCGCGCCGGGCACACCGAGGCCACCGTCGACCTCGCGCGACTGGCCGGTCTGTATCCCGCAGGCGTGCTGTGCGAGATCGTCGACGAGAAGAAGATGGACATGGCCCGGGCCCCCGAGCTGGAGAAGTTCGCCGACAAGCACGGGCTGCTGTTCATCACCATCGCCGATCTCATCCGCTACCGCCGCAAGCACGAGAAGCTCGTGCGCCGCCTCGCGGAAGCGCCGATCCCGACGGAGTTCGGGGAGTTCCGTTGCATCGTGTTCGAGTCAGTGCTCGACGGTGAGCAACATCTCGCGTTCGTGCGCGGCGATGTGCAGGGCGCCGAGAACGTGCTCGTGCGAGTGCACAGCGAGTGTCTCACGGGCGACGTCTTCGGATCGCTGCGCTGCGAGTGCGGTCCGCAGCTCGCAGCGGCATTGGAGAAGGTCGCAGAGCAGGAGCTGGGCGCGGTCGTCTACCTGCGGGGCCACGAAGGCCGGGGCATCGGCATCGGCCACAAGATCCGGGCGTACGGCCTGCAGGACAAGGGGGCCGACACCGTCGACGCCAACCTCCAACTCGGCCTACCGGCCGACAGCCGCGAGTACGGCATCGGCGCGCAGATCCTCGCCGACCTCGGGATCACGACCATGCGGCTGATGACCAACAACCCGGCGAAGCTCGGCGGCTTGGAAGGGTTCGGTCTCGAGATCGTCGAGCGCGTGCCCCTCGAGATCGAATCGAACCCCTACAACGAGCACTACCTCCGCACGAAGCGCGAGCGGATGGGCCACCTGCTCGACGAGTTCGCCGACGAAGCCATGCCGAAGGGCGAAGACCTTGTCCCGTGACGTCGTGGCGAGCGGTCGTGAAGAGCCGGTGCGCGACGGCCTCGGTCTGCGCGTCGCCATCGCGTGCGCACGCTTCAACGACCACGTCACGCTGCGGCTGCTCGACGGTGCGCGCCGCGGCCTCGCCGAGTGCAAGGTCGACGAGGCCGACGTCACCGAGGTGTGGGTCCCCGGGGCGTTCGAACTGCCGTTGGTCGCGAAGGCGTTCGCCCAATCGGGCAAGGTCGATGCGGTGATCTGCCTCGGCTGCGTGATCCGCGGTGAGACCGCACATTTCGAACTCGTTGCCGGTCAGGCGGCCGCGGGCATCCAGCGGGTGGCACTCGACACGGGGCTGCCGATCGTCTTCGGCGTGCTCACGACGGAGAACCTCGAGCAGGCGCTGGCCCGCTCGGACGATGCCGGGGGCGAGAACGCCGGCGAAGAGGGAGCCCGCACCGCCGTCGAAATGGCGAGGCTGATCGCCCAGATCACGAAATCCCACTCATAGGTACACAAAAGTGTGTACGTCTGAGTGGGATTTCGGGAGGAGACTGAGTCGATGCTGAAGCTGGTGCTGCCCAAGGGGTCGCTGGAGAAGGCGACCCTCGAGCTCTTCGAGGCGGCCGATCTGGGCGTCACCCGCTCGTCCGACGTCGACTACAAGGCCACGATCGACGATCCGAGGATCGACGAGGTCCGCATCCTGCGCCCCCAGGAGATCCCGCGCTACGTGGCCGACGGATTGTTCGACCTCGGGGTCACGGGCCGCGACTGGATCGAGGAGACGGCCAGCGACGTCGTCACGCTCGGCGAGCTGCAGTACTCCAAGGCCTCGGCCAGCCCGTTCCGCATTGTCCTCGCCGTGCCCCGGGACTCCCCGGTCGAGCGTGTGGAGGACCTGAGCGACGGCGTGCGCGTGGCCTCGGAGTATCCCGAGCTCACGCGGCGGTTCTTCGAGAAGCGCGGCATCGACGCCGACATCCGGCTCTCGTACGGCGCGACCGAGGCCAAGGTGCCGGACATCGTCGACTGCATCGTCGACGGGACCGAGACGGGACGGGCGATCCGCGCTGCCGGTCTCAAGATCATCGACACGCTGCTCACGTCGTACACCGAGCTGATCGCCAACCCGGCGAGCCACGACGATCCGCAGAAGGCGCACGCGATGGGCCAGCTCCTGACCCTGCTGCAAGGCACGCTCGAAGCCCGCAGCAAGGTGCTCGTGAAGCTCAACGTGTCCGCCGCCGACCTCGACGCCGTCATCGCGCTCGTACCCTCGATGAAGGCACCCACGGTGTCGGAGCTGTTCGGCGGGGGCGGCTACGCGATCGAAACCGTCGTCCCCAAGGCCACCATCAACACGCTCATCCCCGCCCTCAAGGATGCGGGCGCGACCGACATCATCGAGCTCCCGCTCGCCAAGATCGTGCATTGACGGGCACGGTCGCCTCGTTCGACAACGCTGCCGGGCTGGGCACGATCACCGCGGACGACGGCACTACGGTCGCGTTCCCCTGCACGGCCCTCGCGGACGGCAGCCGCACGATCGCGGTGAGCACGGAGGTGGACTTCGAGCTCCGGCCGGCTCGCCACGGCACCTACGAGGCGAGTGCCATCACTCCGCGGGCTCGGTAGCGGCCCCGTGTAGCTGGACGTACGCCATGCGCAACTGGGCCAGCGCGTCGACGAGTGTCGGCTCGTTCTCACCGAGCCGGCCTTTGAGTCCCTCGACGATCGCGGCCATCGCATCGATGGCGACTTGGGCCTCGGCGAAGTTCGGGGGCTGGCTCGACAGATGGATCGCCGCCAGCTCGTACATCCCCATGGCGTGATTGGCGATGACCACCGATGCGGGCACCGACGCCAGCTGCCGCCGGACGTCGTCCATCTCGGCCGCCATGGCCATGGCCTGCTCCCGCTCCTCGGGTGAGAGCCCTGCGAGCGGGTCTCCCTGCGGCTCCTCGGTGGGTTCCTCCCGCTCGACGCGATGCTCCCCCTCAGGTGTCCACAGAGACATGCGCACTCCAAACTGTTGTCGGGCCCAGACCGACTGGTACCCTACGCCGACAACTGAACACCGGAAGCGGGGCGATTCGTGCCCCCACCCGGCCACTGAGCCGCAAGCGGCTGTGCGCCCGGGTCGATGACCAACCCGAACGGGAACCGTTGCGGGGCGGGTGTCGGCTCTTCGGCACCCGCCTTTTGTTGTTCTTAGACCATGAAACCGAGCGTCAGGGAGGACCAACGCGATACATGAGGACTGATCCCAGATAGCCGCGCTGGCGGGTACGAACGAGCCCCGGATCAACGATCGCATCCGTGCTCGAGAGGTACGACTTGTTGGAGCGGACGGCGACCAGATCGGGATAAAGCCGCTACCGGAGGCCCTCGCGATCGCGCGAGAGCAGGATCTCGACCTCGTCGAGGTGGCCGCCCAGGCCAACCCCCCGGTCTGCCGCATCATGGACTACGGCAAGTGGAAGTACGAGGAGTCGCAGCGTCAACGTGACTCCCGCCGCAAGAGCACCAACATCTCGATCAAGGAGATGAAGTACCGCCCGAAGATCGGTACCGGCGACTTCGACACCAAGACTCGCAAGGTCGAGAAGTTTCTCGACGAAGGCCACAAGGTGAAGGTCACGATCATGTTCAGAGGGCGCGAGACACAGCACCCTGAGCTGGGCCGTCGCATCCTCGACCGGGTGGCCGAGGGTGTGGTCCAGGTGGCACGAGTCGAGGTGATGCCGAAGCTCGACGGGCGCAACATGACGATGGTCCTCGCTCCGGACAAGAAGGCGAAAGCGGCTCGAGACGCGCAGCGCAAAGCCGAGACAGAGACCACCACCGAGACCAGCACTGAGACCACCACCGAGACCGTGACACCGACAGTGGCGCCCACCGAGGCCGCCGACGACACCACCAAGCCGGAAGACGCGGCCTGAGGAGCACGACATGCCCAAGATGAAGACGCACCGGGGCGCGGCCAAGCGTTTCAAGCTGACCGGCTCCGGCAAGATCGTTCGCCGCAAGGCCTACATGAACCACATGCTCGAGCCGAAGCCGTCGAAGCGCACCCGCCGCCTCAAGCGCGAGGCCGAGGTCACGGGTGGCGACAAGTCGCGCATCGAGCGTCTGCTCGGCCTGAAGTAGGAGGAGAGAAGCACCATGGCGAGGGTCAAGCGCGCCGTCCACAGCAAGAAGCACCGTCGAGCCACGCTCGATCGCGCAAAGGGATACTTCGGCAACAAGAGCCGGTCGTACCGCGCGGCCAACGAGCAGGTCATGCACTCGCTCCAGTACGCGTACCGTGACCGTCGTGCTCGCAAGGGCGAGTTCCGCAAGCTCTGGATCCAGCGGATCAACGCCGCGTGCCGCCAGAACGACATGAGCTACAGCCGCTTCATCGCAGGGCTCCACACGGCGGGCATCGAGGTCGACCGCAAGGTCCTCGCTGATGTCGCAGTGACCGATCCTGCGGCGTTCACGGCCCTCGTCGAAAAGGCCCGAGCCGCCGTCGCGTGAAGAAGAGCGGCCGGGGAGCGGCCCAGTATCTCCGCGCCTTGGCGCGTCGCCGTACGGTTCGCGAGAAGGAGGGCCGCTTCATCATCGATGGCCCGGCGCTCGTCGCTGAGGCGATCCGCATGCAGGTGCCCATCGAGGCGATCTACGTCGAGGCCGGAACCAACGAGCAGATCGTCGACGACGCGACCGCTGGTGGCATCCGCGTGCACGTCGTGCAACCGGGGGCCGTCCACCAGTTCACCGACGTGATGACGCCGCAAGGTGTCGTCGCGCTCGCCCCGACGCCTGTGCTCTCCGTCGACGACGCGCTGGACAGAGCGTCGGGCATGCCCGTGGTCGTCCTGTGTGAAGTCTCCGACCCGGGCAACGCAGGGACGGTCGTGCGGATGGCGGAGGCCTCGGGAGTCGGAGCGGTACTGTTCTGCGACGGTTCGGTCGACCCGTTCGCACCGAAATGCGTGCGGGCGTCCGCTGGTTCCATCTTCCATGTCCCGGTGGTGAGCGGAGGCAAACCCGTGCAGGTGCTCGAAGCGATCGGCGGTCGCGGCGTGCAACGACTCGGAACCGATGCGCATCGCGGCAAGCCCTACGACGAGACCGATCTCACCGGGCCGTTCGCGCTCGTGCTCGGCAACGAAGCCCATGGTCTTCCGCCGGACATCACCGAGCAGCTCGACGGCTGGGTGCACGTTCCCATGGCCGGCGACGTCGAATCACTCAACGTCGCGATGGCGGGCTCGGTCATCTGTTTCGAGGCGGCGCGCCAACGCCGCGGATCATCGTGACCGTGTTCGAAGACCTGCCCGACGCGATCGTGCGACTCGACGCGGATCGCCGCATCATCGAGGCCAACGCTGCCGCGGGCCGGCTCGTCGGTCGCGCCGCGAGCGAGATCGCGGGCCAGTCGTTGACCGAGGTGTTCGCTCCCCGCGCCCGCGACGGCAGCCCGATCCTCGCTGATGGCTGGCATTCGTCGA